>CAJGCP010000016.1 GCA_904501885.1 uncultured Acetatifactor sp. | reverse complement strand
GATGGGAAATCTCCATCCTAAATTCTTCTGCCTTCTTCACGCAATCTTCTTTCATCGAGTTTCTCAATTTGCAATCACTTAGCATTTTAATTTTATTGGCAAAAGCTTCTGCATCTGTAGGCTCACAAAGATATCCTGTCACGCCGTCTACAACATAGTCTTTAATTCCCTGAACATCGCTACCCACAACTGGAATCCCAGACGCTAACGCTTCAATTCCAGCTAATCCAAGTCCTTCTCGTAGCGAAGGAAGAACTGCCATATCGGCACAGTGATTTATTTCCGGAATATCCTTTCTAAATCCAAGAAAAATCACTCTTATGTCTTTTTCTTCCGCATATTTTTGCAGAAAATCATAAGTACCTGAATTTGTCATTGCTTTTCCGCAAATTAAAAACACATACCTGTTATCATTTATCTTTGCCAACGCATCAATTATAACCTTATGATTCTTTCGTACAGATAATTCTCCAACTTCCAAAATTGCAATATCACTTTCTGAAAGCCCCAATGATTTACGATAGCTTGCTCGATCAATTTTGCATTCATGGTATTTTGACGTATCGACTCCAACACCATTAATATGATAGACATTTTTACAAGCCATTCTTTTCATTTGCGCGTAATCTTCTCTATTAATGGTTATAATTCCATCTGTCATCCACGAACAGAGCCATTCCACTCCACCATAAATTATTTTCGTTTTTAAAGAAGAGCCTTTTGGGAAGGTCAATCCATGCGTAGTATATACCACAATACATCCTTTTTCCCGCTCATTCATGGTTGCAATTCTTACAATTGCTCCAGGAATAGGCGTGTGAACATGTACTAAATCAAACTGATATTGTGCTAAAAGAGCTTTATATTGCTTATATGCTGTTAAGCTTTCTTTACTGATTGGAGATGTCGAAGAGAAGTCGATTTGATGAAACAAAACTCCAATAGATGCAAAGAATTCTTCCGGCACAAAGGTTGATACTGAAGTTCCATTTGCTGCGCAGTGAACTACATATCCCATTTCTTGTAGTAATTTCATATCGGAAGTCAAAAATCCTTTCAGAAATCCTCCCGTAGCTGCTACTATTAGTGCGCGTTTCATTCCTCTCTCCTTACTTCTTCTCCATCTGTTGCGCAATATCAGCGTCCACAATTTCCTCGCCAGTCTTACCAATCAGTTGTGCCTTACTTTCTTCACTCAATCCATCGTTGATAATTGCACACATATCGCAAGTGCTACACTTGTCCAGTTCCTCCTTAGTGACTTTACCATCACGATAATCGCGAACTATCTTACTCTCATACATAGAATATGGCTTTTTCATGAACAGCGCCTTGAACTTATGCCATACAACCCACATACCGGGAACCCAGATGTATTTGTGCATTGCAGGAGAAACAGAACCAATCATCCAGCAGTCACGATCACAGCAGCGAACCTTCTTACGAACAGTCTCTGCTTCAGGGCTATTCCAAAGTTCATCCCAAGTCTGGCGGTTTAGGTTACCCATAACCTCTTTATCCTTGGTTCCATTACAAGGCATCACATCCCCATACGGATCAATAAAAAAGGTATCAAAACTCATATCACAAGGCAACAGGCGTTTCTGACCGTAAATGTAATTGATCAGACCATGGTTAAAGTAAGCACGCATCCACTTCTTAGGACTGTTGGACTTCAGTAACCTGTTAACCAAGTCTTCAAAGTTCTGTGCAACCATAGGACGGTCTTTGATAATATTTTTTGCTTCCACAAAATAAAAACTATTATGCAAGGAGGCAGTAGCAAATTCCATATCCATCTCATTAGAAATCTCGTATAATGGAACCAAATCAGGGGCATTCTTGTCCTGCACAGTCATACCAAATCCGACATCTTTCATACCCATCTCACGAAGTTTCTTCAAGGTGGTATAGCCACGGTTGTAGCCATCTTGCAACCCTCGAATCTCGTTGTTGGTTTGTTCCAGTCCTTCAATAGAAATACGAATACCAATATTGGGAAACTCCTTGCAAAGAGACACAATACGGTCAGTAAAGAATCCATTAGTAGAAATAACAATTCGGTCGCTCTTTTTATAGAGTTCACGTACAATTTCAGGTAAATCCGTACGAATAAACGGTTCCCCTCCGGTAATGTTGGTAAAGTACATTTTCGGCAACTTACGGATCGTCTCAATAGAAATCTCTTCCTCAGGTTTAGAAGGAGCTTTATAGCGATTGCACATAGAGCAACGAGCATTGCAACGATAAGTGACGATGACCGTACCATTTAACTTCTTTTCTTTAGACATGACTAACTCTCCTATGCTTTACTCTCTCTTTTAAGAATGTTTCAATTTTATTTATGAACCACTTAGCACATACCGAGAACACTATTGTGCCACAGATGACTGCATACTCCTTGAAGATATATGTCGGCATCAATCCCTTCATATCCTTCTTGTTCTTTCTCTTTGCTTCTTAAGATATAGAATCACATTCTTTTTCTTAAAGTTTTTTCTATACCTGTCAATTTAGCAAGCTTCTTTAATACATAACGAATTCTTCTCTTTTTTGAAACCCGGCTGTATTTTTTCCAAAAGCTATTTCTTTCCATCTTTGAAAAATCTGAAAACAACTCTTTTCTACCACTTCCTACTAGAGTTTTTTTCGCCAGAGACGGATTCATTTTTGACCAGAAGTCATAATCAGATTTTCTCAACTTCAGGCAAGCATTACAAGAATCAAGAATTTCTTTCCCTTTATGACTTCTAACAACAAAAAGCGAGGTTCCTTTATCATCCGCCCATGGTTCATATTCTTTCTCAATTTTCCATGCATCCCCTAAAGTCATATCGGACATATAATTACTGGCTTTAAAATTGCAGTGGTAGCAAGATGGTCGAATATTTTTATTCGAAAGGAATAACCGCATATAACTATTTAGTTCGTGGCTTTCGTTCAGTTGTTTATTATCTCCATACTCTATATGAAGATAATAGTCATGCCACCCGGCATGGCTTTTATCTCGAAAGTTCACTTCGTGAACTTCTGATTCTTCGGAGATATAGTCTAAATAAGACTCCCATACTCCTGGTGATGGCACACCATGACAAATAAAGTCAACCGTATATAGTTTATCTCTTAACTTCAAACCATCCCCAAAACGACAAATAGCAGCTACCTGACACGGGGTTCCCGAAAATAAAACAGCCCGCCCCTGCGTTAGATCCAAAGCCAAGGCCTCAAAAATATGTTCCAACTGACTTTGAACATATTTTGACTTCATAATTGCCGACAGCTCTTCTTTGCTTTCTATCCTTACATGTTTTACAGAATAATCATCACCAAACGCCGCGCCATAAACAACTCCGCCTTTGTCAATAAATGTGCTTGCTATTGCATTAAAGATGCCGCCAGAGGAGCTTTCTTTTCTGATAGATTCTGCAGGGTTATATCCAATATATGTTTCTGTTAAAGGAGCTTCGCTGCTCATGCATTGTACACATTTTTGAACACAACGGCCGCATTTCACACACTGGCTTGTCTCCACAACAGGATAATAAAATCCTTCTTTATCAATCTTCAGGCTTATACATTTTTTAGGACACACATGCGTACACAATCCGCATCCACAGCACATCTTTTTTTCAAAATCTGCAACTGTTACCTCTTGCCTTTTTCTTTTCTCTGTCACAGTCCCCAATGCAGTTTTCAAAAATTCCCTTGATGCAATTCTTTCTTTTTCTAAAATAGCGTCTACTTCTTTGTAATCTATTTCCTTATTCAATATATTGTCAACGTTTTCAATGTTCTTTATCATACGATTCGACAGTTGAAATTTAGCCATTAAATCATATAAGCGAGAATTTTTTGATGTTTTATTATTTTTATCGCGTTCAAATACACAAAACTGTTTTTGAAATATAATTGAAAAAGCTGCGCCATGGAAAGAATCCGTAAAAATATACGATGCATCACGGAAGAGCCTCAAAAACTCAATCGGTCCCACATCATAAGCTTTCTCGTAATTACCGGTCTCATCACTTTTTATGTAGGTGGCTGCATGCGGAATTCCAATCAACTTCATTCCATAATTCTGACAATACTCTTCAATATAGTTACGATATTTCGAACTATCAGAAAAGAAAAACATAAGAACATATGGCTCTGTCTCATATTTATCAGGTCCTATAAATTCAGACCACTGCTCCTTTGTACGCATAAGAGCAGGATCCAAAACTACATATGTTTTCTTTTTTTCTTTAAAACAACTATCCAAAATTACTTTTGCCGTTTTTTCTCGAACTGAAACAAAATCAAATTTCTCAATCAGAGGAATCATTGCGGTGGCTTCCTTTTTAGAAAGCCTATCTCTGGCAATACTTGCTGCATATGAAACCTTTCTTGTCCCTGTTATATCTTTCAAAAAGAACCCTGGTCGTGCTACATTAGGATTCCAAATCTGATCAGATCCACAAATTAAGCAATCATATTCATCTGCTAGCTTTTGCAGTTCTTCATCACCATACACATGATCATTTGTCAAATACCTCCACTGAAATTCCTCAAAAAGTTCTGTTCTCTTCTTAAAAATTCCATCAGCAGGCGTTTTCCTTTTAATTACTCGTTCTAGAATTTTTTTTAATATTTCAGTCGCCCCATACTGTGTCACTTGCTCAATTTTACTTTTATAGACAACATTCACCCCTGAACTATACTTTATCAGGTCAACCTTGGCATCATTAAAATTTTCTTCGATATAAGTTTTTAAAGCATATCCCTGAAGATTTCCGCCCCAGTTATTATTTCCGTGGAATAAAGTTAAAATTCCTACACGCATCTTTATTCTTCCTTAACTTTCATCTTTCAAACCTATATTTTTTCCAGTTTTAATTCTTACGCTCCTTGCAGGACTTCCTACAACAATATCATTAGAATTAAACTTGTGCGTCATCACAGCACAAGTTCCTATTGCCGCGCCAATCCCAATCTCAATACCGCTGACAACTATTGCTCCGCAGTCTTACTGATACATTTTCATAATTTTCTCATAATACTCCCCAATGGTATCGACACTGATGTCCTTACAGTTCATACTGTATTTCTCGCATAGTTCCTTATCGTCCCAAAGTCTCCGGATCTTACTCCTTAAATCCTCTGCATTTCCACTCTCAAACAGCTCACCGGTCTCTCCGACCCGAATCAGTTCCGGGATACCACCGATGTCAGCACCTAAAACAGGTGTGCCGTACATCTGAGATTCCATAACTGAGAACGGGCAGTTTTCATACCACTCAGACGGGTAAATGGAGAACTGAGCCTCTCGAATCAGTTTTTCAAGCGCTTCACCTTTTTGAAACCCAACATTCTTGATATTACCGATTCCATTGATACTGTCTTCCAGCGGCCCGGTACCGGCGAAGATAAAGTTCACATCCGGCAGTTCCTTGCAAACCTTGATAAGTGTACCAATCCCCTTTTCCTCAGAGAAACGGCCAAAGTAAAGGACATAATCCTTTTTTGTTACTTCCTTCCAGTGCACCTTATCTATAAAATTGTGCATTGCAACAGTTTTTTTTGCAAACAGCGGATTGCTGTCCATCTTGCTCTTCATAAATTCAGAACAACAAATCATGGTGTCGATGTACTTGTAAGCACCTTTCAGTTTCCAAAAATAGGCTTCCATCATACCGATTGCCGATTTCACAGTAGAACCGTGAATGCATTTGCCTTTTATGCAGTTTGTATACTTCCCCCCCAAGCACTTGTCACAATTGTGATGTGTATTAGGGTTATTCATCATGTGATTCGGACATACAAGTTGGTAGTCGTGTGCCGTAAAGACAATCTTACACGTCCTTCCGGTCTGCTTGCGCCACTTCACAATTTCCAGAATCACACTGGGAGTCAATTGATAATTGAAATTGTTCAAATGGCAAACATCCGGCTGGAAATCATCAAGTACTTTTCTCAGTTGGATACGTGCCTCGGAAGAGTAAATTGTCTTCAGCGGATAGGTCAACTTTGCCAACTTGCTACCGCCATGAAAATCCATATCAGATGTGTATGCATTTACTCTATTGCCGACACAGCGACCTTGATGTTCCATACCAAAGTATTCAACCTCATGTCCCTGAGATTTCAAATGGTCACCTAATTTAAATATATATGTTTCAGAGCCACCATTCGGATACAGGAATTTATTTATCATCAATACTTTCATTTTCTTACGCTCTTTCATTTTCGATATAGTTCTAATGTTTCTGCTGTAACATCGTCCCAGTTATACTTCTCAAAGATAAAATCAGCAGCGCCGTTCTTATATCCGGCAACAAGGTTTTGATCATCGCAAAGCATCTGCATTTTACTTCTCAAATCCTCTACATGAGACTTTTTAAACACGACAGCCTTGTCTTCCACAACAGAAGCGCATTCGTCGATATCAGACACCAAACAACAGTTGCCGTAGCTCATGCCCTCCAGCAAGCTAAGCGGCATACCCTCCAAGTCACTTGGAAGTGTGTACACGTAAGCATTGCTATATAATTCATCCAGCATCTGTCCTTGCACAAACCCGGTAAATATGATTCTCTGATCGTCCTTTGCCATTGATTGAAGCTCTGCTAAGAATTCATCGGTATCAGATGCACCTCCTGCAATAACAAGCCTTTTGTTGGTCTGAACCTGTTTGAATGCTTCAATCAAATACCTCAATCCCTTTTCGGGAACAATTCTTCCCAAAAAGAGAATATACTCATCTTTTTCAAGGCCAAACTTATCTTTTATAAGCTGCGCCTCTCTAATTTCCGGGCGATTCACACCATTTGGTATGAATCTCGTCTCTCGGTTATATGTCTCTTTGAAATACTTCTGAACACCTTCCGAAAGAACAATAATCTCGTCCGCAAATTTAACTGCACACTTTTCACCCAGCATAATATAGGCGCTGGCGAACCTACCCCACTTGGCTCTTTGATGATCCAGGCCGTGAATTGTCGCCACGCATCTCTTGCCCATGAATTTAGGTATCCACAACATTGCGCAGGGTCCCTCTGCATGAAAATGTACTACGTCACAACGACTGAAAGCTGCCGTGATTGCACCAAAAAAAGAAGAACTCATTGCCGCAAGACCCTTTTGATGAATCGTTGGAACCGTCTTGAGTGTGACCCCCTTATATATAGGCATCTTTATCCGGTCGAACTCTTTGCCGCTCACATGATGCCCACCTCTGTTATAGCAAATGACATCATGGCCCAAAGCAGCCATTCTAGTGGATAGTTCCTCAACAACAATTTCAATTCCGCCCTCACGGGACGGAATCCTTTTATGCCCTATCATAGCGATTCTTAAGTGTTTATTCTTTGAATTCTTCATTCTTTTACACATTCCAATCGGTATTTTCAGTAGCCAAGTACTTCAACTTTTATAATCAAAATTTCAAATAAATATAAACAAATTACGTACATCTATCGTACAACAAAATGCCTGTCTAGTCAAGGATACTCACCGACATTTGAAATAATAGAGACAACATTATGCTCGATTGTAGTAAATACTACAGGGCGATGCCTATAAAGGCACCGCCCTGACGGGAATAGTTATTTATCCTTTGTAATGTTATTATACTGATTGCAAGGATTCCTCTTCAAGAAGTTCCTCCATTGCAATTTCAAACAGTTCGGCAATCTCCTCCGGCGAATATTTTCCTGTTGCCAAAGCTCTTCTTGCTTTTTCAAGAATCCTTTCCTGTGCCATGTCTTGTGCCATGTCTTGTGCCATGTCTTGTGCCATATCGGCTCCCCATTCCTTTGCCAATTCCTCAAATTTACATACCATATTCTCTTTTCCTCCTTCCGACTCCTTAAAGTATCTAACCTGCTGTGCAAGTACTTCGTTATACATATCTTTTGTATCAGTACATCTGAAATCGTGCATCAATCTTCCAACTGGATGTTTGTCATCTTTATATGCAGCATTTACGTATATGATATGCGACCCATCATAAAAGCCTTCCCCAAGTTCTTCAATTACTCGATTGACGTGATACAATGGAAGATTTCTTTTCATCACGTCATTCTCCGTAATAAAAATCACATACGAATCATGTAATTCCGAAAATGATTGTCCAGCCTCTAACATATTCACGTCCATCATACTACTATGGAATCGTGCTCTACGAACATCGGCTCCGGAATCGCTGCGTTGCACCTCAACATTGTACACTTTATCTTCTGCATCTTTAGCATAAATGTCTATTACGATTGTTCGTCCATTTACCGACGGACTTATAAAGGTCCGCTGGGTAGATACATTTATAACCTGTAAATCTTCTCTTGCCAGTATCGTATTTAGCAAAAGTTCCGTCGCTTCAATATTGTTGTTGAAAACTAACTTCATGAGTGAATCATGCAACAGGCATAGTCCCGCTACTTCACGCAGTCCTTCTTGTATTCTGAATTCATCTGATTTTTTATTCAATTCTTTCCCTTCTTTCTGTATTATATACTTTTTTTCACACACGCACAATATGTACGAAAATAAATTCTGTCCTAAAGACAGACTACCCCCTCATACGCATCACTCCCCTATTGTTCTTTTTTAACTTTTGGATTTTCGGGTTAAGAGAACCTTAACAATGAATATAAGAACCAAAAGAAAATCTCGTTATGAATTTTTTTGAAACATTTGCGGTCGCATTTTGCAACCGCAAATGTTTATATCGTTTTATCCGATGACAATAGTAATTTGTCAATTATTGGATGAATCATTATACTTTTATCTATCTTATTGATAGCACAAAGTTTGCTTCCTGCATCCTTGCTTGATGCACCGCAGTGATAGACTTGTTCCGTCGGTAATCCATAATCAAGTACAATCAACCTATCGTGGCAATCGGGATTTGGCTTGATACAAAGTGGACCATATTGATTGTTGAAATCACAAATCAAAGATGTTGTCAACAACCCCTTTCTGCCATGCCCGTTTTCTGTGAATAATACGACTTCTACGCCCTGTTTTTTCTGGGATAGAAGTTGTAATGTCTTAGTATTCATATAATCATCCACCACATAAATACTGCTTGTTGCCTGCTGATAAATTTCTATGTATGCCACATCTGCTTCGAACTTTTGACCTTTATATATTACAAAGTTTTTAAAATCATGCTCGGATACAAAATTATCATTAAGCGAATCTATACTCTTTTGAATTTCCTGAATACTCTCTTCTGCTTTCTTTTGTCTATCAGATATTCCAGCCATTTGAACTGTCATTTCAGATACTTTCGCTGTTACCAATCTCATTTCGGATTGTGTAACAAACTGCTGATTATGCTTGATATAATGACGCATCTCCCTGAACGCACGCATAATGAAAATGCTTTGTTGTTCTGCCAGCTCGCCTCGTAAAACGGTTGCAAGCATGTAAATGCCTTGTTCGGTAAATGCGTAGGGAAGTTTTCTTTTTCCTCCCCAACTTGAAGTCACAAATTGTGACTTCAAGTTTTCAGCATCACTATTGTTTTCCAAACTTGAAGTCGCAATTTGCGACTTCAAGTTTTCATCTTCTTCCTCCGTCAACTGAAACATAAAATCCTCCGGAAATCTCGCAATATTACGCTTCACTTGTTCATTTAGTCGCTTTACCTCATACCCATAAATTTCGGCTAAATCACTGTCCAGCATCACCTGTTGTCCTCTTATGAAATAAACCCTGTTGTAAATATTGTCCACTGACAAAACTTCTGTTTTTTCCTCCATAGACATCCTCCTATCATATTCAATTTAGTCTTCAAACTTTTGGATTTTCGCGTTAAGAGAACCTTAACAATGAATATAAGAACCAAAAGAAAAGGTGTACACTTGAACTGTACACCTTGATGCTAACACTATACAACTTATTGGTCAAGAAAAACCGCAAGGACCTTGCATAAAACTTCTATCAAAAATTTTACTGCCCCTTACTAAACATACCGCCCAGCATTCCCCCTGCCGCGCACAACACAAAGGTGGTCAAAAAGAATTTTCCATTCTCCTCTCCTCCACCGCCTGCAAAAGCAGATACGATAGACAGCAACAGATAATAAAGACATCCGGCAAGCAGTCCCCATAGGAACTTCCTCTTTTCCATTCTGCCACCCGCCATCCATCCGCCGAAAAAGGTGGCAATCAGATAAATCAGGATGACTGCTATCGAGACAGCCCTCTCACCCCAGCCAAACTGATAGAGAAAAAAAGAAAGTAACAATAGCAATCCTGCTGTCAAAATACTGCAAAACAATAATACTTTGGCAAAAAACAAGATGCCGGATTTATTTCTATTCAAGATATCACTCATAGGATTTCCTCAATACCTCTTTGTGTAATCCTATGCTTGATTCTTCAAAAAATGAACAAGAATTAGAAACAAATCAGGTCCCATTAGGGCATCTGATATTTTTCTTTGTAACGGAGCACGCTATCCTTAAACTCGGTATTGCTCTCCTGCTTCAGATATGCCAGATAGTGATGGGCGTCAAATTCATTACCGCGCATCTGCTGGAGTACCGCAATGGCCACGTTGGAGCAATGGTCGGAAATACGCTCTAAGTTGGTACTGATATCGGAGAGAACAAATCCCAATTCGATGGTACAGTTGCCCTGTTTCAAACGGTCGATATGGCGTGCCTTTACTTCCAAGTTCAAAGCATCCACCACTTCTTCCAAGGGCTCTACCTGAGAAGCAAGACCGGGATCATTTTCACAAAAGCCTCTCACTGTGTAATCCAAGCTTTCTCTCACGGCATTGCTGAATACTTCCAACTCCTTCATGGCATCTTCCGAAAAAGAAATCTTCTTCTCAAACATTTCCTGGGCCGCTTCCTTGAGATTGCGGGCGTGGTCAGAAATACGCTCAAAATCACCGATACAATGAAGCACTGCTGTCAGCAAATGGCTATCTGCGTTGGTCATGTCTTGGGGATTTAACTTCACCAGATAATTGCCGATTTGGTCCTCGTACTGGTCAATAATGCTCTCTAGTTCTACCACCCGTTCCGCCTTCGCCTCATCGTATGCTCCAAACAGTTCCAACGCCTGCTCAAAGGTTTCTTTTGCCAATCCTGCCATAGCCATAGCAGCTGCTTTACTACGGTCAATTGCCAGAGAAGGCATTTCCATAAAACGGGGTTCCAAATACTGCAAAGGCGCCAATGCCTCGTCAGTGCTCTCGTCCCTTCTATCCTCCCGCACGGAAATGGTAGCCAATTTCACAAGGCCTTTAGAGAAAGGCAACAATACAAGGGTTGCCACGATATTAAAGATACTGTGAATGGTTGCGATGCCAAAGGGGGTGGCCGCCTGTTCCATAAAAGCAAACGGGCGGATACCATTGATCACATAAAATGCAATCATAAATAGTGAGGTACCAATCACATTAAAATATAGATGAATCAGGGATGCTCTTTTGGCATTTTTGCTGGCACCCACGCCGGATATCATAGCAGTCACACAGGTACCGATATTCTGCCCCATGATGATGGGCAATGCCGTATTATATCCCACAGCTCCGGTAAGACACAAGGCCTGTAAAATACCCACCGACGCAGAGGAAGATTGAATCACTGCAGTCAAAATCACGCCTGCCAACAATCCCAGAAAAGGATTGGAGAAACGCACCAAAATATTCGTAAATTCAGGAACATCTCGTAATGGTTTCACCGCGTTGCTCATAGCGTCCATACCATTCATTAAAATGGTAAAGCCCAGCAAAATCATGGCAGTGTTTTTCAACCTGTCTTTCTTAGAGAACATAATGATGCCCACACCGATAATAGCCAGTATAGGACCAAAAGAAGATGGTTTACATAGTTTTAAAAGCAGGGAACCATCCTCAATTCCCGCCAAGCCTAAAATCCAGGAGGTAATTGTAGTACCAATATTGGCACCCATGATAATACCTGCCGCCTGCTGTAACTTCATAATGCCGGAGTTAACGAAACCAACTACCATAACCGTGGTTGCGGAGGAAGATTGAATCACTGCGGTCACTCCCATACCCACAAGCACTGCCTTCAAAGGGGTGTTGGTTAGTTTCTCCAAAATCTTTTCTAATTTTCCACCGGACATCTTGGCCAATCCATCCCCCAGCATATGCATGCCGAACAAAAACAGTGCCAGTCCTCCGATTGCATTCAGTACATCAAAAATTGTCATCTTTCATACCTTTACGTCCACAGCCTCTTCGTAGGCCACATTCTCCCTTGGACGTCCTTTCTTATTTTCTATTTATTTCCATTTAGGATTGTAACATACCTCTTTGCATTTTTCTATCTATTTTTATGCACCTTCACTTTTAAGTCAATTTTACAATGTATCCAAAATTCCCTGGGCAATTGCTATGGCAATGTTGTTAAACTCCGCATCAAACAATCGGTTATCCGCATCTGTATTGATAAATCCCACTTCCACCAATGCCGCCGGCATAGATGTGTCATTGAGTACCGACAAATTTTTCCTCTCGTTTACCCCTTGGTTCTGGAAACCAACCGCCGCCAACCTTTCATTGATGTTGGAGGCCAAGTCCCCCGCTTTGGAATTACGGTTAAACACAAGTGTTTCAATACCCGTATATTGATTGGGATAAGGACTGGAATTACGATGCAATGAAATAAAATAATCTGCCCCTGCGGCATTGGCCTCCATGGCCTTCTGATAAGGCGTTTCATAGATATCCTCGGTGCGTGTGTAGACCACATCCACCCCACTGTTTTCTAATATTTCTCCCACTTCCAAGGCAAGTCGGAGCACATCATCCTTTTCTCTGCGTCCATTATATATCGCACCGGGATTCACGCCTCCGTGCCCTGCATCGATGACTACTTTCGCCATAATGATCACCTGTAAATATTTTATACTATTTTATGCAAAAAAAGAGAGGAGTGTTTCTCCTCTCTTTCGTGTCTACTTATATTTATTTCCAAACACAGTTAAAACTGTGCTTCGTACAATTCCTTATAAAAGCCACCTTGCTTTAACAAAGTTTCATGATTACCCTGTTCGATAATATTTCCATCCTTCATTACCAGAATAATGTCTGCCTCGCAGATTGTGGAAAGTCGGTGTGCCACGATGAAACTGGTTCGCCCCTCCATCATTTTAGCAAATGCCTTCTGAATCCGCATTTCCGTTCTGGTATCAATGGAGGAAGTTGCCTCATCCAGAATCAACATAGAGGGCAATGCCAACATAACTCTGGCAATACACAACAACTGCTTCTGTCCCTGAGACAGATTGCCGCCATTCTCACCCACCAAGGTATGATACCCTTCCGGCAAACGTTTGATAAAGCTATGGGCATGGGCATCTTTGCAGGCCTGTATTACTTCCTCATCCGTTGCCTCCGGCCTACCCATGCGCACATTGTCAGCAATGGTACCTTCCTTTAGCCAGGTCTCCTGAAGCACCATACCAAAATTCTGCCGTAGGCTCTCTCTGGTCATATGTCGGATATCCACGCCGTCAACACATATACTTCCACTATTTACATCATAAAAACGCATCAAAAGATTGATCAGGGTGGTCTTACCACATCCGGTAGGACCAACGATTGCCACACGCTGTCCCGGCTTCACATGAAGGGACAGATTTCGAATCAATGGTTTCTCAGGATCGTAGGAAAAGGCCACATTCTCCAATACCACTTCGCCCTTTGCCTTCTGCAACACCACCGCGTCTTCCGCCTCCGGCACCTGAGGGTTCGCTTCTATCAACGCAAAGATACGTCCTGCACAGACCAATGCATTCTGCAACTCAGTGATAACACCGGAAATTTCATTAAAGGGTTTCGTATACTGATTGGCATAACTCAAGAAACAGGACAGACGTCCTACCGAGATACCGCCTTTGATGGCTAACATTGCGCCAAACACACCCACTCCTGCATAGACCAAAGCATTGACAAATCTGGTACAAGGGTTTGTCAGCGAGGAATAAAAAATTGCACGCAGGGAACTTCTCTCCAGTCGAACATTGATGTCAGTGAACTTTTCCATCATATTGTCTTCCTGGGAAAACATCTTCACCACCTTCTGATTGCCGATTACCTCTTCAATCAAGGAAGTCTGCTCTGCTCTGGTTTCTGACTGCACTTTAAACATAGCATAGGTTTTGGTGGAGATAAATTTCGCCACCACAAAGGAAACCGGGGTGATACAAATCACCACCAAGGCAATGGGAACATTGGTCACCAGCATAAAAATCAGAGTGCCAAGAATGGTCATTACGCCGGTAAAAAATTGGGTAAATCCCATCAACAAACCGTCTGCAAAGGTATCCACATCTGCCACCACCCTGCTGACCATATCTCCTACCGGCTTTCTGTCCAGATCTTTCAACGGCAGACTTTGAATCTTACGGAAGGCATCCTCACGGATGTCCTGCACCACATGATAGGTAATATGATTATTACAGGTATTCATCAGCCACTGGGCTACAGCAGTTACTGCAATGCAAATCCCCATACGAACCAAAATGGACCCCAGGGACGCAAAATCCACCTGTCCCTTGTCCACCACGAAATCAATGGCATCACCAATTAAAATAGGCACATAAAGGGTCAATACCACACTGATGGTGGCAAGGCAAATAGAAGCACCCACCCAAATCCAATATTTTTTGATATATTGCATGACTTTTTTCAAGGTTTGCATCATCACTGTTTGCCCCCCTTGTCTGTGTTTTCTTCTACGGAATATTGCGAAGCGTAAATTTCCTGATATACAGGACAGGTGGCAAGTAATTCTTCATGGGTACCAAGTCCTGCCATCTCCCCATCATCCAACACAATAATTTTGTCCGCATGGCGTACACTAGAAGCACGCTGGGACACGATAAAGGTAGTGGTCTGCCCTTCTAAGCCACGAATTGCCTTGCGCAGGGCCGCCTCTGTGGCATAATCCAGTGCAGAGGCACTATCGTCTAAGATTAAAATCTCGGAGTTACGGACCAAAGCCCTGGCAATGGTCACTCGCTGTCTTTGTCCACCGGAAAGGTTTTTGCCATTTTGTGCCACTCTCGCCAGCAAACCGCCTTTTTCCTCTATCACAGATTTGACCTGTGCCCGCTCTAAAGCAGTCCACATTTCTTCCTCTGTGGCCTCTTCCTTTCCAAAGGCCAGATTGCTTGCAATGGTTCCTTCAAACAGCACTGCTTTCTGGGGCACCATGCCAATCATATTTCGCAACACATCCGGATCCATATCCTGCACATTCACCCCGGATACCATGACCTTACCCTCTGTCACAGGATACAACCCTGCAATCAACTGTACCAATGTGCTTTTACCGGAACCGGTACCACCAATGATGCCAACCGTTTCCCCTTGTTCTACACTGAAGTGGATGTCCCGCAGGGTCTCAGCACCGGCCTGAGAATATCTATAGGTCACATGATCGAAAGCCACAAAAGGTGCATGCTCTAAGCCCTTGTTTTCACCGTATAACATCTTCACTCTCTGTAAATCCGTGCTGGGAATCTCGAACACATCTGCCACTCTGTCCGCACAGGCCAAAGCCTTGGTGATCGTAATCATCAGATTCGCAAATTTCACCAGCTCCACCAATATCTGAGACATGTAATTCACAATGGCTATCACTTCACCCTGGGTTAAATTGCCCAAGTTTACTTGGATTGCACCTGTGTATAATAGCGCAATCGTCGCTCCGTTTACGATAATATAGGTCGCAGGATTCATAATTGCGCTGATGCGTCCCACAAAGGTCTGCAATCCCGCCAGACGTTCCGTATGGTCCACAAATTTCTCTATCTCTGTCTTCTCTTCACAGAAGGCTCTTATGACACGGACACCGGTGAGGTTTTCACGGGTCAGACGAAGGACCTGTTCTAATGCCTTCTGGACCTTTTTATACAGGGGCATGGTAATCCACATAATGCCAAATACCACTATTGCTAACAATGGAATCGCCACCACAAAGATGAGTGCACTCTTCACATCGATGGTGAAGGCCATGATCATGGCACCAAACACGATGATGGGGGAACGCAGGAACAAGCGAAGTACCATATTGATGCCTGACTGGACCTGATTCACGTCACTGGTCATGCGGGTAATCATGGCGGAAGTTCCCGCCTGGTCAATATGGGTGAAATCAAAGCCTTGCATATGCTCAAACAGGGCCTGTCTTAATTTTGCAGACACACCAACCGCCGCCTTGGCAGCAAAAAACTGTGCCGTCACAGACACCGTTAGTCCCACTGCCGCCAGTACAATCAACCAAAGGCTCATCCGTCCGATGAAGCTTCTGTCCGCAGCAACGATGCCTCTGTCAATGATGGCAGCCATCACCAGGGGCACAAACAACTCAAATACAGCCTCCAATAGTTTGAAGCCCGGTGCCAGCACTATTTCTTTTTTATACTCGCTAAAAAATCGAAGTAGTCTCTTCATGAAACATTTCCTTACTGCTTTTGTTTACATAGGGTCATATAAAAATCCGGAACAAGAGAAAATTCCTGAAAAAGCACTCTTTCCTCACAGCTTTCCGGTGTTGTTTCCGTCCGGTTTTCGTTTTCCGGCATCATTTGCAAAAAATCCTTGCCAAGATATGCTAAGACACCCTGCCCTGTCATCTTCCCATAAGCTTCCTTATAGGTCCACAGGCGATAAAACAGGCTTTTCTGTTCTTCCGGAGTCGTATTTTCTAACGCACGCACCTCTTCCGGTGCAAAAAATCTCTTGGCCATACCAAAAAAATCTATGTCTTTACACTTTTGTACATCAATACCCACTTCTTTAGAGGAAATCGCACAAACTGCCATATCCTCCGAATGGGACAGATTAAAGTATAAGGGTTGGCCACAAAACACATTGTCTTTCACGTAGGGTTTTCCCTGTGGTCCATAAGAAATCTCCGGTAAAATCCCCTTACAATCTGCCGGCATTTCCTGCAGTTCCGCAGAGAAAATCTCTATGATCTGTGAATCATCCATCACTTCTGTGTGAAAAATCCTGTGCACTGCATACTGAAAAAGTAAAGCAGCGGCCATACCGGCACGCCGCTTTATCTGATTTTCAATGCTTTTACTTCTTTCCTTGAAAACAGGATGCAGCAGTGCCTGGCAAGAGTCAATTTCCTCTCCGAAGCGCATCATATATACTTTATCCTGCATCATGGTTATTATTCTTCACTTTCTGCTTTTACAATGCTCAGCATCAACTCTTCCAACTGCTTGTCATCCACAGTGCCGGGTGCCTCGGTCATCAGACAGGATGCATCCTTTACCTTAGGGAATGCGATTACTTCACGGATATTGTCCGCCTTCACCAAAAGCATTACGAAACGGTCCAAACCAATGGCAAGTCCTGCGTGAGGAGGCACGCCATATTTGAACGCATCTAACAGGAAGCCAAACTGTGTATAGGCAGCTTCTTTGGTGAATCCAAGCACCTCAAACATGGTTTCCTGGATATCGCTCTGGAAGATTCTTACACTACCGCCACCCAATTCTACACCGTTCAGTACGATATCGTATGCTTTCGCACGTACTCTGCCGGGATCGGAAGTCAGATACTGCAAATCCTCATCCATGGGCATGGTAAAGGGATGGTGCATTGCCACAAATCTCTCATCTTCCTCACTCCACTCAAACTGAGGGAATTCCGTAATCCACAGGAAGTTGAACTGATTATTGTCAATCATATCCAGTTGCTTTGCAATCTCGCAACGAAGGGCACCAAGTACAGAGAATACAATCTTGGATTTATCAGCTGCGAACAGGAGCAAGTCTCCTGCCTCACCGCCCATTGCGCTCACCAATGCCTGCAACTCTTCTTCTGTCATGAATTTTGCAAAAGAAGACTTATAGGTGCCATCCGGCATAACGGACAAATATGCCAATCCTTTTGCACCATAGCCTTTTGCAAACTCTACCAAAGCATCAATCTTTTTACGGGGCATTTCAGCCTGTCCCTTAATATTGATACCTCTTACACTTCCGCCGTTTTCCAAGGCGCCTGTAAACACGCCGAAGCCACAGTTTGCTACAACTTCGGACACATCTACCAATTCAAAACCGAATCTTGTATCCGGCTTATCGGAACCAAAACGGTCCATCGCCTCTGCATAGGTCATACGCTGGATCGGCAGCTGTACCTTCAGGCCAATGGCTTCCTCGCAAACATTGGCAACCATTCTCTCGGTCGCATCAATAACATCATCCACATCCACGAAGGACATTTCCAAGTCCACCTGGGTAAACTCAGGCTGACGATCTGCTCTTAAGTCCTCATCACGGAAACACTTTGCAATCTGGAAATATCGGTCATATCCGGAACACATCAAAAGCTGTTTGAATATCTGAGGGGACTGAGGCAGGGCATAGAAACATCCGGGATGCACACGGCTGGGCACCAGATAATCTCTTGCTCCCTCCGGTGTGGACTTGTTCAAAATCGGTGTCTCAATCTCCAAAAATCCTTCATCACTCATGAATTTTCTGATGGTGGTTGCGATTTTACTACGCAACATCAGATTCTGCTGGATGTCAGGACGGCGCAAGTCAAGATAACGATATTTCAAGCGAAGTTCTTCCTTGGTCTTGGAATCTGCCTCAATGGGGAAGGGCGGAGTCTCTGCCTCAGAAAGAATACGGACCTCCGTAGCTCTGATTTCAATCTCACCGGTAGCCAAATTTTCATTGATGGCACCGGATCTGCGCTCTACCTTACCAACCACTGCGATAACAAACTCACTACGAAGTTTTTCCGCCTTCGCAAAATGCTCAGCGCCACAGTCGCTTTCTTCGAAAATCACCTGCAACAGACCTGCTCTGTCGCGCATATCCACAAATATGATACCGCCCTTGTTACGCTGCTTCTGTACCCAGCCCATGACGGTAACTACTTCTCCCACATTTGCGGTGGAAAGTTCACCACAACGATGTGTTCTCTTTAAACCTCTCATTGATTCAGCCATAGTCAAACCTCTTTTCTTAATTCTTCAATGCCTCTTTATAGAATTCCACAAATTCCTCATAGCCCTGTGCTGTCAGCTGGTCTTTTTGGAACTTTTTGTTCTTGTTCATACGCACCACCAATACCTGTGCGCCTGCTTCTCTGGCCTTTTGTGCCTGAGCGATGACTTCGCATAATCTGTCACCCTCCACACCCTTTTCTATCAGGTAGGCCTGCTTCTTAGGTCTGTCCGGAATCTGGAAACCGCTCTCCTGAAGCAACAGGATAATACGCTCGAATCCTATGGAAAATCCACAGGCAGGGACATCATTTCCGGTAAACTTACCTACCATCTTATCGTATCTGCCGCCACCGCCGCAGCTACCGCCGAATTCCGGGATAGCGATTTCGAAAATGGTACCTGTGTAATAAGACATGCCTCGTAC
The DNA here is from genome assembly GCA_904501885.1 of uncultured Acetatifactor sp. GTDB lineage: Bacteria > Bacillota > Clostridia > Lachnospirales > Lachnospiraceae > Acetatifactor. The sequence goes on along the minus strand of CAJGCP010000016.1, from coordinate 29,056 downwards.
CAGGGTGGCATCAAATACCATGTTAAATTGTGCCCGCTTGGTGCTCTCCACGCTGTCGATGATTTCCTGCAGCCCCTTGGTCACAGTTTCGTCCAACACACCGGCCAACTTGTCTGCCAGATACGCCACACCATTGGGTGCACTCTCCAACCCTTTATATAAATCTAAGTATTTGTCTACACAATCCTTGGAATAGCCATTGTTTAAAAGGTCTGTTTCCACGCCATCCAGGCCAATCTTGTCCATCTTGTCCAAGGTGATGAATACATTGTCGTACTCTTCCTCTGCAAAACCACTGTATGCCGCCATTGCCTTTAGAATCTGACGGTCGTTGATGCGAATCTCAAAATTCTTGAAGCCCAACTTGCCCAGTGTGGTGGTGGTTGCCAAAATCAACTCGATTTCTGCCAGATTAGAGGGCTCGCCGAAAATGTCTATGTCACACTGCATAAACTGGCGGTAACGGCCTCTCTGAGGTCTGTCTGCACGCCAAACATTGCCCATCTGTAATGCCTTAAAGGGAGCAGGTAACTGTGCAGCATTATTGGAATAATAGCGTACCAAGGGCACAGTCAAATCATATCGCAAACCGCCGTCCACCACTTCAGCCTCGGTGGTAGCTGCCTCCACATTCAGTTTCTCGCCACGTTTTAAAATCTTAAATATTAATTTCTCATTGTCGCCACCCTGCTTATTGGTCAGGTTCTCAATATGTTCCACACAGGGGGTTTCAATGGATGTAAATCCAAATGTACCGTAAGTCTCCTTGATTACGCTAATCACATAATCACGAATTTGCATTTCCTCCGGCAGGATATCTTTCATTCCCGTCACCGGCTTTTTACTAAGTGCCATATGCGTCACACCTTTCATTTTATTACATTATCCATCATCATATATATCCTATATATGATATATTTTTTATGACGTACTGTCAATGTTTTCCACCATTTGTTTGGACTTTTTCCTGCTTTTCATCTTTTCCGCAAAATCGCTTAACAGATAGGCGCAACCGGGAATCATCACAAACACATAGGGATAAATGTACTGGCTTTTTGCTTCCCATACCAAATGAAACAGAAATCCTCCAATAAAAAATAAAAAGGCATACTCCAAACCATGCGCTTCCTTACCCTTATTCCATAGAAATAAGAATGCAGACAGATAAATCAGGAATAACATTCCTCGCATCCACAGGCGAAGCAAAGGTTCCGCTCCCTCTCCCAGAAATAAGGGTCTCAATGCCGGATGCTCTGCCTGTTGGCCCAAGGCCTCTAAGTGGCCGCTCCAGACCGATTGAAACAAAGGTTCACACCATTGGGAAATGGTTTTTCTGACAAAGAATTTGGCCGTTCTCACAGGCTCAGTCCGATACACTGTCACGCAATTACGGAGACATTCTTCTGCTCGTTCTATGGTCCTTGCTCTGTCATATTCTGCATTCTTATACCAGTTATAATTACTGCCATCATACCATCCCGGCCCGGCCCCTTCATTCATGGGATTCACCCCCATGGCCACATAGGTAATCATGGGCTCCCCTTCCACTGCCGGAATTCCCGTCCTTGCCTCATACACAAGGGGCAGAAGCTTCAAACAACAAATCGGGAGCACCACTGCCATAACAGCCACCAAAAGCGCCTTAAGTTTTTTTGTTCGTAAGGTCTGCAGCACACACAGAATCGCCACCACAATGGCGCCAATCAAATAATTGGATTTCAACAGGGTGGCTACGGACAAGGAAAGCACTACCGCTACCAAATACCTTTTTTTCTCATCTCTAAAATATTTCTCAATTAGGTAAAGTGCCAGGAGCAGAAAGAAGAAGCCGGGCACCAGTCCATAAGCAAACACCACAAAGAAAAACTGGGGTACAAAGAGATAGGATAAACAAATGGTCAAAAGATTCACTCTTTGGTTGTGGTCAAACACCATATCCGCCATCTTGTATGATAAAAAGTTGATCCCATTCACAAACAATAAATTGAGAAAGAAAATAAATCGTACATCGAATGTAATCAATCCAAGCATTCGCTCATAGGTCACAAGCCCTAATTGATGGGCCTTGTGGAACAGATACCCGCCGGGCATCAAAGTCAAATTTTCACGCATAGAAAGCTGAACTGCCGACTCGTAAACATGCAATGGGTCCTCTCTCAAGCCTTCTCCTACACCAAAAATCAATGCCACACCGGCCACCATGGTAAGACCGCAAAAGAAGGCAAAGAGCCGTCGTTCCGTTTTTACGCCAAAGCCCCCTCTCTTGCCCAGACGAGGGGTCCCCTTACCAATTGCTGTTAAAATGCCGCCCAGCAATAGCAGTATCAAAGCAGATATGGCTGCTGTTCCCAAGGGATTTACGGCTGCAATTTTCACCTTTTCTGACTGGTCATAAGCAACTGAAGCAGTGGAAATCAGTTGTAACACTGTCAAGACAGCAAGAAAACACAAAGACACAGAGAGCACCACAAAACGCGCTGCTCTCTGTGTCTGTTCCCACATATTTGCTTTCTGTTGCTTATTGGTTTGACACATGAATAATAATATTCTCCTCTGTCTCGTAGATATATCCTGCCTGAGGATAGGGGGGAATTTGGTCTAACACATCATACGCCCCGTCGATGATCTCTAAATCCTTTTCTATCTTGAAATCATAGCCGTGCATATTCCAAAATGCCTGCAATTCCCTGGGGGTACCGTCAAAAGCTGTAACACCCCAACGGAAGGTGGACGCCACCGGGGTTTCTGCAAACACATATCCCCTTCCGTCCTCAGCATTATATTTTTCAAGCAAATGCGGGTCTACCGCATCTGCTATTCTTTTCATAATTTGGTATTTCGGACTATAAAAAGGCAGGTATGCATCCTTGGCAATCTCATAAGGCACCATATACGCACCTTTGAAAATAATGGGTTTGGATGTGTCATGCTCTTTTTCCAGGTCGTAGGCAATCTGCGCCATCACCTGCTTGGTATCCTCATATTTCAAATAATCAACATAGAACCACTTGTTCATATCTGCTGACTGATTCCAAAGCAAGACCAGACCAAGTACAATCGCCACACCGGACAACACACGTCTCAGCTTATCCCTGCCCACGACCGCAATCTCATAAAAAATAAGAAAGGCCACAAAAGCCCCCACCAAAGGCACATACTGGCTGGCTCTGTAATGGGTGGGCAATCCTTCGATCAAAACAATAGCCAAAGGTGCTATGGGAATAAAAATTGCTGCCAGCCCAATAAAAACATCTCTTTTTCTAATTGTTTTAAAAATGGCATATGCAATCATTGCCACAATGCTAATTACCCAAACTGTAATTGGCAAATAACAGAAGCCGTTCAAATAATACATCACCCAGAAACGCTTCAACACCATCGCCAAATCCATGCCGTTTCCTGTCAATGTGTCCACCACACCTCTTGCAGTTACGGTAAAATCCTCCGGAATGGCAAATCCAAACATCCATTGCAACACTCTCACAATCACTGCCCGGAAAACCACTGCCACAAGCACTGTTGCAGGTACATAAAAAAGCACACAACGCTTGACCCGTTCTCCGCCAATACGGACTACCATAAATGCCATGAGCAGGCCCACAAGATACACAATCATAAAGGACTCATAGCACCCCAAGGCAATTGTCAAAAGTACGGAAGCAATCAATAAATAACGCACGCGTCCCTCTTCCAAGGCATCCAACATCGCCAGTATGGACAGCGCTGTCAAGCCATAAGCCAAGCAAATGCCATTGTGCAGATAAAATACAAAGACCTCACTAATCAAAGGACAAGACAGGAACAAGGATGCAAAAATTGCATATCCCCAGATAGAAATCTCCCGCTTAGACAAACGACGAAAAAGCACGCACCAAAGGGTCACGGAAAGCACAAATATTGCCACCGCCACCACTTCTGTCATCCATGGCAAAAACATATCCAAAGAAATGATTTTATTGATCAGATACAGCACCCATCGGCCCACTGCCGGTGCCAATCCCTCCTCAAAATAAAGACCAATGCAGGTATCATCAATACCGATGGAAGGATGGGTCATGGCAAAGCCATAGGAAAATAGGGCTGTAAGGCACACAACTGCCATGTATATTTTGTTTTTCAGAAAATAGGAAAGGTCATTCCACAATCTCTTCATGTAATAATTTCCTCTTGCGCTCTATCATTTCATCAATTTTTTCCATATAGAGCGTTACATCCTTGATATTGTCCACCCGTTCAATCCTGCCGTCGGGGGTAACCAGTTTCGTAATAGAACCTGCTCCTAAAGCTACGATGGTTTGTTTCTCTTCCATAATCAGGATATTATACAGTCCTAATTTACCCTCGGAGGCATACCCCACATTTTCGAAATTGCCGGACATATTTTTCTGACGATACAGATAGTAGGGCTTCAATCCCAACTTTTCTGCACCTTCTGCGGCAATTTTCATGGTTTCATCCGTATTGTGAAGCATAGAGACACCATTTTCTTCAATCCACTGATAAAGTTTGGAGGCCCGCTTGACTGCAAGGGAATGTACCGTCAGGCTGTCAGGTGCCATCTTTACCACCTCGTCTATGGTGTATTTCACCTGCTCCTCTAACTCTCCGGGAAGGCCTAAAATCAAGTCCATATTGATATTATCAAATCCCACTTTTCGTGCCAGGGCATAGGCCTGCCGCACCTGTTCAACCGATGCCTTTCTGCCAATGGCATCCAAAGTGGACTGATGCATGGTCTGAGGGTTCACAGATATTCTGGTCACTCCATGATCATATAAAACCTGCAATTTTTCCTCGGTGATGCTGTCCGCTCTACCTGCTTCCACCGTAAATTCCTTCACCTGAGAAAAATCAAACAACTCTTTTACTTTGCCCAGCAACCTGTCAAGTTGCTCAGGCTCCAACGTGGTAGGGGTACCACCACCGATATACACGGTATCTAAAATTTTGTGGCGATAAATATCTGCCACAAACTCCATTTCTTTGATTAAGCATTCCACATATTCGTCCGCCCGCTTGCGAAAAATCGCAATCGGGTAAGATGTAAAAGAACAATAAAGACATGTGGTGGGGCAAAAAGGAATGCCTATGTAAAGGCTGTATCCGCCTTCATAATGCACTGTTCGAAGCAGTTCCCGCTCTCGCTTTGCGATGTCAATGGACAAAAGAGCCTTTTCTTCGCTAACGTAGTGGTTGTCACGGTAGAAATCCACAATCTCTTCGTCTGTTTTTCCCTCTTCCAATAGCGCATAAGCGATTTTGGTGGGACGAATGCCGGTAAGGTTTCCCCAAGGCAGTTCCCTGCCGGTATGATCTCGCAAACATGTATAAATAAATTTCTTAAAACCGTTCTTAAACTCCTGCGTCGGTGCCTGAAAGGAATAACGCTGTCCCTGAATGGTGACCAGGGCGCTATCCTCTGCGATTTCGATGGAAATCGTTTCCTTTCCCTCTAAAAGAAGGGCATTCCAATCCTTGCTCTCCGGGGTCACTACCTTCACCTGCTCCTCGGCATAAAAAGCTTTTACGATGGAATGCACATCATATTCATAATTCATTTTATTTAATTTGACAATGAACATATCCCTCTATGCTCCCAAAAAAGGATTGTATTTTTTCTCGTATCCGATGGTAGTCTCGCTGCCGTGGCCGGGATACACCTTGGTTTCTTCCGGTAAAATCAATAGTTTTTCCCGAATGGAACGAACCAAAGTACCCATACTTCCCGTAGGGAAATCCGTTCTACCCACAGATTCCTGAAATAAAGTATCTCCGGAAACAAGGAATCCGGCTTCCTCAATATAGAAACAGCATCCGCCTGCAGTATGCCCCGGTGTGGCTATCACACGAATGGTCATGTCTGCCAGCGTGATCTCTTCTCCGTCTGTCACATAGACATCTGCCTCCACGCCACAGGGTCTGCCTGCCTGCAGGGAAACATTCATCTTAGGGATGCCAAGCAACTGTTTTTCGTCCACACAGGCATAGGCCTTTACCTGTTCGTGCCCTGTCGCCTGTGCCTTTTCATTGGCTGCTTCTCTCAGTTCATCCAATCCCCAAATATGATCAAAATGACCGTGGGTCAATAGAATCCCCACCACACGAAAGCCGTTTTTCTCTAATGCAGCGTGGATATTTGCACCCTTATCTGCCGGGTCCACCACAACCGCTTCCGCACTTCCTTCCCGATATAAAAAATAGGTATTGGTCTGACACATGCCAAGTACCATGCGTCCAATCTTGATTTCTCCCATACACACCTCGTATTAGCCCGTGGTTCTCTCGATGTCAACCACACCTTCCACGGAACGGATTTTATCTATCACACGGTTTAATTCTTCCCGGCTCTCCACTGCAAAGGCTGTCTGCAGGGTAGCCATACCCTGTTTATTGATTCTGGAATTCATGGTCAGAATATCGATGTTTTTCTCTGTCAAAGCACGGGAAATATCTGCCAGCAAACCATTTCTGTTGGTGGCAAATATCTGAATTTCTGCCGTATACTTCTCCTGTCCTTCTTCCGGCTTCCACTCCGCATCAATGACACGTACCCGCTCCATCTCAGGCAGGTTCATCATATTCACGCAGTCTGTACGATGAATGGAAATACCTCTTCCTCTGGTGACGAAACCAACAATCTCATCGCCGGGTACGGGAGAACAGCATTTGGAAAAGTGCACGGACAAATCTGCAATACCACGCACCGTAATGCCACTCTTTTTCTTCATGTGGGCAGGACGAACACCGGTACCGCTTGCCTCCGCAATGGCGGCCAGCACTTCCTCATTGGTCAATTCCTTCTGATGATCTCTGTCATAGAGTTCACGCATTTTATTGACCACCTGTCCCTCTTTTAACGCCCCGTGGCCAATGGCTGCCAGCACTGCGTCCCAATCCCGGAAACCATACTTACGGGTAATGGCTTCCATATATTCTGGCATCAGCAACTCTGACAGATTAATGGATTTATTTTTACAATAGGTGGCCAACTGTTCCCGGCCACTGGTAATATTTTCTTCTTTAAATTCGTTTTTGAACCACTGGTTAATTTTATTCTTCGCCTGGGTACTCTTCACCAGATTCAACCAATCACGGCTGGGTCCCTTGGAATTGGCAGAAGTGACAATTTCCAAGCGATCACCATTTTTGATCTGGTAATCAATATTCACCAGTTTACCATTGGCTCTGGCTCCCACCATTTGGTTGCCCACTGCAGAGTGAATGCTATAGGCAAAGTCAATGGGTGTGGAGCCTGCAGGCAGGTTCTTTACCTCTCCTGTGGGCGTAAAGCAGTACACATTGTCAGAAAATAAGTCCAAGTCATTCTTTAACAAATCCATGAATTCGGTATTGTCTGACATGTCACGCTGCCATTCCAGAATCTGGCGCAACCATACCAATTTCTCTTCTTCCTGGGTCTCCACCTTTTTGCCGTCGGAAGCGTCTTTATATTTCCAATGGGCAGCAATACCGTACTCTGCCGCCTTATGCATCTCATAGGTACGGATCTGTACCTCAAAGGGCTGGCCATTGGTGCCAATCAACGTGGTGTGCAGGGATTGGTACATATTGGGCTTGGGCATAGCAATATAGTCCTTGAAACGCCCGGGAATGGGTTTATACATCTCATGGATGACACCCAGTGCCGCATAACAATCCTTCACCGTTTCCACAATGATACGAACCGCAAACAAATCGTAGATCTGATCCAGCGTCTTATTCTGGTTCTTCATTTTCTTGTAAATGCTGAAAAAGTGCTTGACGCGGCCATCTACAGTGGCGGAAATATCAGCATTTTTGATATGCTCTCCCACCTCTTTGACGATGTCCTGAATATAGGATTCCCTGACGCTTTTACGCACTGCAATTTTGTCTACCAAATCGTAATAGACATTGGGCTCCAAATATTTCAGAGACAAATCGTCCAATTCAATCTTTAACTTACTGATACCCAGTCGCTGTGCGATGGGACAATAAATTTCCAGTGTTTCCTTGGCAATTCTTTTCTGGCTGTCAGGATTCTTGAACTGTAGCGTCCGCATATTATGAAGACGGTCTGCCAGTTTAATCATAATCACACGGATATCCTTAGCCATAGCAAGGAACATTTTACGCAGGTTCTCTGCCTGCATTTCCAGTTTTTCATCGGATTGTCCGGTAACCTCTGTGGACAAAGGGATTTTTTCCAGCTTGGTGACGCCATCTACTAAAAGTGCCACATCCTCGCCAAATTCTTTCTTCAAATCCTCCTCTGTCATAAAGGTATCTTCCACCACATCATGGAGAATACCGGCAATGATGGTCTCCTTATCCAGTTCCAAATCCGCCAAAATAATGGCCACATTCAAGGGATGAATGATGTAGGGCTCACCGGATTTGCGGACCTGATCCTTATGGGCCTGTTCCGCCGCCCTGTACGCCTTGGAAATCTGGGAAATATCATCGCTGGGATGATATTTCTGCACGCGGGAAATAAGCTCTTGAAACAGAGCCTCCGGAGTATTTGCGTCATTCTTTTTTGCCAAAACTTCACTATCAAACGAAATGACTGATTTTTCTGACATGAATCTCACACTTTCCTTCCGAATAGTATTCCCCAATACTAAATTTCTATGTAGCCCCTATTTATTTGCCGGGGTAACAAATCGCGGAATCCAAGCGATAATTGCTCAATTTCTTGCGGCCTTCCAAGCCTGCCAACTCAATCATAACCACGATGCCAACCACTTCTCCGCCCAGGGATTCGATCAGTTTAATCATCGCTTCCGTGGTGCCGCCTGTGGCAATCAGGTCGTCTACGATAAGCACCTTCTGGCCGGGCTTGATGCTGTCCTTATGCATCTCGATGGTAGCCTTACCATATTCCAGATCATAATCGATGGATACGGTCTCTCTGGGCAATTTTCCTTTTTTACGGATCAGCACAAAGGGCTTGTGGGTATTATAAGCGATGGGGGTACCAAAGATAAATCCTCTGGACTCAGGTCCCACAACCACATCAAAGTCCAAATCCGCAATCAGACCCTGCATGGTGTCCACAGCCAATTTTAATCCTTCTGCATCCTGCAATACGCTGGTCACATCTCTAAAAATAATTCCCTCCTCGGGAAAATCAGGAATGCTTACTACATACTCTTCTAACTTTTTCATGTTCATAACCTCCATTATCCAACACTGTTATTTGAACAAAAAGAACTCTTTTTCACAAAAGAGTCCCTTCCACTGTCTATTACTTCTTGCCACAGCACTTTTTGTATTTTTTACCGCTTCCGCAGGGACAAGGATCATTGGGATACACCTTTGCATCCTTCACGATTGTGGTAGATGACTTCTGCTCTTTGTAGAGGGCTTTTCTGGTATCCTCGTCAAAGATCGCATTCCACTGCTCCAGATTGTACAGCCAATCTGCCTGAGCAGCCACCATATTCTTGTACAGAAGCGCTTTATCAAAAGCCAGGGATACTTCTGTGCTCTCCTCCATCTCCTCAATGGGATTGGGGGTAATCAAACTGTCGTTGATACCATCCAAAAAACCTGTCATGGTCATAACAGAAACGCCATATTTCTTCGCCAGTTCCTTGACAGTACCGGTAACCACCTCATCGGGATTTGTCAAAAGTTTCTCATAAATACCAGTCTCTTCCACAAAATATGCGTTCCAGAATTGTTCTAACTTATCATGGCTTGTTGTCTCATTATATGCCACATCACGCCACTTCTTTAATAATGCCATTGTAACTTACCGCCTTTTTGTAAATTTTTTAATGCAATTACACCCAATAGTATATAACATTTCACCCTTGAAAACAACAAAAATTTCACCCAATTTCCATGATTTTCAACAGATTTTTTGCTGCCTCGGAAAGAACCGTTTTAGAATCCGTCACCACGCAAAAATGACGCTTGGGAATGATCTTATTAAACCGAAGTTCAAACAGTTTTCCATCCTCTAATGCAGGAACGGCAAAATCCTTTACCACGCATCCCACGCCAAGATTTCTAAGGGCAAATTGGACTATCATATCGCTGGTGGCTAATTCAAACTCCGGCTGCAGTTCCACCCCCTGCTCCCTTAAGAAGGTATCCATGTAGGTTCTGGTGCTGGTATTCTCCTCCAAAAAGATCATGGGTAGTGCTTTCAACTCCTGAAAATCCATCATTTTATTTTTATTGGCCATAAAGCGCCTGCCCGCCACAAAGATGTCCTCTATCTCACGCACAGGACGACATTCTACATCCTCCGGCTGATCAAAGGGCTCACTGACCACACCAAAATCAATCCTGCCATCATTCAAAAGTTCCAAAGTTTCCGGGGTAGGGGCATTCTTTACAATCACCTTGATATCCGGATATAACTCGTGAAATTTTTCCAGATAGGGCAATAAATAATACTGCAGTGTCATGTCACTGGCACCGATGTGGATTTCTCCCACTTCCATATTCTGCATCCGGCGGACCAGGTCCACTCCTTGTTCTATCTGTTCATATCCTCTGCGCACATGGGTAAATAACGCACGTCCTTCTGCCGTCAAAACCACTCCCTTGGATGTTCTTTGAAACAAAGTCACCTGAAGTTCCTGCTCTAAATGACGCAGTGATTGACTCACCGCTGGCTGTGAAATGGACAATTCTCCGGCCGCTCTGGTAATGCTCCCGTATCTGGCAGTATAATAAAACACCTTGTAATAATCCAAATTTCCTATCATTATGGCTACTCCTATCGTCATAACTTTAGATTATATTAACATTTTTAAGATATGTTTGTCAAAGCAGATGACAGAACTTGTGATTATTTGTCGAAAATAATTGCCACTTTTGAAAAATTATACTATGATGTTCATAGATTGTAATAATCCAATAGGCATCGAATCGCCACTCACACATCAAGGAGTCATTATGAATCAAAAACATATATTTTATTACAAGATATTACGTCCAATGCTGATACTTTTTAGCAAGATTGGGTTTGGATACAAAGGGGAGAAGCCTAATAATCTTCCCGAACAATATATTGTCCTGGCCAATCACACTACGGATTTCGATCCCATTTTCATGGTATCCTCTTTTCCCCGGCAAATGTATTTTGTGGCCAGCGAACATATTACACATTGGGGATTCCTTTCTAAAATCATTATGGAATTAGCCGCTCCCATTGTCCGTTATAAAGGCTCCGTGGCAGCTTCCACCGTAATGGATGTATTGCGCAAAATTAAAAAAGGCGCCAACGTTTGCATTTTTGCAGAGGGCGATCGTTCCTGGGATGGTGTCAGCGGTCCCATTTTGGATTCCACCTCTAAGTTAATCCAAAGTTCCGGCTGTGGCCTGGTGACCTATCGTCTCATCGGCGGGTATTTCGTCTCACCAAGATGGAGTACCCATCTGCGTCGTGGTCCCCTACGAGGAGAAGTTGCCGGAATCTACACAAAGGAACAGTTATCTGCCATGAGCGCTCTTGAAATCCAGGCACTGATTGTCAACGATCTTTACGAAGATGCATATCAAACGCAGAAAATAAGCACAAAAAAATACCAGGGAAAAGCCCTGGCAGAGGGGTTAGAGCATTTATTTTTTATCTGTCCGGAATGCACCTCCCACGATACTTTAAGTTCGAAAAAGCACACTTTCACATGTGAGAAATGTGGTCACACATTGCAATATAACCCGTTCGGAATGTTGCAGGGCGGAAATTTTGAAACCATTACCCAGTTCAGTGATTGGCAAAAAGTTCAGGTGAAAAACGATATCCTGTCCAATGTAACCTATCACATTCACCGAGCAACACTATGTGAAATCACCCATCATCAGAAAACTTTGATTGCCGCCGGAGCTTTCTGTATGAACAAATCCGGCATACAACACGAAAATCATTTCATTCCCATGGAGGAAATTTCCAATATGGCTATTTACGGCAAGAACACTTTGGTATTTTCCGCCGGCAAAACTTACTATGAATTAAAACCCGAAAAGGGATTAAACGGCATAAAATTTCTGCTCTACTATCACGCCGCACAAGCGTAAAGCAGAGCAGAAGCATCATTTCTTATTCTTTACCATTCCAGCAGTAGGTGCACAGCTTGTCTTCGCTTAAGCCTACTGCTTTTATCATGTCATCCAGTCTTGCATAGTGCAAACTGGTAAAGTTCAATTTTTCTCCGATGCGATCCACCATTGCACGATATTGCTCACTGTCAGGATTCACATAGTGTTTCAAATCGATTTCACGGTCCTCTCCTTCTAATTCACGAATCACTCTTCTGGCAATCAAATCCATCTCCGATGTGGAACGGGAGAAATTCAAATATTTACAGCGGAACATAATCGGAGGACAGGCAGGTCTGATATGCACCTCTTTTGCACCGCTTTCATACAAAAATTCCGTGGTTTCACGAAGCTGGGTGCCTCGCACGATGGAATCATCAATCAACAACAGGCGTTTGTCCTCAATCAATTCCTTCACGGGGATAATCTTCATCTTCGCAATCAGATTTCTCTGGGTCTGTATGGTGGGCATAAAGGATCTGGCCCAGGTAGGTGTATATTTAATAAAGGGTCTGGAATAGGGAATTCCGGATTTGGTAGAGTATCCAATGGCATGGGCTATACCGGAATCCGGCACACCTGCCACAGTATCAGCTTCCACATTATCCCGCTCTGCCAAGAGTGCACCGCATCGATACCGCATCTTTTCTGCGCTGATGCCCTCGTAGGAGGAAGAGGGATATCCATAATAAATCCAAAGGAACATACAAATCTTCATTTCTTCGCCGGGTTTTACCAAGGTCTTAACCCCCTCAGGCGTCACCACCACAATCTCTCCCGGTCCCAGTTCTTTTTCCTCATGATAGCCCAAATTCAAATAGGCAAAGCTTTCGAAGGAAACGCAGTATGCACCTTCCTTTTTGCCCACAGACACCGGGGTTCTACCCATTTTGTCTCTGGCAGCATAGATGCCAAGAGGTGTCATCACCAGTATGGTCATAGAGCCCTCAATCACTTCCTGTGCGTACTGAATGCCTTCCACCAGATTCTGTTTTTGATTGATGATGGACGCCACCAATTCGGTTGCATTGATATCGCCGCCACTCATCTCCAGAAAATGGCCATGTCCCTTTTGGAACAATAATTTCACCAACGCATCCGTATTATTGATTTTACCTACTGTCGAAATCGCATAGGTACCATGGTGGGAACGTACAATCAACGGCTGTGGCTCGTAGTCAGAAATACAACCAATACCAATGGTTCCCTCCATTTTGTTTAAATCTTTATCAAATTTGGTACGGAAGGGAGAATTCTCTATGTTGTGAATCGCCCTGTCATAACCCTTCTCTTTACTGTAAACAGCCATGCCGGCGCGTCTGGTACCCAAGTGAGAATGGTAATCTGTTCCGAAGAACAAATCAAATATGCAATCTTCCTTGGATGCTACACCAAAAAATCCACCCATACTTCTCTCTCCTTTCGTTTATCACCTGACAAATATATCTTACAAAACCCCATTAGTCAATAGAAATCTGGCCACTTCTGTAACTCTCTTTCATTCTTCCGATGATCCGCTGTGCCTCTTTGGCAAAGCCTTCTGTCTCCCCTGTTTCGCAAAGTTCCCGCATACGGGATAACAGGGATGCCTCGGGGGACTGCTCCCACTCCATCAACAGATTCTGTATCCGACTGTTCAACTCGTACTCATCAAAGTACAAATGGCCCTTCTCCGCCAAAAAAGCCTCATACTCCTGCTTAGGCAGTGCCAGTTTCATGGCCGCTCCATAGTTGAACGCCTCAGTTCTATCCTGATTCAACAAATATGCCTTTAAAAAGCCCTCCGCGGCTTGGTCAAATTCCATCAATCCGGACTGTGCAATGGCTAAATTATGCCAAATATCTGCCAGGCAACCAATACCGGGTAGGGATTCCTTGGTCCGGTCTTTCTCTTCCCACAGGCGAATCAGCTCCTGGTAGCCACAAACGGCTGCCTGATAATTTTTCTTGTGTAATAAGAAATCAATCTGCTTCTTCCTTTTTTCCAATTGGCTTAAGCCCGCACCCATCTTGAGAAGTTGTTCTACCTCCCGCATGGTAGTGCCGTCATACAGCCCCACATATTGCAAAATCGTCAGAACAAATACGGAAAGGCCGACTCCTTGACGAAGCAACACGCCCAAATTGTCTGCCAAATCATGTAACCCGCACTGCTTATCCAACCATTTCACAATAGGGTCTCCCATCAGGGATGCATCCAGCAAAAAAGCATTTTCCTTGATACAAAAGCACAATTCTTCTGCACAAAAAACAGGCAAATCTACACCGGGAACACTATATGATTTTTCTGCATAATCGCCAACGCAAGCTGTTATACGCATCTGTTTCTCCTAATTATGTTTCCTTGTTACAATTGGATGTTTCGCTTCCAGGTAAGTTCAGACGGCGCTCTCAAACTGCCCAATCCAAGATCAGTTAATTCCACCGCCAGCGTAGTTTCATCTTCCATAGTCAGATGGATTTGCAATCTGGTCAACGCCGGGGATACCCCTTCTAAAGTGATTTCTTCCATCCGTCTGGTGCCACGGGTCAAGGGTGTCAATTCCAATTGCAGGGAATTGCCATCCTGTATATAAAACTCAGCAAGTCCTTCCGCCTCATACCAGTTTACCCCGGCATCCAGCAAGGGCTGGTAGGCATCTTCTGATTGACGCATCAATTTGATGCCCACGTTGGTCTTTAGCTTGTCCTCACCTAAAAATACATATTCTTTACTCACTTGACCGGGATACAATCTCTCCTGCATTCCCAGGCAGGCACCCTTACTGAACAGATTATTGCCCTGAAAGACGCGACGGCCACGACACAAAAAGCGCAGGGACTCCTTCATCCACTCTCCCGCAAATCCGTCACCAATCAGATACACACTGCTGATCAACAGTTCGCCACAAACTGTTTTGGCAATCTCCAAAAACGCCAAGTCCGCCTTTTCCGAAGATACCGCACTGCTCCACAGCGGGAATTCTTGTTCTGTTACATATGCCACATTGGGTGTGGATCTTCTGTTGCATTCCAGACAATAAACCTTGATTTTATCTTCTTCGTAGTGAAACAAGACCGACTGTTGAGACCATAACTCCGTGGGTTGTTTAATGCAAAAGGAGTAAAAACTTTCCGGATAACTTTGCAGATAAACCATCTCCGGTTTCCATTTCAATCCTTTGATGATCTGCTCTATAATTTCCTTCCATTTTTTATCAATCACAGGACAGGTAATCATCATAGCTGAAATCTTCTCAGTAGATGCGTATCCCTGCAGCAAACTTAAGGACCGCTTGATAAACAAGGCCAAAAGTGCCACCGGATGATAGGTTTCTCCTTCCACCACAACCGGCTCCCCTGTTCTGGCCTTTTCCACCAGATGCTCCACCAAGAATCCTTCTCCATCCTGATGCATCCTGATGGCATCCGTTCCAAAGGCCCACTGGTCCGTTCCTTTTCGTTTGCACAAAACGGTAGGAATATTATAGTTCTGGGCATTGGGTGACGAAGAAAGCGTCACCGGGTCTGCCTTATCAGAGACCACGACGCTGATCTGGGAATTTTTATGATCCAGATGATATCCCAATATTAATTTTCCACTGTTCAAAAATCCCATTCCACGTCTCCTTTCTACCGCTGCTTTGCTTCTACCGGGGCCGGAAAAGTCCTTCCACGATAGATTCCTTACGCAAGCACTGCTCCAGCATGGATTGTACCTTATCGTACTCCTGCATTCTCAAATGCATATTCATACGGTTAATGTAATTGTATTTTCCGTTTCCGGAGTCACTGCATACGTCACTCTTGGCTATGCTACCCTCTTGGCTATGCATTCCTTCCCCATCTTCCCAGGTCAGGGTATAGGTCAGTGTCTCCCCGAAAAACAGTACAAAATCCTTAGAATAAACGCCCTGACAGAGCCGTTTCAAATGTTCCTCTCCTGTCCATAGTATGGCGTCGTCCGGCCCCTTTACAGCAAACTGAATTTGCACATTTTCTTTGGGATTGCCGAAAAACTCTACCATCACCCGATCTGCAAACACCCGGTTTACAACGTCAAACTCCTTGTATTCTCTCATAAATTCCATACACATATTGCGTTGGATGAGACGGGCAAGAAATGTTCCAATCATCTCTTCATCACTGATACATTTTCTGTATTCCTTATTTCGAATACAATATTTCAAAAACGCCAGCATCTGCATATCCGAAAGCATCTCTTCCTGATAGAAAAGAGTACGGATTTCGTCAAATACAGCCCCTTCCGCTTCCTGATCTAAGACCAGCCACCGATAAGACTTTTCATTCACAATGGCATCCCGAAGTTTCGGATTGGGTTCCATGGAAAAATAGCTCATCAGAAGTTTGGGATAACTGTGATGGCTTGCCCCTGTCACTAAAAACTGCGCCAGGAGACGTTCTTCCAAATGTCTGCATGCCACACCTGCCTCCTTGTCCTTTTGCCATAGGTCACACAAGTACTGGCAAGTTCCCTTGGCATACTGCGTCAGATACAACAGGATATCGGCATCCATGCACCCCGATTCCACAGCCCCCTTGGCCACAGACACCAGTGTGCGATTGTACTGATTCCGTAGTTCCTCGGGAAAGGCATCCCACACGTCTTTGTTCACATACTTGTGGGGTATAATCTCTTCCCCAAGGGTAAGTAAAAGTTCTGCAATCCATGAAAACTGTCCGCCTTCCAGTGCCCAAACAACAGCCTGTTCCCGCTCTCCGGGAAGCATTTTATCAACGGGCAGACTATGCAGCACCTGACCAAATTCCTCATAGCGCTCCATATTCAGGTATTGTTTCAAAAGGGTCAGGTACGCACGCACCTTCACCTTTCTGGAAGCCCACTCATCTTGGGCAATTCTGTGAATTCTCGCCTCGGCGCTTTGGGCATCTTCTGTAAATTTGCCTCCCTTAGATGCAAGATACAAATCCAAATGGAGATTTTCACAATCATAGGGCAATAACCACTCTAAATATTTTTCATCCCGTGTCAGACTCTTCTTACTATATTCCACAGATTGCAGGAAACGGTTCTTTTTCCCGTCCTCGAAGACAATTCTATCGTTCACATCATAAAGCGCAATCCACGTGGTTCTGTCGTTTAACTGGTACTCCTGAGGATGAAGGCTACCCCGATGGTATACATACACTTTTCGAAGTTCCGGGTTATTTACAGTGATTTGATATGCAAACAGGATTCTGGACACCATAAAACAATTTTCCTGGTCTATCATGTCCTGCTTCAAAACCTGATGGTATATATTTGCCAAATGCACGTCTACTCTGCCACGCTTCATCTGTTGCACGGCAAACTCCTTAATCTTATCCCGATACGCATCGTAAACATCAGGCATTTCATAACGGTTACGCAATACATAATCATACAAATAAGCCGCCCTTGCATACTCCATATTGGTCTGATAGGAGAAGTAAAGCAGGAGAATCTTGGGCAATTTATATTCCTGACTCAAATCCAGGCTGAACATATAGTACTCATAAAGATTGGTAATACGAAGATTCTCTTCAACGCCCAGTTGAAACCAACGGAAATATTCCTTGCCAAAACGATTGCCCTTAATCAAAAGAGAACAAATCTCCCGTAAAATATAGATGCTCTTTTCCTGCTGATACAGAAGACTCAGCAGACGAAGCAGGGTCGTGGAATACTCCCTGGATCTTTCCGTTAAATATAAAATCTGATCCACCACTTCTCTGGAAAGATAGTCTTTTCTGGCGCCAAAATAAAGCAACTGCAGTTCAAATCTGTCCAGTTTTCGCAACAGAGCCGGATTATAATTTAAAATATTCAATGCTTCGATGTAAAGAATCGGGCTGGTCGCGCCGGCCTGGAACTGTTTTTCCAGAAATACCCATTTCCCGGACGCGGATTTGTTATATTCTTCGGACAAATACAATAGAAGCCATGCCACTCTCCAATTGGAAACATTTTGTCTAAAGATGTGTTCCAAACGCGCGGTCACTTCCACCACGTATTCCACATCCGTGTGAATTAAGGTGGTAAGATACAGATAATAGGCCTCCATGGTCCTATCTCTATAGCCGGTACTCTGCAGCAATTCCGCTACATAATCCAGGGTCCATCCCGCCTCATTCTGGTTGCCCTCCGTAATCAAAAGGTGGGCCTGCATCAGTCTTGCAGCAATCCCCTGCTCATCCAATGCCAACATTCTGTCCACGATCTTTTTGGTTTCTTCCAACCAGGTATCTTTTGTAATTTTACGCATGCGGAAGGCCTGATAATATTCCATTAATTCCACAATCATGCGCTTTTGATTGAGGGCAAAATGATTGCGTCCCTCCTCGCAGCCATACCTCACCGTCACGGGTATACTGATTTCCAAATAACTATTGCGCAGCGTGATGCGGCCAAAATTCTTGCCCACGCGACAATATCCGGTGTCTATATACACGGGGAGCTGACAGGATGCACCCAAAAAGTCGTCATCTGTAAGGGTGTTCTTTTCAGTATAAAGGAGATCCCCCTGACAGATAATCTCAAGATTCGTGAATCCCCAGCCATTTTTCAATATGGACAGGCACTGCTCCGAAACATAGGGTTCTTCTCCTCCATATGCGGGAAGTTCCACCTGCAGGGAATTCTCCTGGGGAACATACTCCACATGTTGTTTTTTCCCTGCACTAATCAGGAATTCTTCCACATTATGCTCATTTCCCGAGGTGACGGAAAGGATGGTATAACTCTCCATTAGAGATTTGTTATTGTTCAAAATTTGCGTAAAACTCGGGGTGTAAAATAGGCGCACCGCCTCCCGCCAGTTTTGCTTGGCCAAAGAAACAAATCCGTCCAAATCGGCCACAATGCCCTGAGAAGACAAAAGCGCCGGCTCCTTCACCGTCACTTCATAGGGAATTTCGTATTCCCCTTGATTGGATAGAATGAAAAACCGGCCATTCACAACACTGCCCGATGCAAGTCCTTCACTATCAAAGCGGAAGGAAATTTCTTCCACACTACCCATAAATTTAGAATTACGACATTCCATTCTGGAATTGGACGAATAGATTTGTCCCTGACAATATACGGAAGGTGCGCAAAAAACACGAAAAGAGCCCTCATAGACTCCTCCCTTTTCTATCGTAATGACAATATTTGAGCAGGAAAAAGTAAGCGGACTTCTCTCGGCACTACAATCGCCCTCCGCCAATCGCCTTATCATTTTTTCCATACTCTCACCTTCTTTTCATCGTATATTTAGTTTAATTATATCAAAAAAATTACAATTTGTACAACATATAGTTGTAAATATATCACATTCCCATTTCCCGGGCATATAATAGACACAAAGCGATTTGAACAGAGGTCTTTTATGCCCGATTCGGGAACTTTAAAAATCAGTATTCTCTCTTCCGTGGGAATGATTCCCATCGAAAATGCACTTATTTCCATCAGTACCACCGGGGCTCCGGAAACAACCCTCATGCAGGTGACCACGGACTCCTCCGGACAGACAGACATCCTTTCCCTGGACGCTCCTGATGTGGACCTATCCCTGCAGGCGGACAATCTGATTCAGCCCTATGCCGAATATAATATTTTGGTCACAGCCGAAGGCTACGAGCCCGTCTATGTAACAGGGGTGGAAATTCTGGCCACCCGTTTGGCACTGCAAAATATCGTCATGACACCTTTGGCCATCACCAACGAACCGGAAGAAACCATCGTCATTCCGGCACATACGCTATATGGAACTTATCCTCCCAAAATCCCGGAGGACGAAATCAAACCCATCGACGAAACCGGCGAGATTGTTTTAAGCCGCGTGGTCATCCCTGAATACATCATCGTCCACGACGGCGTTCCGTCAGATTCTACTGCCCAAAACTATTGGGTTCGGTACAAGGACTATATCAAAAATGTAGCCTCCTGTGAAATCTATTCCACCTGGCCGGAAAGCACCATTTATGCCAACATCCTTGCAATTATGTCCTTTACGCTAAACCGTGTTTACACCGAGTGGTATCGGAATATGGGCTATGATTTTACCATCACTTCCTCCACCGCCTATGACCAGAAATGGGTTTACGGCAGAAACACTTTCGACAATATCGATTATCTGGTGGATACCATCTTTACGAACTTTCTCTCCCGTCCCGGTGTGCGTCAGCCCATTTTCACCACCTACTGCGACGGCAACCGTACCACCTGCAACGGATTGAGCCAATGGGGCTCAAAATATCTGGGCGACCAGGGGTATTCTGCCATTGAAATCATCCATTACTATTACGGCAACGATATGTATATCAATACTGCAGAAGTGGTATCCGGCGTGCCCTCCTCATGGCCCGGGTATGATTTGACCGTAGGGGCTTCCGGAGACAAAGTACGGACCCTCCAGATGCAATTAAACCGCATTGCCAGAAATTATCCTGCCATACCTAAAATAGCCGAGGACGGCGTGTACGGTCCCCTAACAGCCGATGCAGTCCGCACCTTTCAGGGAATCTTTAATTTGCCACAAACAGGTGTCACTGACTACGCCACTTGGTATGAAATTTCCGATATCTATGTAGGCGTCACCCGGATTGCAGAGCCGGGATAATGTCCCCGGTGAAAATGGTCGGAATCCTTTCGGATTCACTTAGCTTCTTTGTGCAATTAACTCTGCCACATCCTCTTTGGTAGGCATCACACGCAGGGCACCTTTTTTGGTGGTAATCAGGCTTGCCGCTGCATTGGCAAAGCAAAGCATCTCTTGCAGTTTTTCGGTATCTAAATCCGCCAAACCATAGTTCAAAACCTTGTGAATAACACATGCCATAAAGGTATCTCCGGCTCCCGTTGTCTCGATGGTATTTTCTTGCAGGAAGGGAGCTTGAGATACAATCATATCCCGATAATAAGCTCTGCTTCCTTCCGGCCCCATAGAGACTAAAATCAAGGGAATATCATATTTTTCACGCAGTTTCTCCACGCCTGCGTCGAAATCCTCCTCCCCTGTGAACCACTGGATTTCATTGTCGGAAATTTTCAGCACATGGCAGCGTTCCATTCCATAGCTCATTGCTTCTCTCAAGTGTTCCTGGGTATCCCACAGAGGCATACGGATATTGGGGTCAAAAGTGATCAGAGCTCCACTCTCTTTCGCCAAATCAAGGGCATATTTTGTGGCCTCCGTATTCTTTTCGTCGGTCATGGATAATGTGCCAAAATGGAAGGCTCTGGTGTTTTCCAGCAGTTTCTCCTGCACCTCTTCCTTGGTTATCATCATGTCTGCACCGGGCTTACGATAGAAGGAAAAATCTCTGTCTCCATTTTCAAAGGTCTGCACAATGGCAAGCGTGGTATGTACTTCTTGATCAAATTTTAAATTTACGGTATCAATGCCCACTTCCACCAAGGCCTGTTCCAGTTGGTGTCCGAATCCGTCATCTCCTACCTTCCCAATGAATGCGGTCTTATGCCCTAATTTCGTCAGCATGGATAAAACATTACAGGGTGCACCTCCCGGATTTGCCTCAAAGATGGGATTGCCCTGCGCACTTTTTCCGTTTTGCGTGAAGTCAATCAAAAGTTCTCCCAATGCCACCACGTCATATTTCTTATTCTCACAACTCATATCTGTTATATTCTCCTCTCTTAAGGTTCGTTTCGCTATTTGATTTATGTTTATTCTGAAAAACATAACTCTGTGAATAATGTAGCACAAATTTGAACATCTGTTAAGACTTATTGCTCATTATAATATTGATTATATTTTCCCGGTGATATACCGTAAACCCGCCTGAAGTTGCGCAGGAAAGAGGTATAATCCGTAAATCCCACAGTCTCATAACATTCCGCCACCGGTTTTCCCTGTCGAAGCAGTTCACAAGCCGTCATCAATTTCTTATTGTTGATGTAATTGTGCACCGTCTCTCCTGAAATCTCTTTAAAAGTCCGCAGAAAATGATACTTGCTCATATGCACTGCCTTAGCCAGTTCATCCACCGGTATTTTTTCACCCATGTGTGCATCAATATACTCAGAAACCTTCTGCAGTAGCGGATGGGACTGATAGTTTTCACCCAAATGACGGTACTCCTGCCTATCACAAAGCAAATTTAAGTATACAAAAAAGAGTGTCAAATACCCCCGGTCGGCCACTTCCTTGACTCCCTCTTTCGGGAAACCCACCACCTCAGTCATGGCCAATTTCAACAGGTAATTTTGTAGCATCTCCTCATAGTAAATAGGAAAATGATACGCACAGGTATCCTGCTTCCGAAAACAGGCAGACAAATCTATATCTTCTCCCGATAAAGAAGAGAGATAGCCCGGCGTAATCCATAGAATAATCCGATTAGAAGCATCTGCCTTGGGAATCACATCCTCATATCGATGCAGTATATCTCTATTGATTAATAGAAAGTCCCCCTTTTTCGCCCGATAAATCCGGTCTCCTATCATGGCTGAATATTCCCCGGACAGCACATAGATGACTTCATAGAAATTGTGAGAATGGAAATTAGTGGCACCAATGGGTGCGCCCTGTTTTTCATACACTTCATAATTTTCATTAATCAAATATTGCCGTTCGTCTGTGGCATCCAATTTCTTTAGTTTATCGCTAATATTCATGGTTTTTGAACCTCTTTTTGCTTGTCTCTACTTTTCTAATACCACTACAAACTCAGTATATAGCAATTTTTGCATTGTTTCAAGCAATTTATGAGATTATATTGCATTTTGAATCATGCTATGATAGATCCAATGGGAATATTTTCCCAATATAATTCAAATCCTAAGGAAAACAAACGGAGGTAATATTATGCAGATGACATTACGCTGGTACGGTAGCAAATACGATACCGTTACTTTAAAACAAATTCGCCAGATTCCCGGCGTTACCGGAGTGATTTCCACTCTGTACGGCACCACTCCCGGCGAAGTGTGGGAAATGGAAGACATTCTCGCGCTCAAAAAGGAAATCGAGGATGCAGGTCTCACCCTGGCAGGTATTGAAAGTGTGAATATTCATGATGCCATCAAAATCGGTTCCCCCGACAGAGATAAATACATTGACAACTATATTACCACATTAGAGCGCCTCGGACAGGCAGGCATTCATATGGTATGCTACAACTTTATGCCCGTTTTTGACTGGACCAGAACGGAACTTGCCCGCATGCGTCCCGATGGTTCTACTGTTTTGGCATATACTCAGGAAGCTGTTGACGCTTTAGACCCCGAGAAAATGTTTGAATCCATCTCCGGTGACATGAATGGTACCGTAATGCCCGGTTGGGAACCTGAGCGTATGGCAAGGGTGAAGGAATTGTTCGAAATGTACAAGGATGTGACCGACGAAAAATTGTTCGATAATTTGAAATACTTCTTGGAGCGCATCATGCCCACTTGCGATAAATACGACATCAACATGGCAATCCATCCCGATGACCCTGCTTGGAGTGTATTCGGACTCCCCCGCATCATCATCAACAAAACCAATATTTTGCGTATGATGAAGATGGTAGACAACCCTCACAATGGTGTCACCTTCTGTTCCGGCTCTTACGGCACCAACCTTGAAAACGATTTGCCTGATATGATTCGTTCCCTGAAAGGACGTATTCACTTTGCACATGTGCGTAATCTGAAATTCAATACTCCTACCGACTTTGAGGAGGCTGCTCATCTTTCCAGTGACGGCACCTTCGATATGTATGAGATTATGCGTGCTCTTTATGACATCGGCTTCACCGGTCCTATCCGCCCCGACCACGGAAGAATGATTTGGGATGAAGTTGCAATGCCCGGCTACGGCTTATATGACAGAGCCTTGGGTGCGTGCTATCTCACCGGTCTGTGGGAAGCAATTGTAAAACAGCATAACTAAATCTAGTGCATCACAACGAAATTGAGAAATGGAGTTTACTATGAAGTTAACATTAGAAGGTATCAAAACGCAGCGCCAGGCATATATCGATGCAGGCTACTCTCTTCCCACATTTAATTATGAACAGGTGAAAAAAGCCACCTATGAGCGTCCCACATGGATTCACTTTGGTGCCGGCAATATTTTCCGTGCCTTTCAGGCAAATGTGGCGCAGAACTTATTGAATACCGGCGTGTTGGACACCGGTATCATTGCAGTGGAAGGCTACGATTATGAAATCATCGAAAAAAGCATTCGCCCGCACGACAACCTGACCATTTTGGCTACATTAAAGGCTGATAACACCATCGACAAGACCGTAATTGCCAGTGTGACAGAATCTTTGATTTTAGACAGTTCCAACGAAAAGGAATACAGCCGACTGAAAAAAATTTTCGCAACGCCTTCTCTCCAGATGGCCAGCTTTACCATCACAGAAAAAGGGTATGCCACAGCAGATGCCCATGGCAATTTATTCCCTGCCATTGTGCAGGATATTGAAGCAGGTCCCGTTGCACCCAACAGTTATCTTGGCAAAGTGGTGTCCCTGCTCTTCCACCGTTATGTAAACGGTGGTTCCCCCATTGCTATGGTCAGCATGGACAACTGCTCCCACAACGGTGACAAGTTAAAAGCTGCTGTGATTACTTTTGCAGAAGGCTGGCTTGAGAATGGTTTTGTAGATGCAGGATTTGTATCTTATATCAAGGGCTCCGGCAAGGTATCCTTCCCCTGGTCCATGATTGATAAAATCACCCCTCGTCCTGACGCCTCTGTGGAAGCCATTCTGCGGGCGGACGGCATCGAAGAATTAGATCCTGTTATTACTTCTAAAAACACCTATATTGCACCTTTTGTAAACGCAGAGGAATGCGAGTACCTGGTAATTGAAGATGATTTTCCCAATGGCAAACCCGCCTTAGAAAAGGGTGGCATCTACTACACCACCAGAGAAACCGTAGATAAGGTGGAAAAAATGAAGGTTTGTACCTGTTTAAATCCTCTGCACACCACTCTGGCTGTGTATGGATGCTTACTTGGATATGAATTGATTTCAGAGGAAATGAAACATCCCACCTTGAAAAAGTTGGTTCAGACCATCGGTTACACCGAAGGCCTTCCTGTGGTTGTGAATCCCGGCATTTTAGACCCCAAGGAATTTATCGACCAAGTAGTGAATGTACGCATTCCTAATCCGTTTATGCCGGATACGCCCCAACGAATCGCTGTGGACACCTCCCAAAAGCTGGCAATCCGCTTTGGCGAGACCATCAAGGCCTATGAAAAGCGCGATGATTTAGACATCCACGATTTGAGGATGATTCCATTGGTATTTGCAGGTTGGTTGCGTTATCTAATGGCTATTGACGACGCAGGCAACCTCTTCACCCCCAGCTCCGATCCACTGCTGGAAGAGGCTTCCGCCTTTGTGGCAGATTACAAATTGGATGGTTCCCTCAAGGACCTGTCCAAACTGGACGGCCTTCTTTCCAATGAAAAAATATTCGGTGTGGATCTGGTGGCGAACGGCATGGCTCCCCTGGTAAAAAAATACTTTACCGAGTTGTCCTGTGGTGTTGGTGCTGTGGCAGATACACTGGAAAAATATGTAAAATAATTTTTAGTCACAATATTAATATCTATTTAACAAAAAAGGAGCCTAAGCTCCTTTTTTGTTTCAGTCATATTCCACATCAGTAATATATAGAGTTCTTCGTCAACCGTTAATCAACAAATACACCGGTCCACAGTATGCGAAATTTAAGCGAATAGTAATATCTTGTCCATTCCTTTCAAAGGGAACCTTCTCCCAATCCCCTTGGGGATTCAGGGTGCATATCTGCTGTACCTGTTCCCATATTGTAGGAAGGTGTAGTTTCACTCTTTCCGCGGTGTCTACAGATAGGTTAATAATAGTCAACATTCCCAGCACATCATCCTCCGATTCCGCTTCATTTGCAATCATAAACAGATTCGGCGCATCCTGTAGCACCACAACTTCGATACTCTCTTGTACCAAACGTCGCAATACATTTTGCCTGGTATAATTGTACAACGCCTGGGACTGATTCCCTTCCAGAGTGAGTCCCATAACAATCACTGTGCCGCCTAATTCGTTATGGAAACGGGTCATTCCTGGACAAAGATACTCTTGTTTGAAATTATAGATACCTGAAATCTCTTCGCAATCAGCTTCAGTAATCTCAAGCCTCATCCCTTTGCCATTTCCATTGGGGCACCATGCGTGTGCAATGGGCATTTCCGATTCCTCGCCGGGCAAAAGGAAAGCATCTCTTACTACCTCCCTGGCGCCCAAATCGAAGCCAAACATGCCTTCCCCAGCCATATCTTCACCCACATTGACCCCAAGATATTTGCCAAATTCTCTCTCACAAAGAGCCTTTGCGGCGTCCCCGTCCAAAAAAACCACCTTCCCAAGTGCCTGTAAAACAGTCTCCTCGGAAGCTCCCTTGGCCTGAGTCACATCTAAGAAGCACACCTCACTGTCTTCTGTGGTATAAGGAATACCGAACCTTCCAACGCACTGTGCCCACAGGGGATATCTCCTTGCCGCTGGTTTTTCTGTCGTGTTCAGGAAAGGGTCGTACCCAACCTGTACGCCTTTCAACCCACAGTTCTTTGCGATTCCCGCTACAACTTCAAACCTGCGTTTCTCTCTTGAAACCATTCTGCCATAGGATGTTTCGTCCTGCTCCATACCCAAAAGATGGCCGGTCCACAACAATCCCCCATAAAAGCCATAGGAGCATGCAATTCCCATCATTGTTTTCAGTTCTTTGGCAGATGCAAAATACTGATTGTGAGGATAAACATCAGACTCATGATAGCAACGGATTTTTCCGTCCATATGCTGTTTGGAATACAGCATATGATAAAGTTCTTCCGGAATCTTTTTTATGTCTATGCCACAATAGAAAGTGCCATAAAGCCGAACAAAAGGAATTGTTTTTGCTCCGGCCAATGCTTTCGTAATTGCCTCGGTGGAATCCCCATCATAATCCACGCCACCTGATTGACAATAGCCAAAGGGAATGGCAGGGTCTACTTGGTCTACCACTGACCGCATATCTTTGGCAAACTCCGCCAAGGTATCCCGCATCAACTCACGATAGGAGCGCATCAGCGCAAAACCTCCCTCGTTTCTTTGTGCAAATGCCTCAAGCAATTCTGCTCTGCCGTAGTCCTTGCCCACACGCCTGGAAAACATTTTCAGATGTCTGTCACAGAGACAACTGCCCGACAAGGTATAGTCATCTTCCAAAAGCAGGAATGCAGGTTTCCCAACGCTCACGAAATCCCTGATATCCCCTAACAGCCTCTCCCTGAATCCAATATCTGTAGGACAGTTGCCAAAGGGATGCAATGCGCCATCCCCCTTGCCAAGTCCCGAAGTATCGGAAAATGCACCTGTTTTGATGGTCAGATAAATAATCCATCCACATTCCACGGGTAGGTCCTGCAGCAATTCTTTTACACGCACGAAGGTGTCCACAATCTCCAGATAATGTTCCTTAGTGGGGTATCGCTCCGCTCTCCAGCCTTTATTGGGTCCATATAAAGCATATTTCGTAAATCCATATTCTAAATACTGATATCTGATTTTTTCTGCAACTGTATCTGCATCTTGCCACAACGGGTCAATGGATACCGGAACTATAATATCAAAAATATTTTCTGACATCTGCAAACCTCTTGCAATTCAAATTACAACACTGCGCCATAAGAAATCAATTTTGCTCTCACCTGGGCCACATCTACTGTATGTGTATTCCTGCCACTGTTTTTGGCAACCCCCACTGCCACTCCGGCCGCCTCACCCATGCATGCACAGATAGGCATAATACGGACTGCAGATTGCGCTTCATGCGTAGCAGAAATACAACGGCCTGCCACCAGCAAATTGGTGTATTCCTTGGGCAACAGACAACGATATGGAATCTGATAATATTCATTTTCTGAAAAATCCACAATGGTGGTGCCGGTACCTGCAGGATTGTGAATGTCGATATCATAGTTGCCCAATGTAATGGTATCTTCGAAGGAAACCTTATCAATTAATTCCTGAGCCTGCAAGATATGTACTCCTTTTAGTTTCCGGCTCTCTCTGATACCAACTTCTCCTGCGATAGAGATCAACGTGGCATTGTCAAAGGCCTTTGAATTTTCTTTCATAAAATTATACATTTCCAATACCTGACGTCTCAGTTCCATCTCTGCTTTGCTGATATCAAAGATATCCAGGGGATTGTGGTGCGTGATTCTGGTTGTATTGAAATGTAGAATACCATCTCCCAATTTTGAAAAAATCAACAGATTCTCTCTTGGATTCCTGATTTTTCCTTCTGCTTGGAACTGCTTATATAATGCCTGCAGTTTCGGACGTTCTGACTCGAAAATCTCAGAATCCACGCCACATACTCTAAAACAAGTAGTCATAGGCTGGCAAAGCCCATCCTCATCTCTTCCCACCTGAAAATCACAGCCGGAAAGAGCCATCAAATCACCGTCTCCGGTGGCATCTACAAAGAATTCTGCTTCCACCTCCATAACACCGGATTTTGAAAGCATTTTGACGCTTTTCACCCGTTCACCTTCCGTAGCCACCTCAAAAACTCTTGTGTGAAATAACACATCCACACCGGCTTCTGTAATCATATCATCCAGCAAAAACTTATAATGCTCAGGAGAAAACTGCATCCATTCATCCCTACCGGTCATCTGGGTCTGGCGTTTTCTCATCTCTGTAAACAGTCCCCCGGACAGAGGTTTTAATGTTCCATCCTCATTATACCAATATCTCATATATGGAAATACCAGGCAATTGGACATTGCTCCGCCCAGGCATCCCTCCTTTTCCACCAGTAATACAGAGAGTCCTTCTCTAGACGCAGCAACTGCAGCTGCCACGCCGGTCAAGCCGCCACCGGCTACAAGCAAATCATATTTTTTCATAGTTTTTCTCTCTATTCTTTCTTATTTATTTTGCACAAAAAATCCTTTATTTTAGGCACTTTGTGCAATTGGTTTAAAAGTTACAACAATAACTCTGCACTAAATAATGGGCGAAAACTGTATCTTTTCTGGTTCAAAGTACTCAT
>CAJGCP010000015.1 GCA_904501885.1 uncultured Acetatifactor sp. | reverse complement strand
TATGTAGACAACAGAATTATGGTTGCTTCTCTTTTCTTAAAAGTAAATGATGAAGATTTTGATAAAAAATGTAAAAATATGTACATTGATGTTGCAAAAGAAATCGGTGAAAATATTCCCGTTGAAGTTGCAAACGATGGTGACGTAACTGCCCTTGCCGGCGCGATGGATTTGAATGACAATTCTGTGCTGGGTATCGCAATGGGTACCTCCGAAGCTGGCGGTTATGTGGATCCCCAGGGTAACATTACCGGCTGGCTCAACGAGCTTGCGTTTGTTCCCGTTGATTTCTGCGAAGATGCAATGGTGGATGAGTGGTCCGGCGACTATGGTTGTGGTGTGAAATACTTCTCCCAGGATGGCGTTATCAAACTGGCACCCGCAGCAGGTATTGAGTTGGATGAAAGCCTTTCCCCTGCTGAGAAACTGAAAGTGGTACAGGGCAAGATGAAGGAAGGCCATGAAGGTGCCGCTGCAATTTATGATACCATCGGTGCATACTTCGGTTATGCAATTGCGTTCTATAGCGAATTCTATGATATCAAGCATGTCCTGATCATGGGTCGTGTAACCTCCGGTGAAGGCGGTGTGATCCTTCTCGAGAGAGCACAGGAGGTATTGGACAAGGAGTTCCCTGAACTGGCTGCAAAGATTCAGCTCCACATTCCGGATGAGAATTCCCGTCGTGTAGGACAGTCCGTGGCTGCTGCAAGTTTGCCTAAGATTAATTAATCAAATACCTATTTAAGGATACAAACAACCTCTGAAAGCGTCATGCTTTAAGAGGTTGTTTTCTGTTCCATAACTTTCCGCAAACAGATTGATTATTTCGGAAAATTATGGTAGTATAGACAAGAAGTTTTTAGGGATATTTCGGAGGAAACAATTATGGAAGCTTACAAGCAGGAATTTATAGAATTTATGGTGGACAGTGGCGTATTGAAATTTGGCGAGTTCACCTTGAAGAGTGGCAGAAAATCCCCCTTCTTTATGAATGCGGGTGGATATGTGACCGGCTCGCAGCTTAAGAAACTGGGCGAGTATTACGCAAAGGCCATTCATGATAAATATGGTGATGACTTTGATGTGTTGTTTGGACCTGCATATAAGGGAATTCCTATCAGCGTGGTAACTGCCATTGCATACAGTGAACTGTATGGCAAGGAAGTGAGATACTGCTCCGACCGTAAGGAAGAGAAGGACCACGGCGCCGACAAGGGTAGCTTCTTGGGAAGCAAACTTCAGGATGGTGACAGAGTTATTATGATTGAGGATGTGACCACCTCCGGCAAATCTATGGAAGAGACCGTTCCCAAGGTAAGAGGTGCGGCTGACGTGACTATTGTGGGATTGATGGTTTCTCTGAATCGTATGGAAATCGGTTTGGGTGGCAAAATGTGTGCGCTGGACGAAGTGAAGGAGACCTACGGTTTCGACACCAATGCCATCGTAGATATGAAGGATGTTATCGAACATCTCTATAACAGACCTTATAAGGGCAAAGTGTACATTGACGACACTTTGAAGGCAGCAATTGACGAATATTACGCTGTTTACGGCGCATAATATTTCAAACAAAAGAGATATTTGGGCATTTCCTGAAAATAGAACATTTTCAGGGATGCCCATTTGGAGTTTTTTATGCAGAAAAGAAAAGGCTATAAATTTACAAATAAAACACAATCGAAACGGGCAATTATGTCGCTGATTTTAGGCATTATCAGTTTGATTTCTCTTTTTGCAGCGATTTGGAGAACTTTCCGTGCGGGAGGGCAGGCAACTGTGGGGTACGGCTTTACGGGACTGCTGGCCACTTTGTTTTCCTTGACAGGACTGGTGCTGGCTATTTTGCCCATCTACGAGAAGAAATATTATTATCTGATCCCTATTTTGGGCGTGGTGGTAAATGTACTTGCCCTGGCGTGGATTAGTTTGATTTTGTCTATGGGAGCAAATGGAGTATGAGTGAATTAGAGATATTACAGGAACGGTATGAACTGGCGTTGGAGCGCATTCGGGAGATTCCGGGAGAGGAATTGGGGAATGAAACGCTGGAGGATTACTTTCGCAAAGGGGTAGAGTTTCTTCTTATGATGGAGGAAACCCGCATTTTTGTGGAAGAGGGTGGTTTGACGGCAGCTTCCCTGGAGGAACTGGCCAATCGGAATCACGCTCTCTATACAGATATTCTGCCTGAAAATTATGAGAACAGTTATGGAAATCCCGAGTATGCAGTGCAAATGTTGGGTGCAACCTATGGGAAGGAATTGTGTGCCCTATATGCAGAATTGCGTCGTATGATTGGATTCGTGCATCGTCTGGCTTTGGAAGAACTGGTGATTCGCATGGAATTATTCGTGGAAGTCTATGGCGCCTTCCGCTACGCATATGCGGAAGAGAATACCCAACCCAAAGCAAATGACATTCGGGATGTGATGTATTGGTTCTACAATGATTACGCGGAAGTGATGACGGACCGACAAATCCGGGAGATGGTGGATCCTAAGGATTGCCATGCCGTGAAAATCATATCTGAAAGCAATTTAGACGATCCCAGATATCTATATAGATACGGCTTGTATGTGACCGAAAACGAGTTGAAAATGGCACAGTTTATGTCAACCTTGCCTAAGGAAACCCTCTACACCATGGCGGATACGTATACCGAAGGCTACCGCATTGGATTTGAAGCAACCGGGAAAGATTTGTCCATCAAAGAGACGGCGGGCTTATATTATCATTTGGGATTTGAGCGCATGATGCGTCGTGCCATTGAAAATTTAGCAAAATTGAATTTGGCACCCGTAGTGAATCCTGCCAACGTGGATAGTACCAGCCCTAACAGACAGTACGAATACGACCATAAGGACGACAAAGCGCTGTATTTGGACAAAATCTATATCAATCGCAAATTGGAAGTGACCCGTGAGGCCTACGAGCAGAGAAAAGAATTGGCAAAGGGCTATGCAGGGCCTGCAGTGGTAGAGACCTTTGGAGAAGAAGATTTTCAGCCTGTTAACAAATCGGAAGCGTGGAAACTGACCAAGGAACAGAACGATTTGTGGGTGAAATATACCTCCAAATCCGGTGCGCTGACCAGAGAATATATTCCTGCGGAGGAGAGAAGTTTTACCATTATCGCCTTCCCAGTGCCGCAAATTGGTCCTGTATTTGAGGAATTGTTTGAGGAAACCATCCGGATCAACACACTGGATTATATGCTGTATAGAGGCGTGCAGCAGAACCTAATCGATGCTTTGGATACTGCAGATTATGTGGAGATTAAGGGCTATCATGGCAACAAAACGGATTTGAGGGTGCAGTTGCATACCCTCTCTGACCCGTCGGCAGAAACCTTGTTTGAGAACTGCGTGGCGGATGTCAATATCCCGGTGGGGGAAGTGTTTACCTCCCCTAAATTGCAGGGAACCAACGGTAAACTTCATGTCACCAAGGTATTTCTAAATGGTCTGGAATACCGGGACTTGGAGATAGATTTTACGGATGGTATGATTGCAGACTATACTTGCGCGAACTTTGACACAGAGGAAGAAAACAAAAATTTTGTGAAAGAAAATGTGTTGTTCCGTCATGAGACCCTGCCTTTGGGCGAGTTTGCCATCGGCACCAATACGGTGGCTTATGTGGTGGCCAAACGATTGGGTGTGGAGGCTAAACTTCCCATTTTGATTGCAGAAAAGATGGGACCCCATTTTGCGGTGGGCGACACCTGTTATTCCCACGAAGAGGAGATCAAAGTATGCAATCCTGACGGCAAGGAAATTGTAGCCCGCTCCAACGAGGTGGCAGACCTTAGAAACACGGCACCGGACAAGGCTTATTTTAATTGCCATACGGATATTACCATTCCTTACGATGAACTGCAGGAACTGGTGGCAGTGACCGGGGAGGGAAACCGGATTTTGATTATCAGGGAGGGAAGATTTGTGCTTCCCGGCTGCGAAGAACTAAATAAAGCGTTTGAAGAGTAAATCAGACACAAAATATAGCAAAATTTAAGAGAAAATATCCAAAATTGGGTTGCATCTAACAGCGGATTTTAGTAAACTAAAAGAGAATAATCAGGATGGAGGAATATACAATATGGTAGGTATTGTAATGGGCAGCGATTCTGATATGCCGGTAATGGCAAAGGCTGCAGATATTTTAGAAGAATTAGGCATTCCTTATGAGATGACAATCATCAGTGCTCACAGAGAGCCTGACGTGTTTTTTGAGTATGCAAAGTCGGCTGAGGCGAAGGGATTTAAGGTCATCATTGCAGGCGCAGGCATGGCAGCACATCTGCCCGGTATGTGCGCGGCAATCTTCCCTATGCCTGTGATTGGTATCCCCATGCACACCACTTCCTTGGGTGGCAGGGATTCCCTGTATTCCATCGTGCAGATGCCTTCCGGTATCCCGGTGGCTACCGTGGCTATCAATGGTGGTGCAAATGCCGGACTTTTGGCAGCTAAGATTTTAGCGACTTCAGATGCAACTATTTTGGAAAAACTGAAAAACTACAGCCAACAGCTGAAGGAACAGGTTGTGGCTAAGGATGCAAAGTTGCAGGAAATCGGTTATAAGGCCTACATGGAGAGTCAGAAGAAGTAATTAATCAATTG
Source organism: uncultured Acetatifactor sp. (assembly GCA_904501885.1). GTDB lineage: Bacteria > Bacillota > Clostridia > Lachnospirales > Lachnospiraceae > Acetatifactor. The sequence continues at coordinate 44,077 of CAJGCP010000015.1, read as the reverse complement.
GGGCGGATTACATACAAAATACAAAGTCGAAAAAACGACGGAAACGAGGAGAACATGGATTACAAGAAGGCTGGAGTGGACATCGAAGCCGGTTACAAATCGGTGGAATTGATGAAAAAATATGTAAAGGAGACCATGCGCCCTGAAGTAATGGGTGGTTTGGGAGGCTTCTCGGGAGCTTTCTCTTTAAGTGCCATCAAAGATATGGAGAACCCAGTGCTTCTGTCCGGTACGGATGGCTGCGGCACCAAGGTAAAATTGGCGTTTTTAATGGACAAGCATGATACCATTGGTATCGACGCTGTGGCAATGTGTGTCAATGATGTGGCATGCGCAGGTGGCGAACCCTTGTTTTTCCTGGATTATATTGCATGTGGTAAGAATATTCCTGAGAAGATTGCAACCATTGTAAAAGGTGTGGCAGAAGGCTGTAAGCAATCCGGCGCAGCACTGATTGGCGGCGAGACTGCAGAACATCCCGGTTTGATGCCCGAGGATGAATATGATTTGGCCGGTTTTGCAGTGGGCGTGGTGGATGCGAAAGATTTGATCACCGGTGAAAATATTAAGCCCGGCGACACTTTGATTGGTATCGCTTCTTCCGGTGTACATTCCAACGGATTCTCTCTGGTACGCAAGGTATTCGAAATGACCAAAGAGAGTCTGGATACATATTATGATGAATTGGGCACTACTCTGGGAGAGGCGCTGATTGCACCTACCAGAATCTACGTAAAAGCATTGAAAGCCATCAAGGAGGCAGGCGTTACCGTACATGGCTGTAGCCATATCACCGGCGGCGGATTCCAGGAAAATATTCCCAGAATGCTTCCCGAAGGCGTGCGCGCTGTAGTAAAGAAAGACAGTTACGAGATTCCTGCCATCTTCAAACTTTTGCAGAAGACAGGAAATATCGCAGAAGATATGATGTATAACACTTACAACATGGGTCTCGGTATGGTATTGGCAGTAGACCCTGCGGATGTTGACAAGACAATGGCCGCTATTGCATCTGCCGGCGATAAGGCATATATCGTAGGAACCTGTGAGGCAGGAGAAAAGGGAGTCACCCTATGCTAAAGATAGTAGTTTGTGTGTCCGGAGGCGGCACCAATTTACAGGCCATTCTGGATGCCATTGACAATGGAATCATTACCAATACACAGGTGATGGCAGTGGTGAGCAATAATGCCGGAGCCAAGGCTTTAGACAGAGCAAAAAATCATAATATCCCCGGGATTCTGATGAGCCCCAAGGCATACTCTGACAGGGCGGCTTTCGATCAGGCATTTACCGACAAAATGGTAGAACTGAATCCGGATTTGATTGTTTTGGCCGGATTTTTGGTGAAGATACCGGAGCAGATGGTGAAGAAATTCTCCAATCGTATCGTAAATATTCATCCTTCCTTGATCCCTTCTTTCTGTGGTGTGGGTTACTATGGTTTGAAGGTCCACGAGAAGGTGTTAGAGCGGGGGGCTAAGCTGACAGGTGCCACCGTACACTTTGTCAACGAAGGCATGGATGAGGGCCCCATCATTGCACAGAAGGCAGTCTATGTGGAACAGGAGGATACGCCGGAAGTGTTACAAAGACGGGTCATGGAAGAGGCGGAATGGATTCTTTTGCCACAGGCCATCGATGATATTGCCAACGGCAGAATTGCTGTAGTGGACGGTAAGGTGCGCAGAGTATAACGCACCATAGACAATAGAGAAAAAGAGGTAGACACATGAAGGTTTTGATTGTGGGCGGAGGCGGCCGCGAGCATGCCATCGCCATGAGCATGAAAAAAAGCAAGAGAGTGGATGCACTGTACTGTGTACCCGGCAATGCAGGTATTGCACAGATTGCAGAGTGTGAACCTTCCATCGGTGTGATGGAATTCGAAAAGGTAGTTGCCTATGCGAAAGAAAAAGAGATAGATTTGGTGTTCGTGGCACCCGACGATCCCTTGGTGGGCGGTCTGGTGGATGCCCTGCAGGCGGAAGGTTTTAGAGTGTTTGGACCCAACAAAGCAGCGGCAATCTTGGAGGGAAGCAAGGCATTTTCCAAGGATTTGATGAAAAAGTATAACATCCCCACTGCTGCATACGAGAATTTTACGGACCCTCAGGCAGCGCTTGATTATTTGGAAACAGCAAATATGCCCATTGTTCTGAAAGCAGACGGTCTGGCTTTGGGAAAAGGTGTGTTGATTTGTAATACCTTGGAAGAGGCGAAGGCCGGCGTAAAAGAGATTATGCAGGACAAACACTTTGGTGACGCAGGAAACTGCATGGTTATTGAGGAGTTTATGACAGGTCGTGAAGTGTCCGTGCTTTCCTTTGTGGACGGCAAGACCATCAAGGCCATGACCTCCGCCCAAGACCATAAGCGTGCAAAGGATGGGGACCAAGGCCTGAATACAGGCGGTATGGGAACATTCTCCCCGACTCCTTTCTACACCGAAGAAGTGGATGAATTCTGTAAAAAATATATTTACCAGCCCACAGTGGATGCTATGCGTGCGGAAGGACGGGAGTTTAAGGGCGTCATCTTCTTTGGCTTGATGCTTACCCCCAATGGTCCCAGAGTATTGGAATACAACGCCAGATTTGGCGACCCGGAGACGCAGGTGGTGCTGTGTAGAATGAAGAATGATATCATAGATGTTATCGAGGCTTGTATCGATGGCACTTTGGATAAAATTGATTTACAGTTTGAAGACAACGCTGCAGTTTGCGTGGTGCTTGCTTCCGACGGATATCCTGAAAAGTACGACAAGGGATTTGAAATCAAAGGCTTGGAGAACTTTGACGGAAAAGAAGATTTCTTCTGTTATCACGCAGGCAGTAAGTTTGATGCAAACGGACGAATCGTAACCAATGGAGGCCGTGTGCTGGGTGTTACCGCGACCGGAGCGACCCTAAAAGAGGCGAGAGCCAAGGCATATCAGGCTACCGAATGGATTTCCTTTGAGAACAAATATATGCGCCACGATATTGGCAAGGCGATTGATGAAGCATAGGGAGGAAACTTAAGATGAGTAAACTACTAAAGGTAACAAGTAAACTGCGCGTGTTCACCGGCATGTTAGCCATTGCGTTGTGCGTGGCGATGTGTAGTGAAAGCCTTGGATTTGTCAGTTTGGCAGACCGCCAGGGTGTGATTACGGCATCTGCTGCGAAGATTCGTGAGGATGCATCTTCATCCAGCGAGCAGGTGGGCAGAGTAGAAGAAGACACGAAAGTTACAGTATTGGGCGAAAAGAAGGGTGCCGACGGATATACTTGGTATGAGATTTCCGCTGATGGCGTCACCGGTTACGTGCGTTCGGATTTGATTGAAGTGGATGAAGCGGAGGCAGAGGTCACCAAGGTGGAGGCAACTGCTGCAAAGGTAAGTGGAGATAGCAAGGTAAGAGTACGTGCCAATGCTTCCACATCCAGTGATACCGTGGCTTCCATTCCTGCAGAAACCGCTTTGACGGTGACAGGAAAAGCCACTGCTTCCGACGGCAAACTTTGGTATGAGATTAATTGTATTGTAAATGGTGAGCAGATCGACGGATTTATCCGTAGCGATTATGTGGAAATGGAAGAAGAGCCTGCCGATGTGGCAGAGCCTACCCCCACAGAAGAGCCTGCAGCACCTGCTGAGCCGGATGCCCCTTATTACATCAAGGACCAGGAAGGTGTATGGTTCTTAGTGGAGAATAACGTTGATGGTGAAGATGTGGGTTGGGAAATCCAGAGCCTCTTCGATGGTATCGAAAAGAATGCAGAAGCATATAACAATAGTCAGAAGACCGTGAAGAGCCAGAGAACCGTGATTATCATTTTGGCATTCTTGTTGGTGGCAGCGGCAGCCGGCATCGGTTTCCTGTTGTTCAAGGTAAGAGATTTAAACGATGCAGGATATTACGAGGACGCAGAGGAAGAAGAGTTGCGTAGAAAAGATGCCGTCAAGGCAAGAAGTAATGCAGTCGTAATGCATACCATAGGGGAAGATGCACCTGCCCGTCCCCAAAGACCTGCAGCACCTCAAGGGGCAAAGCCTGTAGCACCTCAGGGCGCAAGATCTGCGGCACCTCAGGGCACAAGACCTGCGGCACCCCAGGGCACAAGACCTGTAGCACCTCAAGGGGCAAGACCTGCAGCACCCCAGGGCACAAGACCTGTGGCACCTCAGGGGGCAAGACCTGTAGCGCCTCAGAGTGCAAGACCTGCGGCACCTCAGGGCACAAGACCTGCGGCACCCCAGGGGGCAAGACCTGCGGCACCTCAAAGTGCAAGACCTGCACAGCCCAAGAACTTTATGGCAGAGGATGATGAGTTCGATTTTGAATTTCTGAATTTTGAAGACGACAAATAGTTTTTCACATAAAGAGAAAAAAACAGGGAATATTCCATAGGGGATACTCCCTGTTTTACACAGATATAAAGGGGCGGTCATTATACTGCCGGAATGAGAGGACAGAATGCAGCCGAAATTTACGGAAAATGCACAAACTGTATTAAAGCATGCAGCAGCAATTGCCAAGCGTCTGAAACAGGGCTATGTGGGTACAGAACACATCCTGGCGGGATTGCTGAAGGAAAACAAAGGCATTGCCTATAAGGTTTTAACAGACAATGGGATAGAACTGTCTAAGGTCATGGACATGATTCGGGAACTGATTGCCTTTGAAAATGGTGCTGCCATAGCAGAGCGTGAAGGGTATTCCCCCAGAGCCGAAAAGGTGCTGAAGGAAGCTGCAGAAATGGCACCCCGACTGGGGCATAAAGAAATCGGTACAGAGCACCTACTTCTTGCCATCCTTAAGGAAGGGGAGAATGTGGGAGTTCGTCTGCTCAATACACTGGGTGTAAATCCGGGTAAAATCTATGCAGAGACCCTGCAGGCAATTGGCGTGAATCCGGAAGCCTTTAGAGAAGATTTGAACCGCAAGAACGGTGGGAAGGAGAAACTATCCACCTTAAGTCAGTACAGCCGTGATCTGACTGCTTTGGCGGCTCAAAATCAACTGGACCCCTGCATCGGCAGAGAGGAAGAAATCAACCGATTAATTCAAATCTTAAGCCGTCGTACCAAGAACAACCCCTGCCTCATCGGAGAACCCGGTGTGGGTAAGACAGCAGTGGTAGAAGGACTGGCACAGCGCATTGTGGCAGGCAAAGTCCCTGCTACTGTAAAGAACAAGCGGGTGATGACGCTGGATTTATCCGGTATGGTTGCCGGCAGCAAATACCGTGGTGAGTTTGAAGAAAGAATTAAAAAACTAATTTACGAAGTGACTGCAGACGGCAATGTAATTCTTTTCTTAGACGAATTGCATACTATCATTGGTGCCGGCGGTGCAGAAGGCGCCATCGATGCATCAAATATTTTAAAACCTTCTTTGGCCAGAGGGGAGTTGCAACTGATTGGTGCTACTACCATAGCAGAATACCGTAAATATATTGAAAAGGATGCAGCTTTAGAGAGACGCTTCCAGCCTGTCAATGTGGAGGAACCCACAGAAGAGGAAGCAATTGGTATTTTGACCGGCATCAGAAGCAGATATGAAGAACATCACAGGGTACAGATTACAGATGAGGCCGTAGATGCGGCAGTGAAATTGTCTGCACGCTATATCAATGATAGAAATCTTCCGGACAAAGCCATCGATTTGATCGATGAAGCGGCTTCCAGTGCCAGACTTCGCACCATGGTGGTGCCTAAGAAGCAGGAAGAATTGCAGGAAAAGATTCAAGAAATCGACGGCCTTATGGAAGAGGCGGTTCGAAATCAAGAGTTCCGTCAGGCCTCAACTTTGAAAAAAGAACAGGATGCGCTTTACAAGAAATTAGAGGCAGCAAAGAAGCGCTCTATCGAAAAGGAAGCGAAGCAGGAGATTATCGTGGGAGAAGAGGAAATTGCGGAAGTGGTTTCCACCTGGACCAAAATTCCTGTGAAGAAGCTGGCACAGAAAGAAACAGAGCGTCTGTTGAAATTAGAAAGTATTTTGCATAAAAGAGTGATTGGACAGGAGGAAGCTGTGAGCAGCGTGTCCAGGGCAATGCGCCGCGGCCGTGTGGGTCTCAAAGACCCCAAGCGCCCTATTGGTTCCTTCCTGTTTTTGGGACCCACCGGTGTGGGTAAGACAGAACTGTCTAAGGCATTAGCCGAGGCTATGTTTGGTTCTGAGGATGCCATCATAAGAGTGGATATGTCAGAGTATATGGAAGGACATTCTGTTTCAAAAATGATTGGTTCACCGCCCGGATATGTGGGATTTGACGAAGGTGGTCAGCTCAGTGAGAAGGTGCGCCGCAATCCCTATTCTGTTGTATTGTTCGACGAAATAGAAAAGGCTCATCCGGATGTGTTCAATATCCTGCTACAGGTATTGGATGACGGACATATTACGGACTCCAAGGGAAGAAAAGTAAGTTTTAAAAACACCATTCTCATTATGACCTCTAATGCAGGCGCTCAGCGTATCGTAGACCCTAAGAATCTGGGTTTTGCCTCCGGCAACGATGCCAAGCGGGATTATGAGAAGATGAAGTCTGCAGTGATGGACGAAGTGAAGAAAAGTTTCAAACCGGAATTCATCAACCGAATCGACGATATCATTGTATTCCATCAGCTGACTACTGATAATATGAAGGAAATCGTGAATCTGTTGGCAACCGGTCTGTATAAGAGATGTCAGGAACAGATGGATATCAATTTGACCATTTCGCCGGCACTCAAAGAACATTTGGTAACCAATTATGCGGACAACAAGATGGGAGCCAGACCCTTGAAGAGAGCAATTCAGTCTGTGGTGGAAGACGCCATGGCAGAGGAAATCCTTGCCGGCAAGATCGCTCGGGGCGATAAAGTATTGGCCGGATATAAAGAAGGCAAAGTGGTATTTACAGTGAAGTAAGGAAAAGCAATATGGCAAAAGGAAAAACAACAACCATATTTTATTGTCAAAATTGTGGTTACGAATCTACCAAATGGATGGGACAGTGTCCGGGATGTAAGGAGTGGAACAGTTTCGTGGAAGAGACTGTGAGCAAAGCATCTTTAAGCGCAGGTAAAGTAGGAGAGCGTAAAGAAAGAAGCAATCCCACCGTTCTATCCCAAGTGACCATTGCGAAAGAAGACAAAATGTCCACCGGAATGGACGAACTGGATAGAGTTTTGGGTGGTGGTATTGTGCAGGGTTCACTTACCTTAGTGGGTGGCGATCCCGGTATCGGCAAGTCCACCCTATTGCTGCAGGTGTGCAAAAATATGTCCGATGCAGGCCGCAAGGTGCTCTATATTTCAGGAGAGGAATCTTTGCAGCAGATCAAAATGCGTGCGGATCGAATCGGTCGATTCACCGAAACCATGCTTCTTTTGTGTGAGACCAATCTGGAAGATATTGCAGAGATTATCCGCAAAGAACAGCCCCAGGTGGTAGTCATCGACTCCATTCAAACCATGTACAGCGATGAGGTGTCAGCGGCACCGGGCAGTGTGTCACAGGTAAGAGAAGCCACGGGGATGTTGCTACAGTTGGCAAAGGGCCTGAATATTTCCATTATGATTGTAGGTCATGTGACCAAGGAAGGCACCGTAGCCGGTCCCAGAGTATTGGAACACATGGTGGATGCAGTACTTTATTTTGAGGGCGACAGACATGCCTCTTATCGAGTTCTAAGGGGCGTAAAGAATCGTTTTGGCTCCACCAATGAAATTGGCGTTTTCGAGATGCGGGAACAGGGTTTGGTGGAAGTGAAAAATGCTTCGGAATATATGCTGAACGGCAGACCCGAAGGGGAGAGCGGTTCCGTGGTGTCCTGTACTATGGAAGGTACCCGGCCTCTACTCATAGAGATTCAGGCACTTGTTTGTCATAGTAATTTTGGTATTCCCCGCAGACAGTGCACGGGAACGGACTTTAACCGTGTGAACCTTCTGATGGCGGTGCTGGAAAAGCGCTCCGGCATTCAACTGGGCTCCTGCGATGCTTATGTGAACATCACCGGCGGTATGAAGATACAGGAACCCGCCATAGATTTAGGGATTGTTATAGCAATACTGTCCAGTTTCAAAAACAAGCCCATCAGTTCTAAACTGATTGCCTTTGGCGAAGTGGGTTTAAGTGGCGAGGTAAGAGCCGTAGCTCAGGCGAAGCAGAGAGTGGCGGAGGCGGAGAAATTAGGTTTTACCACCTGTGTGGTACCCTATGTCTGCGCACAGGAATGTGCCAAAGGAAGTAAAATAGAAGTCATTGGTGTGAAGACTGTACAGGACGTGATCGATAAAGTGTTTGCTTGAATTTAAGCATACATATAATAGTAGAAGAAATACGAAATTTGTGCTTGATTATTCGCATAGAATGTGTTAAGATAGCATTCGTCGGTGACATTCACCGACAAATAGGGGAATAGTACAATGGTAGTGCGACGGTCTCCAAAACCGTTAATGGGGGTTCGATCCCCTCTTCCCCTGTACGAAAAGCGGAAGCCTTCAGGACTTCCGCTTTTTCTTTGTTTGCTGCAAATATCAGTTGCGAATTGTTTTTCTAATAAATAGCAAAGGCGCCGCGAATCATCGCTAGCGCCTCTGCATAAAGGGGAATTCTCGTTTAGTATACCTTTGGAAGAGCCAAATGTCAACAAAAAATGACAAGGAGTTGTCTGAAAATTTATAATTTTTTAATTTTTACTGTACTTTTGAAAAATTTGTGGTAAAATAAAACTACACTTGTGTCATTTTTTGATGTGGTGATGTACGAAAGACCTTTGTTTTACTGGAGATTATCAGGTTATGGGAGAGAAATCCATACAGAAGAAAAAGTACATATTGGAAACCGCACGTAAGGTATTTGTGGAGAAGGGATATAAGAAAGTAACCATGAAAGACATCGTAGAAGCCTGCGATATCAGCCGTGGTGGTCTTTACTTATATTTCGAAAGTACTGCACAGATTTTTATGGAAGTATTGAAGATGGAGAGTCAGGAAGATGATGATGTGTTTGGTGACCGCATTTCTCCTGATGCCAGTGCTTCTGATATATTGCTTCTCTTTTTGAAGGAGCAGAAGAAGGAACTTCTCAGAAAGAATAATACATTGACACAGGCAATTTACGAATATTATTTTGAGAATCGTCCGGCGAAGAAGGACAATCCTCTGAAGAAGCAGTTTGATATGGCGGCCAAAGTCATTGAGAAACTTATCGAGGATGGCGTCAGAGACGGAGAGTTCTATTGTGAAGATTGTGAGGGGGCAGCCAGAAACATTATGTTTGTGCTGGAAGGCCTGAAAATTTTCAATCAAACTGTCGGAATTACACCGGATATGGTAGACCGGGAAATTCTCTTTATATTGCAAACATTAAGTGTCGAAGAATAACCCGAATTCCTCGGCATTTAATTTGTAAAAGGATAGTTTTTAGAAAAAAATATCACTTGGAGGACACTATGGTAAGACGAATCTATGTAGAGAAAAAAGCACCGTACGCTGTGAAAGCGAGAGAATTGCATGAAGAAATGGAGGGATTTCTCGGCATCAAGGCCCAGGCAGTGAGGGTATTTATTCGCTACGATGTGGAAAATATTTCTGATGAAATATTCGAAAAGGCTTGTACCACAGTTTTTTCCGAGCCCCCTGTAGATGATTTGTATTTAGAGCAGATAGAAGTACCGGCAAATGCCAGAGTATTTTCCGTAGAGTACCTGCCCGGCCAGTTTGACCAGAGAGCAGACTCTGCAGTGCAGTGTGTGCAGTTTTTGAAGGAAGATGAGGAACCCATCATCCGCACTGCTGTTACCTATATGATTATCGGCGATATCACCGAGGATGAATTTGCAAAGATCAAATCTTATTGTATCAACCCTGTAGATTCCAGAGAGACCGGCAGTGTGAAGCCGGATACTTTGGTGACGGTTTTTGATGAGCCCGCAGATGTTATCATCTTTGATGGATTCATTGATATGAACGAAAAGGCATTGAAGGAGTTGTATGATTCTCTTTCTCTTGCCATGACCTTCAAAGACTTTTTGCACATTCAAAACTATTTTAAGAATGATGAAAAACGCAATCCTTCTATGACAGAGATTCGCGTATTAGATACCTATTGGTCCGACCACTGTCGTCATACCACCTTTTCTACGGAACTGACGGAAGTGGAATTTGGTGATGGCTTCTATCGTGAGGCGTTGGAGGGCACCTATCGGGATTATTTAAGTACCCGTGAAGATGTGTTCCAAGGCAGAAAAGATAAGTTCATCTGCCTCATGGATTTGGCGTTGATGGCCATGAGAAAGTTGAAAAAAGAAGGCAAGCTGAATGATATGGAGGAATCCGAGGAAATCAATGCTTGTTCTGTTGTAGTGCCTGTAGAAATGGATTATGGCGACCATGTGGAGACCCAGGAGTGGTTGGTGTTCTTTAAGAATGAGACCCACAACCATCCTACAGAAATCGAACCTTTCGGTGGTGCGGCTACCTGTCTGGGTGGTGCCATCCGTGATCCCCTCTCCGGAAGAGGATATGTATATCAGGCTATGCGTGTAACCGGTGCGGCAGACCCCACTGTTCCCGTGGCAGATACGCTGAAGGGTAAATTGCCTCAGAAGAAGCTGGTGCGCGGAGCGGCAAACGGTTATTCTTCCTATGGTAACCAGATTGGTTTGGCAACCGGATTTGTAAAAGAGATTTATCATCCTAATTATATTGCAAAGAGAATGGAAATCGGTGCAGTTATGGGTGCTGCGCCCAGAAAGAATGTCATCCGTGAGACCTCCGATCCCGGAGATATCATCATTCTGTTGGGCGGACGTACCGGCCGTGACGGTTGTGGCGGTGCTACCGGTTCTTCCAAGGTGCACACAGAAGAGTCCATTGAGACCTGTGGCGCAGAAGTGCAGAAGGGTAATGCACCTACAGAACGTAAAATTCAGAGATTGTTCCGCCGTGCGGAGGTTTCTTCTATCATTAAGAAGTGTAACGACTTTGGTGCCGGCGGCGTTTCCGTTGCCATTGGTGAGTTGGCAGACGGCCTTTCCGTAGATTTGGACAAGGTGCCTAAGAAGTATGCCGGTCTGGACGGTACGGAACTTGCCATTTCTGAGTCTCAGGAGCGTATGGCGGTGGTAGTAGATGCCAAGGATGTAGAGAAGTTCTTAGGTTTCGCAGCAGAAGAAAACTTAGAGGCTGTACCTGTGGCTACCGTGACAGAAGAGCCCAGACTTGTTTTGAATTGGCGTGGCAAAAAGATTGTTGATTTGAAACGTGCCTTCCTGGATACCAATGGTGCCCATCAGGAGACCACTGTGAAAGTGGATATTCCCGACGAGAAGCAAAATTATTTTGCTCAGTGGGCGATTCCTGCAGTTGGAGAAAAAGTAGAAGCGGGCGATGTGAAGAACGCATGGCTTACCCTGCTTCATGATTTGAATGTATGTTCCCAGAAGGGCCTGGTAGAGATGTTTGACTCCTCTATCGGCGCAGGTAGTGTGCTGATGCCCTATGGTGGAAAATATCAGTTAACTGAGACCCAGACCATGGTAGCAAAGCTTCCTGTACTTCAGGGCAAAACAGATACCGTGACCATGATGAGTTATGGTTTCGATCCTTATATGTCCTCTTGGAGCCCTTATCACGGCGCAATTTACGCTGTTTTGGAGTCCATGTCCAAGATAGTGGCATGTGGTGGCGATTATTCCAAGATTCGCTTCACCTTCCAGGAGTATTTCCGCAGAATGACCTCCGATCCTTCCAGATGGAGTCAGCCGTTTGCAGCACTTCTTGGTGCTTATAATGCGCAGATGGGCTTTGGCCTTCCTTCCATCGGCGGTAAGGACAGCATGTCCGGTACCTTCCAGGATATTGATGTGCCTCCTACACTGGTTTCCTTTGCAGTGGATGTGGCAAAACAGGGACATATTGTCACTCCGGAACTGAAGAAAGCCGGCAATGTGCTGGTTCGCTTCGCTATTGAAAAAGATAAATTCAATGTGCCTGTCTATGAGACGGTGGCAAAGATGTATGCCCAAATTCATGAATTGGTATTGGCAGGTGCGATTGTTTCCGCATATGCATTGGATGCGAAGGGTGTTGCTGCGGCGATTTCCAAGATGGCGTTTGGTAACAAACTCGGTGTCGCTATTGACCCTGAAATGTCTGCACCGGCGTTGTTTGTCAATGCTTCCGGCGATATCGTGGCTGAGGTTCCTGCGGATAAGATGGAAGAATTGAATGCAAGCAAGGTGCCTTATCAGCTGATTGGTACCGTTACCGCGGATGCGGCATTTGCGGTAGGAAATGTGACCATCACCATGGAAGAAGCACTGGCCTCCTGGACTTCTAAGCTGGAGAAGGTATTTGCCACCAAGGCAAGCAAAGAAACTACCCCCGTGAACAGCGATGTATATCGTGCGGACCACATTTATGTATGTAAAAATAAGGTGGCAAAACCCACCGTATTTATTCCTGTTTTCCCCGGTACCAACTGTGAGTACGACAGTACCAAGGCATTTGAACGTGCCGGTGCTAATGTGGTCACTAAGGTGTTCCGTAATCTGTCCGCACAGGACATTAGAGAGTCCGTGGACGAATTTGAAAAAGCCATTTCTCAGGCACAGATTATTATGTTCCCCGGCGGTTTCTCTGCAGGTGATGAGCCTGACGGAAGTGCCAAGTTCTTTGCAACTGCTTTCCAGAACGAGAAGATGAAGGAAGCGGTTATGAAGTTATTGAATGAAAGAGATGGTTTGGCTCTGGGTATCTGTAATGGTTTCCAGGCATTGATTAAGTTGGGACTGGTGCCTTATGGTGAAATCGTAGGTCAGGATGAGAATTCTCCTACTTTGACCTTCAATACCATCAACCGTCACATCTCTAAGATGGTATATACGAAAGTTGTTTCCAACAAATCCCCTTGGTTGCAGGGTGCAGAACTTGGTGCAACCTATTGTAATCCCGCATCCCACGGTGAGGGACGTTTCGTGGCTCCCAAGGAGTGGTTGGATAAACTGTTTGCAAACGGCCAGGTGGCTACCCAGTACGCTGATCAGGACGGCAATATTTCTATGGATGAAGAGTATAATATCAATGGATCTTATGCTTCCATTGAAGGTATTACCTCCCCTGACGGACGTATCCTTGGTAAGATGGCTCATTCCGAGAGAAGAGGAGAGGCTGTCGCCATCAATATTTACGGTCAGCAGGACATCAAAATCTTTGAATCCGGCGTAAAATATTTTAAATAAAATAGGAAAAAATAGACAGGTACATCTTGCCTGTCTATATTTCTGTGTGTTATAATATCGTGATGCAAAAAAATGGAAGAAGATAGAAAATATTACAAATATAGGAGAAGCATATGAAGGCGTTTTTAATTTTAGAAAATGGCACCGTGTTTGAGGGAACTCACATCGGCGCCGATAAAGAGGTCATCAGCGAAGTTGTATTTGACACTGCCATGGTTGGATACCTGAGCGTGTTAACAGATCCTACCTATGCCGGACAGGCGGTATGTATGACATATCCCCTGATTGGAAATTTCGGTGTCAGCAAGGAGGACATGCAATCAGCGAAAGTGTGGCCGGACGGCTTCATCGTGAAAGAACTTTCCCGTATCCCCAGCAATTTCCGCTGTGATGTTTCCATCCAGGAGTTCTTGGAGGAGCACCATGTGGCAGGTATTGCAGGCATTGACACCAGAGCACTGACCAAGATTTTGAGAGACCAAGGCACCATGAATGGTATGATTACCACCAACTGTGCTTTTGACAAGGAAGAAGTATTGCAGAAAATCAAAGCATATAAAGTGGGCAGAGCAGTGGAAAAGGTGACCTGTCAGGTACCTTATCAGGTGGCACATACCACAGACCTTGCACAGAACGGTCCTTTGTCCGGGTCTGCGCGCTTTGACAAAGATGCTTATGAAAACGGAGAGAGAGAACCCATTCCTACCAATGTCAAGGAACTGAATGGTTTGGGATTATCGGCAGCAGTGCTTGACTTGGGAGCCACCGCAGATGTGATTCAGGCATTGGCCATCAGAGGTTGCAGCGTGTCGGTTTACCCCGCCCATACCAAGGCGGAGGAGATATTGGCGGCACAGCCTGACGGTATCCTGATTAGCAACGGCCCCGGAGACCCCAAAGAGTATCCTGAAATCGTAGAAGAATTGAAAAAGATATATGAATCCGACATTCCTGTATTTGCCATTGGTTTGGGACATCAATTGATGGCTCTGGCTACCGGTGCGGATACTTATAAGATGAAATGTGGTCACAGAGGTGGCAATCATCCTTCTAAGGACCTTGTCACAGGACAGGTACACATTGTTACCCTGAAGCAGGGATACGCAGTGGATGCAAGCACCTTGGATGCGGCAAAGATGCGTGAGACAGGAAGAAACGTCAACGATGGCACCAACACTGCCATTGATTATGTCGGAAAGAAGATTTTTTCCGTACAGTACAGGCCGGAAGGAAACGGTGGGCTCTTGAGCAGCAGCTATTTGTACGACAGACTGATTACAATGATGAAAGGAGAGAACTAATATGCCTAAGAATCCAGAGATTAAGAGAGTAATGGTCATTGGTTCCGGTCCTATCGTCATCGGTCAGGCGGCAGAGTTTGACTATGCAGGTACACAGGCGTGTCGTGCCCTGAAGGAAGAAGGTCTGGAAGTTATTTTGGTAAACTCTAATCCGGCAACCATTATGACGGATAGAGACATTGCAGACAAGGTATATATTGAGCCCCTAACCATCCAGGTTTTGGAGCAGATCATTGACAAAGAAAAACCCGACAGCATCCTGCCCAACATGGGTGGACAGGCTGGTCTGAACTTGGGTATGGAATTAGAAGAATCCGGATTTTTGGCATCCCGTGGCATCAAGCTCATCGGTACCACGGCAGCTACCATTCGGAACGCAGAAGGTCGTCAGGAATTCAAGGACCTGATGGAACGTATTGGCGAGCCCTGTGCTGCTTCCCTGGTTGTGGAGACTGTACAGGACGGTATTGATTTTACCAATACCATCGGTTATCCTGTGGTACTTCGTCCCGCGTATACCCTGGGTGGTTCCGGCGGCGGTATTGCCTACAATCAGGCACAACTGGAAGAAATTTTGGAGAATGGTCTGAGACTTTCCCGTGTGGGACAGGTTTTGGTGGAGAGATGTATTGCCGGATGGAAGGAAATTGAATTTGAGGTAATGCGTGATAGCGCAGGTACCTGTATTACCATCTGTAGCATGGAAAATATTGACCCCGTAGGTGTGCATACCGGTGACAGTATTGTAGTGGCACCTGCACAGACATTGAGCGAGAGAGAGTACGCAATGCTTCGTGCCTCTGCGCTGAATATCATCAACGAATTAAAGATTACCGGTGGATGTAACGTACAGTTTGCTTTGCATCCCACCAGTTTTGAGTATTGTGTGATCGAGGTAAATCCTCGTGTGAGCCGTTCTTCTGCATTGGCTTCCAAGGCATCCGGTTACCCCATTGCTAAGGTGGCTGCAAAGATTGCACTTGGTTACAATCTGGACGAGATTAAGAACGCCATCACCAAGACCACATATGCCGGCTTTGAGCCCACTTTGGACTACTGTGTTGTGAAGTTGCCCAGACTTCCCTTTGACAAGTTCATCACTGCAAAGAGAAGCCTGACCACACAGATGAAAGCAACCGGTGAGGTAATGAGTATCTGTGACAGCTTCGAGGGCGCTATGATGAAGGCAATCCGTTCTTTGGAACAGCATGTGGATTGTCTGAAGAGTTACGATTTCAGTGCTCTTTCTGTAGAGGAATTGAAGGAGCGTTTGGCGAAGGTAGACGATCAGCGTATCTGGGTGATTGCCGAAGCACTTCGCAAGGGTATGAGGTACGATGAAATCCATGAGATCACCATGATTGATACCTGGTTTATCGACAAACTTGCGATTTTGGTGGAGATGGAGCAGGCGCTTCAGACCCAGCCTTTGACAGTAGAACTTTTGAAGGAAGCAAAGAGAATCGAGTATCCTGATAACGTGATTGCCCGTCTCACCGGCAAGACCGAAAATGAGATTAAGCAGATGCGTTACGACAATGGTATCGTTGCAGTATTTAAGACTGTAGATACCTGTGCGGCAGAATTCGAGGCATCTACCCCTTACTATTATTCTGTGTATGGCGGTGAGTGTGAGGTAGACAGAAGCCACGACCGTAAGAAGGTGCTGGTACTTGGTTCCGGTCCTATCCGTATCGGACAGGGTATCGAGTTTGACTATTGCTCCGTACATGCCACCTGGGCATTTGCAAGAGCAGGATACGAGACCATAATCATCAATAACAATCCCGAAACCGTATCTACGGACTTCGACATTGCAGATAAGCTTTACTTTGAGCCCCTCACACCCGAGGATGTGGAATCCATCGTGAACATTGAAAAACCCGATGGCGCCGTGGTACAGTTTGGTGGACAGACTGCTATTAAATTGACAGAAAGCCTAATGAAGATGGGTGTGCCCATTTTAGGAACTCAGGCAGAAGATGTAGATGCGGCAGAAGATAGAGAAATCTTTGACCGTATTTTGGAGCAGACCGAAATTCCTCGTGCAGCAGGTGGTACCGTATATACCGCAGAGGAGGCAAAGGAAGTTGCCAACAGATTGGGATATCCTGTTTTGGTACGTCCCTCCTATGTACTTGGTGGACAGGGTATGCAGATTGCCATCTCCGATGAAGAGATTGAAGAGTTCATGGCCATCATCAACCGTATCGCCCAGGATCACCCGATTTTGGTAGATAAATATCTTCAGGGCAAGGAAGTGGAAGTAGATGCGGTTTGCGATGGTACCGATATTTTGATTCCCGGTATTATGGAGCACATTGAGAGAACCGGTGTGCACTCCGGTGACAGTATTTCCGTATATCCTGCAAATACCATTTCCGAAACCGTGAAGGAAAAGATTGCAGAGTACACCAGAAGACTTGCTAAGGCATTGCATGTCATCGGTTTGATCAACATCCAGTTCATCGCCATCGGTGAGGAAGTGTATGTTATCGAAGTAAATCCCCGTTCTTCCAGAACGGTACCCTATATCAGCAAGGTGACAGGTATTCCTATCGTTGATCTGGCTACAGAGGTTATTCTGGGCAAGAGCATCAGAGATTTGGGATATGAGCCGGGACTTCAGCCGGAATCCCCTTACTATGCAATCAAGATGCCGGTATTCTCCTTTGAGAAGATTCGTGGTGCAGAGATAAGCTTAGGACCGGAAATGAAGTCCACCGGTGAGTGTCTGGGTATTGCGAAAGATTACAACGAGGCGCTTTATAAGGCGTTTATGGCAGCAGGTGTAAACTTGCCTAAGCATAAGAATATTATCATTACCGTAAAAGATGCAGACAAGCCAGAGGCAGTAGAAATCGGTCGTCGCTTTGAGAAATTGGGCTACACCATCTATGCCACCCGCAGCACTGCGGCAGCGTTGAATGAAGCAGGTGTCAAGGCCAGAAAGGTAAACAAGATTTCGCAGGAATCCCCTACCGTAATGGACCTTCTGCTGGGACACAAGATTGATTTGGTTATTGATACACCCACCCAGGGACGTGATAAAACCAGAGACGGCTTCCTGATCCGTCGTACCGCCATCGAGACCGGCATCCATTGTATCACTGCTATGGATACAGCAAATGCTTTGGTGACCAGTTTGGAAAATGCCAGCAAAGAATTGACACTTCTGAATATTGCGGAGTTGTAATTAAGAGTCCTGCGGGATGCACCGCACGAAATTTGTAGGTTTACGGTCGAAACGCGTTAAATGATGTTTTTGGGCGGTACAGATGAGGCGAAATGTACGGGTGAAAATTCGGGAATTGATGTTTTGACCGTATAAATACAATTGCGAGTACGGTTGGAATGGAAGAATTTTTCTGTATGACCGTAAGGCAAAATTATCAGTACGGCTAATATGTGAAAATTGTGATTTACAACTGTAATTCTAGAATTGTGAAGATGATTATGGCAAACTATCAAAAAGAACTGGATGCAATAATTGAAAAAACACAAAAAGAGGGTGGGTCAGTCCCCACCCTTTTTCTCCATAGTTGCTGCGCACCCTGTAGTAGCTATGTGTTAGATTATTTGTGCAAATATTTTAAGATTACGGTATTCTACTACAATCCCAATATTTCTTATCAAGAGGAATATTTGAAAAGAGTGGAAGAACAGAAACGGCTGATTGCATCTTATAATCAGGAAGGTAAGGGACATCCTATTTCCATTGTGGAAGGGGTGTATGAGCCCCAGGTGTTTTATGAGATGGCAAAGGGATTGGAACAGTGCCCGGAGGGAGGCGAACGGTGCTTTCGGTGCTATGAACTTCGTCTACGCGAGACGGCAAAATTGGCCGGGGAGGGTGGTTATGATTATTTCACCACCACGCTGACCATAAGTCCCTTGAAGAATGCAACAAAATTAAATGAGATAGGCTTTGCCCTGTCCGAAGAATTTGAAGTGACGTGGTTGCCCTCGGATTTTAAAAAGAAGGACGGCTATAAGCGCTCTATTGAACTTTCCAAAGAATATGATTTATACCGGCAGGATTACTGCGGTTGTGTGTATTCTAAAGAAGAAAGATACGGGTAAGTCCTTGATTTATAATATGAGCATGATAACAATACATAAACAGATGTAAGAAAGGTATGTTAGTTTATGAAAAAAATATTAGATTTATTATCGGAAGAAATGGGACAGGCATTTGAGGCAGCAGGTTATGAGGCTGCCCTTGGCAAGGTGACAATTTCCAATCGCCCTGACCTTTGTGAATATCAGTGCAACGGCGCTATGGCCGGTGCAAAACAGTATAAAAAGGCGCCAATCATGATTGCAAATGATGTAGCTGCGAAATTGGAAGGTAGTAAAGTCTTCAAAGAAGCGGTAGCGGTAGCTCCCGGATTTTTGAACTTGAAGCTTTCGGAAGAGTATCTGCTCAGTGTGGTAAAAACCATGGCGGCAGATGCTAAATTTGGCATGGAAATGCCTGAGACTCCTAAGAAAATTATTGTGGACTACGGCGGAGCTAATGTGGCAAAGCCCCTTCATGTGGGACATATCCGTTCTGCGGTTATCGGCGAGAGTATCAAGCGTATCTGTAGATTTGTAGGTCATGATGTGATTGGTGATGTACATTTGGGCGACTGGGGATTACAGATGGGTCTGGTGATTACCGGATTGAATGAACGCAAGCCGGAGTTGGTGTATTTTGATGAAAATTATCAGGGTGAGTATCCTGTAGAGGCACCTTTCACTGTATCCGAACTGGAGGAAATCTACCCGGCGGCAAGCGCAAAGTCAAAAGAAGACCCCGAGTTTAAGGCGGCAGCCATGGAGGCTACCTTTAAACTGCAGAATGGTGAGAGGGGACATCGTGCGCTGTGGAAGCACATTATGAATGTTTCCATTGAAGACTTGAAGAAAAACTATGGCAGTCTGAATGTGGAGTTTGATTTGTGGAAGGGCGAAAGTGATGTCCACGATTTAATCCCTGAAATGGTGGATTACATGAAGGCGGGCGGGTACGCTTACATCAGTGATGGCGCTTTAGTAGTGGATGTAAAGGAAGAAACCGATACGAAGGAAATGCCCCCTTGTATGATTCTAAAGTCCGACGGGGCTGCACTTTACAATACCACTGATTTGGCAACCATTATGGAGCGTATGCGTCTATATGCACCGGACGAGATGATTTATCTCACCGATAAGCGTCAGGCACTGTATTTTGAGCAGGTATTCCGCTGTGCCAAAAAGACCAAGCTGGTGAACGACGACACCAAATTGCAGTGGTTGGGATTTGGTACGATGAATGGCGCTGACGGCAAACCCTTCAAGACCCGCGACGGCGGCGTGATGCGTCTGGAAAATCTGATTCGTGACACTAAGGAAGAGATGTTCCGCAAAATTCAGGAAGGTCGGCAGATGAAGGAAGACGAAGCCAAGGCGGTGGCGGATATCGTAGCGATTTCCGCTTTGAAATACGGAGATTTATCCAACCAGGCTTCCAAGGATTATGTGTTTGATATTGACAGATTTACCTCCTTTGAAGGAGATACCGGTCCCTACATCCTGTACACCATTGTCCGTATGAAATCCATTATGAATAAGTTCGTGGAGCAGGGCGGAAGCTTGGACAATTTGCAATTATTGGCAGCAGGAAATGAGTCTGAAAAGGCTTTGGAAATGCAGTTGGTACAGTTCAATACCATGATGCAGTCCGCATACGAAGAAATCGCACCTCATAAGGTGTGTGCATATATCTATGATTTGGCGAATGCTTTCAATCATTTCTATCACGAGACAAAAATTCTAGGTGAAGAGAATGAAGAGAGAAAGCAGAGCTTGATTGCATTGCTTCAGGTGACCTGTCGTGTGCTGGAAAGTTGTATCGATGTGCTGGGCTTCGAGGCACCTGAGAGAATGTAAAATCAAGATATTACAGATGTTGTAATGATTGTTGGGATGCAAGGTTGGTATATTAAGAGGAGATAGTCTATGATTATCACAAATGTAGAAGGTTTACGGGATCCCTTTGTTTTGGTGGTGGATGGCGTATACTATCTGTATGGCACTGCTGTAGGTTCGGATTGGGATGATGCCCAGTGGGGATGCTATGTGAACGACAGTGGCAGATTGGATGGGGAGTGGAAGAGAACTCCGCAGCCGGTGTATGTACGCCCTGAAGATGCCCTGAAGCAGTTGTGGGCTCCGGAAGTACACTATTATCGTGGAAAGTACTATATGATATGCACTTATTTTTCTAAGAAGACACAGCATCGCGGATGTACCGTGCTGCGCTCGGATTCCCCTACAGGACCATTTGTGGAAATCAGCGACGGTCATGTAACACCACATGATAGGGATTCCATTGATGCCACTTTGTATGTGGATGAGGCAGGACAATCCTGGCTTGTGTATGTACATGAGTGGACCTGCACGGACGACCGCATTGGTCGTATGGATGTGGCGCGATTGTCTGATGATTTGAGCAAAATGATATCAGAACCGGTGGAATTGTTCCGCGCGGATGCCCCTATTTGGACCAATGATTGTGTAACAGATGGTTGTTTTATGTATACCACCGAGAACAAGCGCCTTTTGATGCTGTGGTCAAATTTCTATGATTCTGACAGAAAATACTGTGTGGCCGTGGCAGAAAGTGAAAGCGGCACTGTGGAAGGCCCCTGGAAACAACCGGATGCTCCGTTTTTTACAATTGAACAGGGCGGCGGCTATGACGGTGGACATGGTATGATTTTTGCGGATGTGGACGGTCAGAAGTATTTGTGTCTGCATTGTCCTAACAGACCAACAGAAGAGATGAAGGAACGGACTGTATTCGTACCCATCAAAGAGGTGGACGATCAACTTGTCATTGCCGATGTATAAAGACATGGACGGGCAATAGAAATACTGTTAAGAATATACACTCATAAGAACCGGTAGGAGAGCAAACATGTTTATATACGACTTGCATGTACATTCTAAAGGTGGCAGTGCCTGTGGCATAAGCTCGGTTGAAGATATGATAAAGCGTTATGAAGAGATTGGTGTGACGGGCTTTGCACTTACAAACCACTTTTTACATGGTAATACCGGTGTTGATCGGAGCCTTTCTTGGCAGGAGTATGTGAAAGAGTATGCGCGGAGTTATTACGAGGCACTTGATATAGCGCAAAAACTTGATTTTGATCTTCTTTTTGGGATTGAGGAGGGCTATGGAGGCGCAAAGGAAATTTTGGTTTATGGAATTTGCCCGGAACTCCTCATTGCCAATCCGCAGTTAAAAACGAAAGACATTGCGGTATGGTCAGAATTTGTTCGAGAAAACGATGGATTTATTGCATATGCCCATCCCTTTCGAGTGCGCGATTATATTCCCGACCCTTATGCAATGCCTGATTTGTCATTTGTTGACGGAATTGAGATTTATAATCACGGAAATAGTTTTGAGGATAATGAACTGGCAGTCACAACGTTCAAAACCAGTGGTAAGGTTTTTATTGCAGGGGGCGACAAGCATAGTACGAATTTTAGCCAGACGTATGGAATCAGGACGAACCAGCGCTTGAAAACCACGGAGCAGTTGGCTGCTGCATTAAAAAACAATCAGTTTGAACTTTATTTGGGAGAATAGGAAACCTCACGAAAAGGAGAATAAAAAATCCCACCAAAAAATGATTGACAAACAAGAAAGCACATAGTATACTAACAAAGTCGGTTGCGAAAGCCATCGACGAAATGGAATCTTAGCTCAGCTGGGAGAGCATCTGCCTTACAAGCAGAGGGTCATAGGTTCGAGCCCTATAGGTTCCACTCCAACATAGGTTGGTATATATGGCGAGATAGCTCAGTTGGCTAGAGCATACGGTTCATACCCGTAGTGTCGAGGGTTCAAATCCCCCTCTCGCTATGCTAAAACCCCCGAATTTTCGGGGGTTTTTCTGTTTGTATTGCATCTTATGTCATCTCTTCCGGAATTCTTTCTGGTATCATCCCATTTGGTTTCTGTGTTACCATCCCTAGCCGAAAAAAATGTTTCCAGCATGTAATGTGCCAGTAATTCAACTAGAAATTACATCCTGCACCACAAAAAAATATGCCCAGTATGTAAAGTTTCAGGCTTTCGACTGAAAATTACATCCTGCATCTCCGTAAATTACACGTAGTGGGTAAAAACCACAAACTCCAACCGAACATAATCTGCCGTGCAGGGATGTTCCCAAGGGGGAGTTGAGTATTGACCGATGGCAAGGTTTGTGCGTATAATAACGATAGTTTATTGCGTTTGTCGCAGAGAAGTGTAAATTAATCAGAAAAACATATAACGGGAAGATAGTGAGGAGACTGGCGATGCGAAGAATCGTTGTATTAAAATATGGTGAATCTATCTATAATGAGAAATATATCTTTGCCGGAGGCGCACCGGACGTTATGTTGCCGATTTCTTTTGTGTTTTATCTGATTCAGGATGGAACGCGCAATATTTTGGTGGATGTTGGCTGTAATGACGGTGCTGGATTTGAGATGTCCTGTTTTTGCAGCCCTGTGGAGGCTTTAAAGGAATATGGTCTGCAGCCGGAAGAAATCACGGATGTATTTCTCACCCATCGGCACCGCGACCACGTGGAAGCTATAGGGGATTTCAAAAATGCGGTGATACATATTCAGGCGGAAGAGTATGCGCCTACTAAGAAGTTTATTCCTGAGAATTCTAAGGTGGAGATGTTTGAGGAGGAGACCAGCCTTGGTCCTAACCTTATTATACGCAAAATTGGTGGTCATTCTATCGGTTCTAGTGTCGCTATCTATCATCATGGTAATAAAAAATATCTGTTTTGCGGAGATGAGTGTTATGTGCAGGCGTGTTTCGATAATCAAATTCCTACAGGGGCCACTTGTAATCCTGAGATTAGCAAACAATTCATTCAAGATTACCATGGAGATGATTACGTGCCACTGCTGTTTCATGACCCCTCCATTTTACCGGGAAGAGTGGGCAATCAGGTGATTATGGAAGATGTTTGTGGATAATAATCCGGAACGTACATATAAAATATATTAAATTTGATGGATTTTATGCTTTGTCGTGATGATAATGTGCTAATTTACCCTGTTAAAGAGAAATCTGTAGACAAAATGCATCAAGTAGTGTTAGAATTGAGGTATCAAATTTTACCTACATAGAAAGGGTTTAAATTATGGAAAAAAGATATGGATTACCTACAGCGATTGCTCTTGTAGTCGGCATCGTAATCGGATCCGGTATTTTCTTTAAGACGGAATCCGTATTGAATGTAACTGACGGAAACGTGCTCACAGGTGTGCTTGCGATTGCAGCCGTTGGTTTAATCGCGTTCTTCTGTGTGTATGCGTTCAGCATCTTGGCGCAGAAGTACGAGAAGGTCAACGGTCTTGTAGACTATGCAGAGGCTACTTGTGGTTCCAAATATGCATATTATCTTGGTTGGTATATGACTTTTATTTATACCCCCGGCATCACCTCCGTTCTTGGTTGGGTAACAGCCAGATATCTCTGTCAGTTGTTCGGTTTTGGCATTACTAGCGGCGAGACATTGGCAGTGGCTGGTTTGATTTTGGTGGCAGTAGCGTTTGTGAATGGTGTTGCGCCTAAACTTGCCGGTAAATTGCAGGTTTCTACTACCGTGATTAAGTTGATTCCTCTTTGCCTCATGGCAGTGGTTGGTATTATTTCCGGTTTGTCCAATGGGCAGTTGATGCAGAACTTCCAGGCAAGTGCGGAGTCCAGCGTTTCTTTTGTGGGTGGTTTGTCTGCCTCTGTAGTAGCTTTGGCATTTGCTTTTGAAGGATGGATTCTGGCTACTACCATCAATGCAGAATTGAAGAATTCCAAGAAGAATCTGCCTTTGGCACTGATTTTTGGTATCATCGTGATTGTTGCAATTTACATTTTCTACTACTTGGGTATTTGCGGCGCAATTACCAAGGAAGAACTGATGGCATCCGGTTCCACCCAGGCGTTTAAGAACCTGTTTGGAAATGGTTGGGGTACATTGCTCTCTGTATTTATTGTGGTTTCCTGTTTGGGTACCACCAATGGTCTGGTGATGGCAAACAGCCGTAACCTGTACTCCATTGCAGCACGTGGACACGGTCCCAATCCCAAACTTTTTGGCAAGGTTGACGAGGCTTCCAATATGCCCATGAACTCTACCTTCTTTGGTGCGCTGATTTCTATGGTTTGGATGGTATATTTCTTTGGGGCAAACTTAAGTGAAAAGAATTGGTTCGGTTTGTTCAGCTTCGATTCCAGCGAGTTGGTAATTGTGGCACTGTATGCATTCTATATTCCCATCTTTGTGATGATGTTCAAGGACAAAGAACTGGGCTTTGGCAAGAGAATTATTGTGCCTGCATTGGCCATTGTGAGCTGCGTGGCATTGGTTGTTTGCGCGGTTTATGCTCATGGTATTATGAAATATCAGGCAGCTGCTGCAAATGGCGAATTTTCCTTCCCCGTACTGTTCTTCCTCATCATTACCGCAATTGTAATGTTCATTGCAAAGTTCTTTTACCGTGAGGATGGCAAGAGCGCGAAATAGTTGGGAGAAATTAACATTTTTCCTGAAAAAATGAATGTACATAAACTATAAAATGTGATAATATAAATCCAGATATGATGCGGAGCATTGTCTCTGGATTTATTTTTGTAAGATTTAGATTTATCCAAGGAGGATTTATGATGAAGACACAGTACGCGAAAGCGGCATTAAAGAATTTTCAGCTTGAGGGCGAAGTAGTAGAGTGTTCACCTTATGGTAACGGACATATCAACGATACTTACCTTGTGGTATCCACCACCGGAAGAAGATATATTTTACAGAGAATAAACACCACGATTTTTACAAATCCTGAAGGTGTGATTTCTAATATTCAAAAGGTGACTACCTTCCTGAGGGATAAAATCGTGCAGGCCGGTGGGGACCCGGACAGAGAGACCTTGAATCTGATTTGCACTTGGGATAATGCGCCTTTCCATCAGGATGAGACCGGATTTTACCGCTTGTTCCTGTTTATTGAGGACTCCGTTAGTGTGGATCAGGTGCGTTCCGTGGAGGACTTTTACGAGAGTGCGGTTGCCTTTGGCCACTTCCAGAGTATGCTTGCTGATTTCCCTGCAGAACAGTTGGTGGAGACCATTCCCGGATTCCACGATACCAAGAAGCGTTTCGAGAGATTTCGTCAGGTTGTGGCAGAGGATAAGATGGGCCGCGCAGACAGCGTCCGTGAAGAGATTCAGTTCGTGTTGGATAGAGAGGACCTGGCAGGCGAGCAGATGAGCCTTTTGAATTCCGGCAAGTTGCCTCTTCGTGTGACACATAACGATACGAAGTTGAATAATATTATGTTGGATGCTAAGACCGGTAAGGGAATCTGTGTTATCGATTTGGATACCGTTATGCCCGGATTGGCAGCCAATGATTTCGGTGATTCCATCCGTTTCGGTGCAAGTACCGCTGCAGAAGATGAGAAGGACTTGTCCAAAGTAAGCTGCAGCATGGAATTGTTCGATGCTTACGCAAAGGGATTCTTGGAAGGTTGCGATGGCAGACTCACAGAGGCAGAAGTTAAATTGCTTCCTTTGGGTGCGAAGACCATGACCTTTGAATGCGGTATGCGCTTCCTGACAGACTACCTGGAGGGCGATGTATACTTCAAGGTACACAGAGACGGACATAATCTGGACCGTTGCAGAACCCAGTTCAAGTTGGTAAAAGACATGGAAGAAAAATGGGATCAGATGATGCGTATTGTGGAGAAATACTGCTAGTCTGAACAAGATTCATAGAGAGGAATCCCCAAGGGGATTGATGATAAGTATGGAGAAAAAGTATTGCTTTGGTGTGGATATCGGTGGAACTACCACCAAGATGGGGCTGTTTACCATCGCCGGAGAATTGGTAGAAAAGTGGGAGATTCCCACCCGTACCGTGCCGAAGGGGGAGCCGGTACTTCCCGATGTTGCTAATGCCATTCGAAATAAGATGGCGGAGAAGAACATTGCCTTCGAAGAAGTGGTAGGCATCGGATATGGTGCTCCCGTTTCTATGACAGCCGATGGATATGTGACATGGAGTGCCAACATCGGATGGGAAGAAATGAATGTTTCCCAAACATTGGCAGAACTGACGGGCATGAAAGTCATCGGCGGAAACGATGTGAATGTGGCCGGTATGGGAGAATACTGGAGAGGTGCCGCACAGGGGTACAAAAACGTGGTGATGATTACCATCGGTACCGGTGTGGGAGCTGCCATTATCGCAGACGGCAAAGTTATCGTAGGTGCCACAGGTGGTGCCGGTGAAGTGGGTCATATTCATGTGAATGATGATTGCAAGCTACAGTGTGGTTGTGGCGGATATGGTTGCTTAGAGCAATATGGATCTGCAACTGCAGTGGCGAGAATTGCCAAGGAATTGTTGGAAAAAGATGATCGTCCTTCCGTAATGCGCGGTCAGGAAATGAATGCCAAGGTGGTATTTGATGCAGTGAAGGAAGGCGATGCACTTGCTATAGAGGTGGCTGAACAGTTTGGTGATGCCATTGGAAAGGGCTTGGCGGCAGTAGTTGCAGTCGTAGAGCCTGAAGCGTTTATCGTAGGTGGCGGCGTGTCCAAAGCAGGTGATGTGGTGCTTGATTATATCAAAAAATATTATCAGAAATATGCCTATCCCGCGGCACCGAAGAAGGAGTTCTTATTAGCGTCTTTGGGAAATGATGCGGGTATTTATGGCGGCGCTTATCGCGTGCTGTTTGAGTAGGATGGCATTGATTTTTGCGGTAAGGATCATAGGAGTAAAAATATGAGAGTTGGCATGGGGTATGATGTGCATAGATTGGTGGAAGATAGGGACCTGATTTTGGGTGGGGTCCAAATTCCTCACGAAAAGGGTCTTCTGGGACACTCCGATGCAGATGTTTTGCTTCACGCCATTATGGACGCACTTTTAGGTGCGGCAGCTATGGGGGATATCGGAAAGCATTTTCCGGATACAGACCCGGACAATAAAGGAATTTCCTCTATGGTATTGCTGGAAAGAGTGCATAAACTCCTGTCAGACAAAGGGTTTTTGGTGGAGAACATCGATGCCACCATTATAGCGCAGGCACCAAAAATGCGCCCCTATATTGATACTATGAGGGAAAACATTGCAAGAGTACTTGAGATGGATTTGGACCTGGTAAATGTGAAAGCCACCACGGAAGAGGGATTGGGTTTCACGGGAAGCAAGGAAGGCATTTCTGCACAGGCCATTTGCCTGTTGACTAGTCCGTTTGATTTGACGGCCGATGCGGTGACACCCAATTGTGCCGGATGCAGCGGTTGTAAGAAATAAACGAAAAGGATATATTCGCCTGTAGGGATGAATATATCCGTTTTGCGTATTAGGATATGTTTGATATCGGAGGAAAGGTATGGGAGTCATCAGAGATTTCAGAGATGAAATTAAGGTCATCCGTGAACGAGACCCGGCGATTCATTCGGCATGGGAAGTGTTTTTATATCCCAGCTTTAAGGCCATGATGTTTTACCGTGTGGCGCATAAATTATATAAAAGAGGTTTCTACTTCTGGGCAAGATGGATCTCCCAGAAGGCTGTGCGTAAAACGGGAATTGAAATTCATCCCGGAGCACAGATCGGGAAAGGATTTTTCATTGACCATGGGCATGGTGTCATCATCGGTGAGACCACCATCATTGGTGACAATGTGACCTTATATCAGGGTGTTACCCTGGGTGGTACAGGTAAGGAACAGGGGAAGAGACATCCCACCATTGGAAATAATGTGATGATCAGTGCGGGTGCCAAGGTGCTTGGTTCTTTCACCATTGGTGATAATTCCAAGATTGGTGCCGGTAGCGTGGTGCTCAGTGAAGTGCCTCCGGGATCCACCGTGGTTGGTGTGCCCGGCCGTGTGGTAAAGCGAAATAACCAGACGCTACCCCAGGAGACCTTGAACCAGACGGATATGCCGGACCCTGTAAAAGAGGATCTTGCAAAACTTCAGAAAAATAATGACGAGTTGTTGAGACGAATAGAACTGCTGGAAAAGCAGATGGAGAATGCGAAATAAAAGATAACTGTGACCGGTATCGAAAGCCGGAATTGATAATCAGGAAGGGACGACTTATGGAAAACAAGATGCAGTTTTATAATACACTTTCGAAGAAGGTGGAAAAGTTTATTCCCAATGAGGATGGTAAGGTGGCAATGTACACTTGCGGACCTACCGTGTATCACTTTGCACATATCGGAAACCTGAGAAGTTATATCATGGAGGACTTGTTGGAAAAGACCCTTCGTTATGTGGGATATGACGTAAAGCGCGTTATGAACATCACCGATGTGGGACATTTGTCCTCTGACGCAGATACCGGTGAAGACAAGATGCTCAAAGGTGCCAAGCGCGAAAAAAAGTCTGTGATGGAAATTGCCAAATTCTATACCGATGCCTTCTTTGCTGACTGTGCAAAGTTGAACATCAAGACACCGGATGTGGTAGAACCTGCTACCAACTGCATCACAGAGTTTATTGCAACTATAGAGAAACTGATCGAAACCGGATTTGCGTATGAAGCCGGTGGAAATATTTATTTCGATACCTCTAAATTGCAGGAGTATTATGTATTCTCTAACCAGAATGAGAAGGAATTGCTGGTTGGTGTCCGCGAGGATGTGGAAGAGGACGAAAACAAGAGAAACAAGAGCGACTTTGTGCTTTGGTTTACCAAATCTAAATTTGATGATCAGGAACTGAAGTGGGAGAGCCCCTGGGGCATCGGATATCCCGGATGGCACATAGAGTGCTCCTGTATCAGCATGAAGCATTTGGGAGAATATATGGATATTCACTGCGGTGGTATTGATAACATTTTCCCTCATCATACCAATGAAATCGCACAAAGCGAGGCAGTGCTGGGGCACAAATGGTGTAATTATTGGTTCCATGTACATCATTTAAATGACAAAGCAGGAAAGATGAGTAAGTCCAAAGGAGATTTCCTAACCGTATCCCTCTTGGAGAGCAAAGGTTACAATCCGTTGGTGTATCGTTTCTTTTGCTTGCAGTCCCACTATCGTAAACCCTTGGAATTCTCCTATGAAGTGCTGGACAATATGACTTCCACCTATGAGAAGTTGGTGAAGAGAATCAGTACCCTGAAGAAAGAAGGGAAAATCGACCAAGAGAAATTCGCACAGTACAGAGAACAGTTCGAAGCAGCGTTGAGCAATGATTTGAACTCCTCTATGGCCATCACCGTCCTTTACGATATGTTGAAGGCAGATATCTCTGATGCCACCAAATATGCATTGGCAGAAAGCTTCGATGAAGTATTGTCCATCAATCTGACTACTGCGGTACAGGCGGAAACTACAGATACCGGCGTGGACGCTGAGATGGAAGCGTATATTCTCGAAAAGATTGAAGAGCGTAAAGCGGCAAAGAAAGAGAAGAACTTTGCAAGAGCCGATGAAATCAGAAACGAGTTGTTGGAAAAGGGCATCATCATTGAAGATACTCGCGAGGGTGTAAAATGGAAGAAAGCATAAGCTTTTTGAAGAAAATACAGGAGACCTTTCCCGGCAAAAGTGTGGATGTGAGGACCTATTCTCCCCTGGCATTGGCCTATATCGGAGATGCAGTCTATGATTTGATTATCCGTACTGTGGTGGTGGGCAGAGCCAACCGCCCCTCGGGAGATTTGCACCGCATTGCAGTGAAATATGTCAGCGCTACAGCGCAGGCAAAGATAGCGCAGGTTCTGTTGGAAGAATTTACGGAAGAGGAACAGGCGGTTTATCGGCGGGGCAAAAACGCAAAGCCCCACACCATGGCTAAGAATGCTTCCGCTAAGGAGTATTTGCAGGCCACCGGATTAGAGGCCGTGTTTGGCTATCTGTATCTCACAGAGCAGACGGACAGAGCATTGAACCTGGTTCGATTGGGCTTGGAAAAAGCAGGATTTGAGCTGTAAGAGGTGTTATGGCGCAATGACCGCGCTGTACGGAAAAGATGATTCAATGAAGGCATCGTAATTAGAATATTGGAATAACATTTGGAGTAGTACATATGGGATATTCAGAATTTACCATAGAGGGCAGAAATGCTGTTATAGAGGCTTTTCGCTCCGGCAAAACCGTTGACAAACTGTATGTGTTGGATGGCTGCCAGGATGGCCCCATTATGACCATCAAAAGAGAAGCCAGAAAGCAGGACACGTTGGTAAAATATGTGACCAAGGAACGCTTGGACCAATTGTCTGAAACCGGAAAGCATCAGGGTGTCATTGCTGTTGCGGCAGCCTATGAATATGCGCAGGTGGAAGATATCTTGCAGGCAGCAAAGGACAAGGGGGAAGCTCCTTTCATCATGCTGTTGGATAATATTGAAGACCCTCATAACCTGGGCGCCATTATCAGAACGGCAAATCTGGCCGGATGTCACGGTGTAATCATTCCGAAGAATAGAGCTGTGGGATTGACGGCTACAGTGGCAAGAACCTCTGCCGGAGCATTGAATTATACGCCGGTTGCAAAAGTGACCAATATTGCAAATACCATCGAAGATTTAAAGAAGGAAGGCTTGTGGTTTGTCTGTGCTGATATGGGCGGGACAAGCATGTATCAGCTGGATTTGAAAGGCCCCATCGGGTTGGTGGTTGGCAATGAAGGGGATGGTGTCAGCCGTCTGGTACGGGAGAAGTGTGATTTCGTCGCATCCATTCCCATGAAGGGGGACATTGATTCATTGAATGCATCTGTGGCAGCAGGTGTATTGGCATATGAGATTGTGAGACAGAGGCTGTCATAAAAGATTCTCGGAGGAATCGAATTGATCTAGGGTCTGAAAGGTGCGGGACAACAGAGAATGACAAAAATGGATGATTTGAAAAACTGCACAGACGATGAACTCATCGACAGAATCCGAAATGGCGAGAGCATGGCCATGGACAGGATTTGCGATAAATACAAGGTTATGGTACGAAGCAAAGCCAAGTCCATGTTTATCCTGGGGGCGGACCGGGACGATTTGATTCAAGAGGGGATGTTGGGGCTGTTTAAGGCAGTTCGTGATTATGACATGGGGCGCGATGCCAGCTTTTATACATTTGCAGAATTGTGCATCAA
Organism: uncultured Acetatifactor sp.; assembly: GCA_904501885.1. Taxonomy (GTDB): domain Bacteria; phylum Bacillota; class Clostridia; order Lachnospirales; family Lachnospiraceae; genus Acetatifactor. The sequence continues at coordinate 12,388 of CAJGCP010000015.1, read as the reverse complement.
TCGTCAAATGTACACGGCAGTGCAGGCTTCCCAAAGAAAAAAGCACCAGCCTTTGAATACCTACATTTCGTTAGATCATTCAGAGGATGACGAGAAGGAACAATCTGCGTTGGAGACCCAGTTTTTAGATAAAATGGGTATGAGCCCTGAGCAGGTGGTCTTGGATAAAGAGAGAGTGGAATATCTTAACCAACTGATTGCGCAGGAACTCAGTGATTTTGAAAAGCAGGTGTTGGATTTGTATCTCACCGGCATGAGTTATAGCCAGATTGCTAGGGTGCTGGGGAAGGATGAAAAATCCACAGACAATGCGTTGCAGAGATTAAAAGCAAAAATTAAGAAGCATTTATAAGACGAGAATCTTCCAAAAATAAGTTTTAAAAATTACTGCAAAATATGCTTAAAATTTGGTTGACAAACCATAGGGGATTTGATACAATAATTTTCGTCGGTTACGACACAAATGATGCTGCTGTGGCTCAGTCGGTAGAGCGTCGCATTGGTAGTGCGGAGGTCACGGGTCCGATTCCCGTCAGCAGCTTCTTAAAACCCCGGTTTTTCCGGGGTTTTTTGTTTTATGTTATTCTGCGTTGCATATATAATCGCGATAAGGCACAGAGACAAGGAGAAACCCGGATGGATAGGTGCAGAAGGACAATTATAGTTATTCTCTGGATTCTTATTTTTATATTAAGTGTATTTATTGTTTTTCGGGAAAGAGTTCCTGAATTTACAGAGGAAAGCCAGACGGCGGGGAAACATGTGCTGTCAGCGGATTTGCAACCCGGAGATGTGGTGGAACAGGAATTTCTACCCTCACAGGATTGGCTGGAAAGCGTGTCTGTGGCAATAGACTACAGCGAGCAGGTGGACAAGGAGAACACCAAGGTTTTGGTAGAAGTGCTGCAGGAGGGGGAGATTTTGCAGTCCCAGGAACTTGCGTTGTGGGTGTTTGACAAACTGACCTTTTTGAGATTTACGGTAGGTCAGCCGGTGGATATGGACGAAACTGTCACCATTCGTGTTACTAATTCCACCGCGGCTGCGGTGAATGACCATGGTCCGAGTAGTGAAGGAACAATAGAAGGCGATAGTTCAGATGTGAATTATGCATTTGCCATGATGACCACAGATTTGGAATACCTGTATCTAGAAAATTATCAGAACTATACCCTCAATGGTGTGGAGTGCGCCGGCCGATTGTTTACCAATGCAACCTATAGAGTTGGATTCGATTACTATCCGGCACTCACCTGGGTGTTTTGGCTATTGGGCGGTGCAGCGATTATGGTTCCGCCACACAATATCTTTCATTTACATCTGTTACTGTGAAGCCTTTGTCTACAAAGGCTTCTTTGTATGTGGAGGGAAGAAGATAGACACTGTCAGGTGTTACCTCCTCCGGGGAATTGACATAGTGAAAATGTTCAAAAGAACGCATCTCCGCCCATTCACTGAGGGCATTGTCATCATATACCACCTGTGTGGAGAATTTACCAACAGGAAACTTTTCATACCACATTAGGTTGCTGAATTTATAAGTGGTATAGAAAAGGATGGTCACGTCGCCTTCGGGACCGGCGATGTCTTTGGCACATTCCAGGGCTTCTTCGATTTCAGTGCCAAAGAAATAAGTGGAAGGTTCTGTCGCATAAGCATAGCTAAAGAAGCCAAAGGAGATACACCAAAAGCAGATAGCCAGAGGCATCAGGGCACGTTTCTGAAACACTTTGGCCAGTAAGTAAACGCCATAGACCCCATAAAAAATCATAGGGAAATGAATTAAGTTGGCATGTATCATTGTGACGTTCTGATTTAGGATAATCATAATGCCGGCGCTGATGGTCCAAAGCAATACGGGGAAGGTTGCCTTGGTTTCAGACAGAAGGTTTTGTACGAAAGCCGGGAGATGAAAATCTGCTCTTTTTTCCAGGATGGAGCAAACCCATAAAGATAGATGTCCCAGCAGTCCGATGACCATCAATGGTGCAGTGAAATAATAATATCCTCCGGTGGTGTGGCTGGAAGTATATCCGGCGTAATCCTTTTGGCGGAATATCATTTCTACCAAGGCAACAAAGCTTTCGCCTATATGAGATGCACTCAATTCAGCGGAACGGATGCCGTGAAGCTTGGGCACGGAAAAATAAGGAGTTATGATTTCCGGCATACCCAATATATTGACACCTACGAATAAAAGCAGAGGAAGGGCGAGAACGAATAATACGCCCGTGGCAATCAATAGGTATCTGTCCTTGGGGATTTGCTTCCAATAGAGTAATACGAAGAAGAGCAAGAACAGAGGGACAACAATCCAACTGAGTACATAGCAATACAGGGTGGCACCAAAGAAAACCGCCGCCCCTATGGCGTAACCGGGATTTTTTTTCAACATCAATACAAGAAAGCTAAAAGCAATCAAAAACAACCCCGGTGCCATATTTGCATCCAGATTATATCGTGTATTCATGATATGCCAAGGATTGATGGCCAGCACGAAAGCAAACAACAGTCCAAAGCGCTTGGAGATGGTTTCTCTGCCTATCACATAGGCTGCATATACGCCCCAGATACCAATCAGTGCTTGGGGCATGCGAAAGGCGAAAATGTTCACACCAAAAACCAAATAGAAGGGGATGGCCAGGTAGGAATTGAGGACGCTTTGCCCGCTTCCCCATGCTACATAGTAGACAGGGAAAGGATACCCCCAACTGTCGATGCCTTCGGTCAAAATTCCGAAGGCGTTGTAAGCGCCATATGCCTCGTCAGGAAGAACACCCTGTGGGTGCAGTCCTAACCCTATCAGACGAGTGGCGGCTGCCAGACACAGAATGAAAATAAGATATAGGGCATTTTTATCCAATTTTAAAAAAGAGATTTTGCGGAATGTTTTTTTTGTCATAGCATATCCTTTTTCGTCAGTGGTGAAATTACTTCGATAAATCACTCTTGCAAAAAGAATACCATAAATGGCATAATAATACAATCAAGAGAAATAAAAGCGGATGAAGCAATTGCGTGAAAGGATGCAGCATCAATCAAAGAAGGTGACGAAATGATGGAAAAGAAATCAGGAAAATGTATTGTGATAGGAGCCGGTGACCTTACCGTAGGACAGATAGCGGTGGGAGAAGAGGACATGGTAATTGCCGTGGACGGCGGATTGACCTATTGCGATATATTACAGATAGAGCCGGATATGATCATTGGAGATTTTGACTCCATATCAGATGCAGGAGCAGCGGCGGTACAGGAGTTGGAAAAGAGCATTCCGGATAGAATCATTCGCTTGCCGGCAGAGAAGGATGATACAGATATGCTGGCGGCACTGAAACTGGGGCTGGAAAAGGGATACCGTGATTTTCGTATCTATGCGGGCATGGGTGGTAGATTTGATCATTCCTATGCCAATATACAGTGCCTGTTATTTTTGAAGCATCAGGGAGCTGTGGGATATCTGGTGGATGGGGATGGTATGATCCTATTGATTCAGAATGAGGAGATTACATTCCGTGCAGGAATGGAAGGATATATATCCTTGCTTACGCTGGGTGGAGATGCCCAAGGAGTTACCATAAAGGGATTGAAATATACTGTGGAAGACGCGGTGCTAAGAAGTGATTTTCCTATCGGGATCAGCAATGAATTTATAGGGCAGGAAGCCACAGTGACAGTGAAAGATGGTTGCCTGGTTTGCATCATTTCCTATGTATTCTCTATACAAGAAACCATTCCAGGAGGAATACAGTGAGACAACAAATCACGGATACCGGTAACAGACCGGCGCCCAGCCATGCGGCCACAATGCCCAAAATCAGAGCTACCAGGCCTGCAATGGGAGATTGGGTGGCATCCATGATGGCGGGGAAGGTCATCACTGCCAAAGTCACATAGGGCACATAATACAAAAAAGATTTGATGAATCTACTGGTAATTGGTTTGCGGATTAAGGTTAGGGGAATTACGCGGATGCCGTAGGTCACGGCAGTCATAATCGCTATGTAAATAAAAATATTGTTCTTCATGGAACACTTCCTTTGTTAAAATTACTTTGATTTACTATTGGCTTGTGAAACCCAAATTATGCTTCGGTATCCGGCACCGGGAAGAGGTATGCCGCTACGGCAGATATCAATACTGTGAGAAGGATGGTTTTTGTGCCTGCAGACATAGAGGCAAAGAATGGATACCATTTTCCCATTTGTTGCATCAAATAGCTCAAGCTGAAGCTGAGAATCACACATCCTGCAATGACGGGATTGTGCTTGCAGGGCGGAATGAATACTGCCAAAAACATACCAAACAAAGCCACGCTCAAAGCGCTTACCATACGGCCGGGCAGGAGATTCCCTGCCATAATGCCCAGTGCTGTGCCAATGGCCCAGGCAGGACTCGCAAAAATGGCGGCACCATAGGTATAGTAGGGATTTAAGGTGCCGGGTCTGGCGATGGTGATACCGAAAATCTCGTCAGTTACAAAGTGCCCAATCAGCATGCGGTGTCCCAAGGAAAGAGAGGGAGGCAGGTGCTGGCTCAAAGCGCAACTCATCAACAGATATCGGGCATTGGTAATCAATATGATGATTGCCATTTCAAAATAACTTGCATTGGCGGCAATCACAGTAAAGCCGGCGTATTCGCCGGCAGATGCATTGTTCAATATACTGGCTAAGAAGCCTTGGAAAGCGTTTAACCCCGCATTCTTTGCGGCGACGCCCAGAGAAAAAGCCACGGCGAAATAGCCCAAACCGATGGGGATGCCGTGCTTAAATCCCTGTACAAAAGAGGTTTTGTTATTCATAAATCACACGTTTCTTCTTTAAGTTCTTATATGTAAATTTTACTTTACAACCCATTTCATCGCAGATGCCACGTACCAGTGACTCTGCGATTTCTTTGTCCTTTTCATTGATGCAAATAGAACAGATTTCCGGTCCTGCACTGAGCAGTTTTGACCAAGGCTTTAAAGGCAGTGTTTTGTGCCATTGGAAGCAATAAGAAATATATGCCTGGGTTAGGGCTTTGTCTATCTTTTGAACACATGCGATATCTCCGATTTCGCAAAGTTCAATCTCGTTGCAAAAGGGATTGCTTGACTGAAACGAATACATTGGCTGTAATCGCTCCTTTCTATGAACTGAATATTATTGGGCATTGTTACGCCACTGGATTTCCCATCTTTGTTGCGTGATGAGAGCGTCCACATCAGGGCTTGCAAAAAATGCGGCATCATGCTGGCATTTCTGTGTGGTTCTGGGTTTGGAGACGGTTTGTGTGCCGTCTTCATTTTCTGTGATTACCGTAGAACCTTCGTGCAATAGCGGATCTTCAAACAGGGGCAACTCGATGGTTGCATCTATTTTGAAGGGACATTCGTCGGTGGCAGGTAATAAGTCGTGGTTGCATAATACACCCTGGTAATGCACATCACAATAATCTACGGGTACGGTGCCGTCTTCAAAGATTTCTGTCTTTACGGTAGCATCACATATGCCGGGGATGGGCAGCTTGCCGGATTGCGCACAGACGATGGCGTCTATGATACTCTCCGGGCGCTCAAAGGTTTTGCGGGGCAATTCCTCGTGAACGCGTTGCATAATTGCTCTCCAGAGATTTTGCGCAACTCTGGTTTCCTTGTTGTTATTGCTGGTATCCATATGCACATTGTTGTCATAGCCTGCCCATGTGGTACAAGTGTAGTAGGGGGTATAGCCTGCAAACCATACATCCACATAATCCGAGGAACTACCGGTTTTACCTGCAATGCCCATACCGGGGTCGAAATTACATCTGGTACCGGTACCGCCGGCTTTCACCACATCTTCCATGGCGTCTGTCAACAGATAAGCGGTGGTATCCTTGACCACAGAGCGTTCTCTGTCTTCCCGCCTGTCCAGAATGATATTGCCGTCTGCGTCCGTTACCACGGTGTATAACTTCGGTGTATTGTAGTAGCCTTCGTTGGCAAGGGCTGCATACGCAGCGTTCAATTCCAAAGGAGAAACTCCGTTGGTCAAACCACCCAAAGCCAAGGGCTGTTTCATATCAGTATAGCGTTTTCCATCATTTCTCACTTCATTATCTACCAATGAGGTGAAACCGAAGTCTTCCAAATATTGATATCCCAATCGTGGCGTTACCACAGTGATGGTCTTTACAGCAATGATGTTCAATGAGTCTGCGATACCACGGCGGAAGTTCTGAATGCCACGATAGCCGTCATCGTACCAGTTGTTTACGGGAGTACCATCTTCATAATTAAAAGGTGCATCGGCAAATACATTTGCCAAGGTCATACCGTTGCTGTCCAAAGCCGGTGCATAGGCTGCCAGCACCTTGAAGGTTGATCCGGGAGAACGGGTAGCGGTGGTTGCTCTGTTAAAGGTACGTCTGCCTTCCTTGGCGCCGCGTCCACCCACCATAGCAAGCACGTATCCGGTTTTCTGATCAGAGATGACCATAGCTGCCTGGGGCTGTGCTGTCATGGAAATGGTTTCCACATAATTGTCTTCTTTTATTTCCACACCTAAATCTTCCATCATGGTGGTGCGGTAGAGTTCTACTGCTTCCAGTGCTTCCTCCTGGGAAGAGAAGATGAGGTTGAAGGTGTTGTCCTCGTGCTTTTTGAACCAGGACATCATATTTTCTTTACTGAAGTTCTTTACCGTATCATCTGGAAGATATACAGAAAGCGCATAGTTTAAGTACCATTTTACCTTTGCAGGGTAATTGTCCGGGTTCGCAAATTCCTCATTGGCAATGCGCTGGATGGTAGGGTCCATGGTGGAATAAATACGAAGACCACCGGAGGTAAGCAAGGATTCTGCCAGGTTATTAGAGTATCCTGCTTCGTGCATCAAATCGTCACGTACCACCTCATAAACCGCATCAGAGAAATAGGAGCCGGCAGTTCCGCTTTCGTTGGTGCGGAAATCAATGTCGTAGGAGCCGATGCGCTCGTACACATCTTCGCTATCCGCCATGGCCTCGTCGAATTCGCTTTGATTGATGAAGCCCTGTTTCAACATGTTTTTCAGGCAACGTTCTCTGCGCTCTGCGTTTTTTTCGGGGAAACGGATGGGATTGTAGCCGTAAGGGTTCTGGGTAATACATGCGATAACCGCACTTTCGGAAAGGGTCAGTTCACTGCAGGATTTGCCGAAATATCGCAAAGATGCAGATTCCACACCCAATGTATTCTGTCCCAGGTTGATGGCATTCATATAGCGGAGTAGTACATCGTCTTTAGAATAATACTTGGAGATTTCCAAAGCCAGGTACTGTTCCTGGATTTTTCGTTTGATTTTTTTGATCCAGTTATCACCCTCAGAAGTCCATTCTGTAAAGATGGTATTTTTCAGAAGCTGCTGAGTGATGGTACTACCGCCCTGGGTCTCCTGGCCGCCGGTCTTCAAAAATTGCCAGCCGGCACGGATAATACCCATCAGGTCAATACCATTGTGTTCATAGAAACGCTCATCTTCGATGGCAACGAAGGCCTGTCCCAAGTGCTTGGGAATCAGGTCCATATCGTTGATCTGGATACGGTTGGAATTCATACTCACATACTGGTCGATGGAATTGCCTTCCTTATCATATATGATGGTGGCTTCTCCTACAGCCACCACATCGCTTAGACGGATCTGGGGTGTGCAGGCAAGAATACCCTTGTACGCACCCAGTCCCAAGCCGATGACACATGCTGCCACACCTACGCCGATCAGTAACAGTATTTTCAGTGAGTTGACACTGGCACGTTTTTTGTTTTTATTTGATTTTGCACTCAGTCTTCTTTGTTTCTGACGGAGGCCTTTTTTACTGTAATTCATATCGTTTCCTTTCGTTCACGAGAATATCATTATTATACCAAATAAAAATATGTAAATAAAGAGTCTTTTTTTATCTATAGAAGAAATAGCACAGAATAAGTATTTCCTTTTTGGCAGAATCTATGATATGATTTTTGTGAATCCTCAGGGATTTACTTTTGTTATTGATACGTTGATAAGGGAGAGATATGATGCAATCCGGCAGCAGCAATTCCTATCGTGTGCTTCTTTCCGGCGGTGAAGGGGAATATATTGAGAAAAAATCCCGTTTTATCGGTATTGTCCGCAAATGTGAGACGGAAGAAGAGGCCACTGCTTTTGTAGATGAAATGAAAAAGAAATACTGGGATGCAAGACATCACTGCTCTGCATTTATTATAGGTAGCAAGGGGGAACTGACCCGATGTAGCGACGATGGAGAGCCCAGCGGCACGGCAGGACGCCCTATGTTGGAGGTCTTGACGGGAAGTGGTATCAAAAATGTGGCGGCAGTGGTTATCCGATACTTTGGGGGAGTGCTCTTGGGTACCGGAGGCTTGGTACGTGCATATACCCAAGCACTGAAGGAGGCGCTGGACAACTGTCAGGTGGGCGTGATGCGCTACGGCGTGAAACTGGAGCTGACCACAGATTACAATGGTATTGGCAAACTCCAGTATTTCCTTGCGGGTAAGGGAATCGTCCCTTTGTCTACAGACTTTACGGACAAAGTGGTTATGGCATTGATTGTTCCCGCCGAGGAAACGGAACAGTTGCAGAAGGAACTGGTGGAACTGACCAACGGAAAAATAGGCATTGAAAAGATAGAAGAACTTTTTTATGTAGCGCAGGAAACATAAAGGATTGTTAGTTTTTTAACTTATGCAAAAAAGGTTTTCAAAGGGAAGTTCATTTGGTACAATAACATTTGGTGCGTTTGGGAGCACCAAATGGAGGGTGTTTTAAGATATGAGATATTTTTTTGAATCAAAAGTAGAGAAAAAAGAAAAAGGGTATATGATACAGATTCCTTTCAATATTTGGGAAGTATGTAAGCAAAGAGATGTGATTCAGGGCGATATTGTGCTGGATAATAGTTTTATATATTGTGAACTTTTACCTAAGGAGAAGGGAAATTATGAGATTCATATAGAGGATGAGGATGCTGTACAGGTAGAGATGGGTGTGCTCCATAAGATTCTGTTACACATTGACGACACCTTAATCCGTATGGACCAGAATAGTCCGTATAGCTTCAGTAAGCCCATTCGTAAAATTCAAGATATGAACGTAATTATTCAGCCCGAGGACGGCTTGTGTGGGCAGGCCTGTGTGGCTATGTTGGCAGGAGTCACCATCGCTGAGGTCATCAGTGTGATGGACTGCAGAGAATGGCAGGCTACCATGGGCAGAGTGATTTCTGCATTGAATTATTACGGCATTGACCACTCGGATATTATTATTTATACAGAGGGGCGGAAGGCAGTTTTGCCTAAGTGTTGTATCATGATGGAAAAGATGGGCCGTTTCTGCCATTATCTGGTTCATTTTGATGGTAAATTCTACGATTCCAATTTGGGTGTTTTGGAAGAGTATGATATGTCCAAATTGTTGGGATATCTGGAAATCAAGTGTTAATATTATGAAAGAATCCGGTGAGGATTCCCCATGTCAGATGAATAGTTGCCGGTCTCACAAAGACCGGCAATCCTTGTATGTGGCAAAAGAATTGAAAAAAGGAGCATTGCTTCGACCTTCCCGGGAGAGGATGGTCCATAGGAGAAAAATATGATTTATACAGTAACCCTGAATCCTGCAATTGATAAGACCGTGCAAATAGACAACCTTCAGACCGGAGAGGTGAACCGGGTGCTGAAGGTCCGCCAGGATCCCGGCGGGAAGGGCATCAACGTATCCAAAGTGATTGCATCTTTGGGAGGCGAAAGCGTGGCCATGGGGCTTTTGGCAGGAAGAAGCGGCCAATATATTGATGAGGCATTGAAAGAAAGCGGGATTGCCACTGATTTTTTATATGTAGAGGGAGAGACCCGCACCAACTTAAAAATTATTGATGCCGTCAAGGGCGAGAATACGGACATCAATGAACCGGGCATCACAGTCAGTGCCGATCAGACAGAGGCACTGTTGCATCGATTACTTCACCGCCTGCAGAAGGACGATTATGTGGTGTTGGCAGGCAGTTTGCCGAAGGGCGCCCCGGTGGATCTTTACGCTGATTGGATCAGACGGATCCAGGAAAAAGGTGCCAGGGTGATTTTGGATGCAGACAAAGAAGCCCTGAGAGAAGGCATCAAAGCCAAACCCTATATGATCAAGCCCAATGACAGGGAACTGGAGATGTACTTTGACAGCCCCATGGATACCATAGAAAGGGTGATAGACGCAGGGAAGAAACTGCATCATGAGGGCATCTCAAATGTGGTTATTTCGCTGGGTGGCGATGGGGCGTTGTTTGTCCAAAATGGCAGAGTATATCACGGTCAGGGGATTTCGGTGCCTGTGGGCAGTACGGTGGGCGCAGGAGATTCTATGGTGGCGGCTCTTTGCTTTGGTATGGCACAGGGCATGGGGCAAGAAGATGTGATGAAATTAGCCTTGGCCACTTCAGCCGCCAATGTGATGTGTGACGGTTCCCAGCCGGCGGAGTATTCTGTGATAGAAGAGTTGTTGCCCCGGGCGATAGTGAATGCTTTTTAAGGGCAGGATGTGGCATAGCACAATTCAAAAAGTAAGATAGATAAAGAGGAACCATCGTGATATTCAGAAAAACAAGAGTAGAAGACATTCCGGCCATCATGGAAATCATTCGGCAGGCCCAGGGGTACATGAAAGCCCAAGGCATCGACCAATGGCAGAACGGATATCCAAACGAAGCAGTGTTTTTAGAGGACATTCGAAAAGGATATAGTTATGTTTGCGAGGATTGCGGCGAAGTGGTTGCCACGGTAGCAGTGATTTTTGACGGAGAGCCTACCTATGACAGGATTTACAAGGGGGCGTGGCTGACTACGGATATTCCCTATGCGGCCATTCATCGGATTGCAGTGGATGAGCGGCGAAAAGGGCAGGGCGTTGCCGGTTTTATGATTGGGGAGATAGAGAAGATGTGCCGTGACAGAGGGGTGTATAGCATCAAAAATGATACGCATAGGGACAATCTGTCCATGCAGAAGATGCAGGCAAAGAATGGATTTACCTATTGCGGTATTATTTTCTTGGCGGATGGTGCAGAACGCATTGCCTGCGAAAAGGTGCTGGAGTGAAAATAAACAGGGCGTAGTATTATAAGGCTTTGTGAAATCATAGTGGAGGAGTGAGAATAGATTTATGGCTACATATTATTTAGGCATTGATATCGGAGCGTCCAGTGGCCGCCATATTTTAGGACATCTGGAAAAGGGAAAGATGATATTGGAAGAAATTCATCGTTTTCCCAACGGTATGAAGGAAGTACCACAGGGTGACGGAGTGGAAAAGGTTTGGGATGTGGACGAATTGTTCCGCCAAATCAAAATCGGTATGAAAAAATGCGCAGATTTGGGCAAAATTCCTGAAAGCGTAGGGATAGATACCTGGGGGGTGGACTTTGTGTTGTTGGACGCCCAGGGCAACCGCTTGGGCAATGCCGTGGGCTACCGAGACGGACGCACTAAGGATATGGACAAGGAAGTTTATAAATACATACCGGAATCAGATCTATATGCCCGTACCGGTATTCAAAAGCAGATGTTTAACACCATTTATCAGTTGATGGCACTGAAGATGAAGAGACCGGAATTTTTGGAAAAGGCGGAGACACTGTTGATGATACCGGACTATTTCCACTACCTGCTCAGCGGTAAAGCGGCAACAGAATATACCAATGCCACCACGGGCCAGTTGATCAGCCCTGCCACAAAGGATTGGGATTGGGAATTGATAGAGTTATTGGGATATCCCAAGCGGATGTTCCAAACCATTGTTACGCCGGGTACAGTATTGGGCCAGCTGACGGAGGAAGTGCAGAAAGAAGTGGGATACAACTGTAAAGTTGTGGTCCCTGCCACCCATGACACCGGCTCCGCAGTGATTGCGGTACCCACGGACAGCGACAATGCGCTTTACATCAGTTCCGGTACCTGGTCTTTGATGGGGGTAGAATTGCCTGAGGCTAATTGCTCCAAGGAAAGTGAGGCTCACAACCTGACCAACGAAGGCGGATATGATTATCGGTATCGTTATCTGAAAAATATTATGGGACTTTGGATGATTCAATCCGTAAAGGCAGAAATCGGTGGGGAACTAAGTTTTGGAGAGATTTGCGAAATGGCATCGAAGTGCAGTATTTCCTCTATTGTGGATGCCAATGACGACAGATTTTTGGCACCCACCAATATGACCGCAGAAGTGCAGGCGGCATGTAGAGAAAGTGGGCAACAAGTTCCTCAGGGGATTGCGGAAGTGGCGGCTGTGGTGTACAATAGTCTTGCCCGCTGTTATGCAGAAACGGCAAAAGAAATTGCCCAAATTACAGGAAAAGAATATGATTGCATCCACATCGTGGGCGGTGGTTCCAATGC
>CAJGCP010000014.1 GCA_904501885.1 uncultured Acetatifactor sp. | reverse complement strand
TCCAGGGCGAACCTTTTGAAGAGGAAAACTTTGGTGAGGCAATTCAGCAGGTATGGGATGCAATCAAGAAATACAACCCTCAAAGCATTGGATATGCTTGGGATGATAGCAACCCTCGTATTCAATTAGAGCCTCTCGGTACAAGAGGATATATTGAACTGCATCCAGTAAAAAGCATTTGACAAATTCCAATTTATGAAAATATAATTACAATTATTTAATTGAGGTGGAACTACATGGAACTCATTGGATTTGAGAAAGTAAAAGAAGGAAAATATCTGAATAATTATGAACTTACTTATCGAAATAAAGCCGGTAAAGAGAAAAAGTTCGAAATTGTTAGTAGAAATTCCTATTCAGATATTACAGAATTAGGTGGAAAACCAAGCGGTGTATCTATTATTGCAACGATGAATGGTAAAATGCTATTGTTGCAGGAATTTCGTATGGGGGTAAACCGTACCATTTATAATCTCTGTGCCGGAATGATTGATGAGGGGGAAACGATAGAAGAGTGCGTTAGAAGAGAACTATATGAAGAAACCGGGTTGCAAGTGAAGGAAATTACACATATATTACCGCCTTCTTATGCAGCTGTTGCAATTACAGATGTGACAACCTATATTGCATTTGCCGAAGTAGAAGGTGAATTCAGCGACCATTCATCAGATAATGAAGAAATCAAAGGTAAGTTTTATACAAAAGAGGAAGTTCGTGAACTTTTGAAAGATCAACCGTTCAGTTCCAGGGCGCAGCTGGCTGCGTATTATTTTACATTGATGTAAAAGTAAGGCATATGGATTGTTATTATTTTAACAACCGTGATTTTGCTTACTTATATGAAATTTTGAACACTATGAACATACTTTGGAGGTAATTATATATGAAATTTGTAATACAACGCGTCAAAAATGCATCAGTTACAGTAGATAATCAGCTGGTAGATGAAATCCATCAGGGATTTTTGGTGCTTATTGGAGTCAGCAACTCAGACACCAAAGAAATTGCCGACAAAATGATTAAAAAGTTGATTGGACTACGAATCTTCGAAGATGCAGACGGAAAAACGAATTTAGATATTAAGGCTGTGAATGGAGAATTATTATTGATTTCGCAATTTACATTGTATGCCGATTGCAGAAAAGGAAATAGACCATCCTTTATTAATGCAGGTAGTCCTGCAGAAGCAAATGATTTGTACGAATATATTATCGAAGAATGCAAAAAAGAAATCCCTCGTGTGGGAAAAGGGATTTTTGGTGCAGATATGAAGATATCGTTATTAAATGACGGACCATTTACGATAGTATTAGATTCTGAAGAATTGTTTGGAAAGTAGGTCGTAACTAGATTACAGAGGATATATTAGAAGTTTTACCCACAAACTATTCGTTAAACATGCATTTTGCGAATAGTTGGATGGAGCTTTATACGCAAATAACTACATCCAGACGCTACTCTTTGACCGGTATTTCCACTGCTCTTGAAACGCAATTGTTTCATTATGCTTGATAAAATTGTTCAGCAAGTGTTTTGCGAACTTTTTTTCTGGTAAGTTCCACCAAACCCAACGCAGTCATGTCAACAAAAATAGTTTTGGTGGGATCCTTGGCAATGTATTCTTTGAATTCATTCATTAAAATCTGTTGTTTTTCTTTTTCTTTCAAATTAATAAAATCGACGATAATGATTCCGGACAAATTACGCAGTCGAATTTGTCTGGCGATTTCTTCTGCAGCTTCTAAGTTGATTTTTAATCTGCTCTCTTCTGCTTCTTTCTTGGCTTCGTATTTGCCCGAATTCACATCAATTACGGTTAGGGCTTCTGTGATATCAATCACCAAATATCCGCCCGATTTGAGCCAAATACGGCGTTCCAGAGCCTCTTTTATCTTACTTTCTATGCCATATAGGCCATTTAGAGAAAGCATTTTGTCGTTATATAGCCTTACAGGTAACAAATCAGCGGCTTCTGCCAGCGGATTTACAAATTCTTCTATGTCTGTAACGATTTCATTAATAGTATCCTTATCAAAATAGGATAAAACACTTTGGAATACGGTATTTTCACTTTTTTTCACACAGGTAAAACATTTTTTGTACTTACATTGTGCAATCATTTCCTCATCTAATGCCACATTGCAGGTTGCCACAGCCTGTTTGGTCTTTTGTGCTTCTTTTTGTATTTCAACCAGCAATTCATCCCCGGCTAAAAGTCGTCCGTCATAGGCACGATTAAGTAAAATCGGATCTTTTGCCTGTTTCATTGGCAAGAAACAGATTTCTTCTTTGCTGATTTCTACAAAACATGCATCGATATTTTTGTTGATGGATTTGATTTTGCCGATGTAAATGTCGCCTACATGGCTTTTATTCTGATTCATCGCACTAAAAAAATGCACATCAATTAATCTTCCGTCACATATGTATAAGGAAACATTTTTGCCTTGGTATTTTGTGACGATTAGTTTGCCGGATGCGGTATTTCTCAAGTTAATTTCATCTTCTGACAAGGTCAAAGACGGTTTTGCGGCAATATTTCTACTCATGTCCTAACTCCTCAAGGGGGATTAGCTTGTTTCCTTCCTCTGTTTCTACGGAGGTATATACCTCTTCTCGAACAATATGTAAGGAATTTGCTTCTAATTCTTTTCCTGTCTCAGCTAATAAAGCGGTCATAACCTGAACCGGTTTGATATTTCCGCCACTAGAAGCATCTACTAACAGGCGGAATTTAGAATCCTTGTATTCAAACCTATAAATTCCGGGGCGTAAATTGACTTCTCTGGTTCCTTTTTTTCCTTCCTTGATAAAGAGAATCGCCTCTCTTTGCATCAGTTTTTCGATACAAGATGCAAAATCTAAGGAGGGCGCCTTGTTTTCCTTGAAAGAAATAGTGTAATCTGCGGCGGCTACGCTTGCCATGGCATTTTCTGCATTGTCAGGCAGAATTTTGACAGATATCACCTGTATTTCGGGAATAGATACAGCGTTTATTCTTGTCTTTACGTCTTCACAGTCAGTGAAACTATCTACTTGAATATCCATATATTCCCCATTGCTGGTGAGACCAACCCCCAGCGGGGCTGCAAAACTCATAATCTGATGAGGGCTGAACCCGCCGGAATATGACACATCGATGCCTGCGCGACGAATGGTCTTTTGGAAATAACGCATCAAATCTAAATGACCGATATAGCGGATGACACCTTGTTTGCTAAATTTTATACGAAGTTTCATGTTTATGTTCCTCGTCTATCTTTTTTCTACGCAAATGCCACAACCAAAACGGGCAGCACCACAGCCTTGGCATTTCTGGCTACAGTTTTCGGAAACAATCTCTTGTTTTGCCTTCGCCCACTCGCTTATAAAGAATTCCTTTGTGACACCACAATCGATAAAGTCCCAGGGGAGGATTTCGTCTACGGGACGCTCTCTGTGGGTGTAAAAATGTAAGGTAAGATTATTTTCTTCTAAAGCTTTTTCCCAGCGGGAATGGTCATAATACTCGCTCCATGCTTCATAGAAGCCACCCTGTTGATATACAGAGAGAATTACTTTACCTAATCTTCTGTCGCCTCTTGCCAATAGACCTTCAATCACGCTGGCATCAGCTTCGTGCCAGTTGTATTTGATACTCTTTTGATTCAATTGGGAGGTAATTCCTGTTCGGGTTTGATAAGCCTTTTCAATAAATTCTTCTTTGGTGCTTTGTGCAGCCCACTGGAAGGGCGTAAATGGCTTGGGTACAAAGAAAGACGTACTTGCTGTAATTTGCACCTTCCCATTCACACGTTTTTCCTTGGGAATGGTGTCAAAGAAAGTGGCTGCCACCTTATTGCAAAGGTCGCCGATTCCGGCAATATCCTCTGGTGTTTCGGTGGGAAGACCTAACATAAAATACAGTTTTACTTTGGTCCAGCCCCCTTCAAATGCCATGGCAGCGCCATGAAGGATGTTTTCCTCGGTCAGGCCTTTGTTGATTACATTTCGTAATCTCTGAGAGCCGGCTTCGGGAGCAAAGGTCAGACTTGATTTTTTGATATCCTGGACTTTGCTCATAACATCTAACGAAAAAGCATCGATACGTAAAGAGGGTAAAGATATATTGGTGTGGTTTACACTGCACTCTTGTATTAAGAAATCAATCAATTCAGGCAATTGAGAATAATCGCTGGAACTTAAGGAACTTAAGGAAATCTCTTCGTGTCCGGTGTTTTTTAGTAATTCCAGTGCGTACTCTTTTAGCTGATTTACGTCTCTCTCCCGAACAGGTCGATAAATCTGACCAGCCTGACAGAAACGGCAACCACGGATACAGCCTCTTTGAATTTCCATCACTACCCTGTCCTGGGTGGCTTTGATGAAGGGAATCACAGGCTTTAGTGGATATGGCGCCTGAGTCATGTCTCTTACAATTTCTTTTTGAATGGTAACGGGGATTCCTTTCTCTCTAGGCAAAAATGAGGCAATGGTTCCGTCTTCGTTATAAGTAATTTCATATAACGATGGTACATAAATACCGGGAATTTTAGCTGCAAAACGCAAAAATTCCTCTCGTTTTGTTCCTTGTTCCTTGCATTTTTTGTATAGGTGAATCAATTCCTGATATTGGGTTTCCCCTTCTCCAATGTAGAAAATGTCAAAGAAATCAGCTAACGGTTCAGGGTTATACGCGCAGGGGCCTCCGCCGATAACAATGGGACAATCCTCTTCTCTTTCCGAAGCCAATAAAGGAATTTGCGCCAAATCAAGCACCTGCAAGATGTTGGTATAGCACATTTCGTATTGAATGGTAATGCCAAGAAAATCAAAGTCTTTGATAGGGTCCTGGGATTCCAACGCAAACAGCGGAATATTTTCTTTGCGCATAATGGCATCCAAATCAAGCCAGGGAGAATATACTCTCTCGCACCAAACATCGTCTATGCTATTGAGCAAATCATAGAGAATTTGAATGCCCAAATGGGACATACCAATCTCATAAACATCCGGAAAACACATGGCAAAACGAACATTGACATTGTTTAAGTCCTTCATCACGGAATTGACTTCATGCCCGATGTATCTTTCCGGTTTTGATATTTTCATTAAGATATCTTCAGATAAAGCTAATTTTTCGTTCATTAGAAGAATGCCCTTCCGATTTATTCCATGTTTTGTTTTAGATATTCCACGTCTTCTAAAATGCGGATATCTGATTCAGGATAAGTACATTCGAATTCATATCCCGGTGCGGATTCGATGGTGATGACTCCCTGAAACTCTCTTTCTTTTAATAAAGTGAACATAATATTCATATCTAATGTTCCGCAGCGCAGGAAATGATGCATATCCTTGCAACCATCATTGTTATGCAAATGGATTTCAAAAATAGGAAACTCTTTGGAATCAAAGGCTTCTCTAAATTGTTCAATGTTGGGTTCGCCGACTGTTTTACACTCATCAGGTTTGTGCATCAATATGCTGTGTTGAGGATATAAATCCCGTCCACAAAGACGTAAATACATATGCCCAATATCCAGCAAATAACCAAAACGAGGATTGGATTTGAGATACTCGACTTGCTCTCTTTCCGATGCGTTTAAACCAAAATCTTCTACTGCTACTTTACAATCAGGAATTTGATCTAACACGAAATCAATATAAGGTTTCACACGATCGCGAATAGGATCCAGTACATCGAAAGAAATAATATGAATACAATGATACTTGTCCTGCCATGCTGCGACCTTTCTTATATTGGAATGAAAGGTGGCAACATCTTCTTCGGCATGTGATACAGACATCTGGCCGTGCACCGTGAGAAGAATGTGATTGTCTTGCAGCAATTTGGCAAGTTTTTCCTCCTGCCCGTTGTCAATGACTTCGATAATATGTCTTTGAGCAATGCTTAATCCCGTCAATCCTTTGGAAATAAAAAACTCTACATTTTCTATGACGCTGCGGTAAGGATAGTGCCACATTGCAATGGTATAATTCAATTTATTCATCTTTGTTTTCCTCTCTCTCGTCTAAATCTTTTTGTAAAATGTCCAAATAAGGAATCAGTATGCCCTGTTTTTTGTGTATAATATAAGTTTCGTCTAATTCCTCAAAACGAAAACTCTTTCGCCCACCGGATTTTGCCCTATCCCAAAATTGATTTAAAGCATGTAAAGTTAAATAATACATCAAATCTTTGTGGCTATAATAAATTAATAGAAAGGCGATACCACCTTGTTTTTCAAAGGAACGCATAAATTCAACCTGATGCTCATGGATATTCTGTAGTGAGAATGTGTCTGTAGCGCATTCTTTGGCGTCAAAACAGACGGGAATACCCTGTACCGCTCCAATGTAGTCAACGGTACTCTTCTGCTCAAAATAAGCTAGTGTGATGTGACGATTTTCTTTGTCAATTTTGATGGGGGTTATGGGAGTGGGAATCTTTTGAATCAATGCCAAGCCGCTATCTGCGTACTTTTCATTTGTCCGGTTGATCATATCCTCCAAGGTGGAACCTCTTAATCCACGTGAATTCCATGTAGCCATTTGTAAACCTTTCTAAAATAATGCCTCAGTAATCTGTTGAAATTGTAAAGGTAAGGGTGCTACAATTTCTTTTTCTGATAATCGGGAACTTATTTCTTCAAATTTTTTCTGATGGATAAAGGCAAATTTGGCAGGAAAAACAACTCTATGGGCATGTAACAATTGATGTTTCAATTGAAAACGGGTTTGCATTCTTTGATTTATTTTTTCTATTCCGTATTTTGCATCTCCGATCAGCGGGTGTCCGATGGAGGCTAAATGGGCTCTAATTTGGTGTGTTTTTCCTGTAAATAATTGTATTTCCAGATAGGTAAAATCCTGATTATACTGTAAGGGAAGTAATGCTGTTTTAATATAGGCATTTTCCTCCTTAGATGTAGCGCTGATTTGCACCTTGTTTTTTTGCTCGTCCTTGGCGAGATATCCTTCTATGGTGCATCCTTCCTGAATTTTTCCAACACTGATTGTTCGATAAAATTTGTCTGCAAGCCGTTCTTTCGTGCATTGATTCAAGTATTGTAAACCAAGTAAACTTTTACCGCACAAGATAATTCCGCTTGTATTTCGGTCCAGGCGGTTGGCGATGGATGGCTTAAATTGATTCAATTCTTTTACTGCCTGGCTTTTATTTGCAAGAAGATATCCAATCGCCCATTCATTGATGCTTTGGTCGGAAGGGGTGGCCTTTTGCGATAAAATCCCTGCAGGTTTATTCAGCACCAGAATATCGGTATCTTCGTAAAGAATTTCGATTCCTTGTAAGGAATGATAAGCACGAATATACTCTTCAGGGGAATGGTTTTCGTTCGTAACTTTGGAAAATTTCTCAATTGTTTCATCAGAAAAAAAGAGAACAATGCGATCATTTTCTGACAGCATTTCCTTCCCAGTGGCTTTCTTGCCGTTCAGTGTAATATTCTTTTTTCGAAGCATTTTATAGACAAACCCGGCGCCCGCATTGGATAGAAATTTGAACAAGAATTTGTCCATCCGTTGACCCGCCTGGTTGCTGCCAATTGTGATTTCTTTCATACTTCCTCGCTGTGGTTATAAGGTAACACTTTTTAAAGTTTGGCATAAGGAAATTGCCTGTTCGGATGAAAAGGGTAGTTCCTGTAATTGTGTTACTCTCTGTTCATACTTTGTTATGTCTGTAAAAATCTTAACGGTTACATCGTTGTGTCCATCCAAAGTTAAAATGTTTTGGATATGTTCATAAAAGGCTTTTTCTTCAAAAGAAGGGTGGTTAGAATAACCTATAATTAAATTCTGATGTACCACAAGATGATTGATGAGAAAATTCTTTTTTTCAGAGGTAAATACCATATCAAAGTGGCTATATAACCCTTTTGCGTTCTCTTCTATTTTATTTGCTATGGTTTTGTCTAAACTTTTGTATCGGCAAAACATAATGGCTACTACAAGACTTTTGCATGCCGGGAGGCATCCCAATGCAGCAACAAGACTTAATACATTGATGCGTTCTTTTGTTTGGATATATCCGGCAATAAATAGGGATGCAGAAATGAAGAAATAAAGAATGGTGCGCCCTATCTCATATTTTTTTTGAGTATTTAAATATCCTTTAGAACCTTTATATTTTGCATTGTTGAACAATCTGGAGAGTTCCATGTTACCAACCCAATTCCTTCCATTTTCTAGCAACAGCCAAACTAATGTTGTCGGGTACCAGTTTTCCCACTGCCCAAAAGGCTTGGATGGGTACACTGCATACAGACATGGCGCGTTTGTCATAGGAATCTCTTAGTGCCAAAGATACCACATCCTTTGCTTTGACCATCGTAAACTTTTTGATATTAAGTGTTGTACCGGTGGCCTCTGCAATGTCAAAGAAAGGTGTATCCACAGGACCGGGACAAACTGCTGTCACATAAATTTGCCGTTCCAATAGTTCTTCCCGTAATGCTTTGGAAAATGACAATACATATGCCTTGGTTGCAGCATATACAGCAAAATCAGGCTGTGCAAGAAAGGCTGCACTGGAAGCTACTTGAATGATTCTGCTATTCTTTTTCATAAAAGGAATCAGACGGTGGGTAATATTTGTCAATGCTTCGCAATTTAAACGAATCATACCGGTCTGCGCATTTCTTTCCTGTTGATCAAAGGTCCCCATAATGCCGTATCCTGCACAATTGATTAACATGCATACAGTAGCGTCGGTTTCATAGATGGTTGTAACCATTTGGTCCAGCTTCTCTTCCTCGGTAATATCCATAGGGAATACTCTACAAACATGATTTAATTCCGCAGATAATTCTTGTAATGCTTCTTCTCTTCTGGCAACCAGCCAAAACTCATCTATATTTTTGAAGCCTGCATCCATCTGACGGGCAAATTCCATGCCGATCCCAGAGGAAGCACCTGTGATAATTGCGATTTTCATTGCTTACCCTTTCTTGCTCTTGTGAACATTTCGGATGGTTCTTTTCTTTGTGGGCTTAGTTGCATCCTTTATGTTTTTTGTTGTGTTTTTTCCTTGAGAGCGATTTGTTTTATTGGAATAATTCGTATTTGTTTTGTTTTCTGAATACTTTTTCATCTGCCTTGGTTTGATCAGGCATTTCTTATCAAATCCAATTAAGTCTTCTCTTCCGGCTTTTTTCAGAGCTTCATATACCAAATCATAGTTCTTGGGATTCCGATATTGTATCAGCGCCCTTTGCATTGCCTTTTCGTGGGGGTCTTTGCACACATAGACTTCGCTCATATCTCTGGGGTCTATGCCTGTATAATACATCACAGTGGAAACAGAGCCGGGAGTTGGATAAAAATCCTGTACCTGTTCCGGCATATATCCTAAATCCCGGAGATACTCGGCCAGTTCAACGGCTTCCTTTAGCGTGGAGCCGGGGTGAGATGACATAAGGTAAGGAACCAAAAATTGATTCTTTCCATATTTTTCGTTTAGTGCTTTATACTTCTTAGTAAAACTTTCATATACTGCATTTTGTGGTTTTCCCATACGTTGTAACACCACATCAGAGATATGTTCAGGCGCAACTTTTAACTGACCGCTGATGTGATATTGTACCAGTTCTTTGAAAAAGGTATCATCTTTGTCCGCCATCAAATAATCAAAGCGGATGCCGGACCGTACAAAGACTTTCTTTACCTTGGGCAAAGCGCGAAGCTTGCGTAACAAATCTAAATAATCCCTGTGATCGGCCACCATATTTTTGCACGGCGTGGGAAACAAACATTGCTTGTTCTTGCAAACACCGTATTTTAACTGTTTTTGACAGGAAGGCTGCCTGAAATTTGCAGTAGGACCGCCCACATCATGAATATATCCCTTGAAATCCTTCTCCTGCGTTAATGCGATGGCTTCTTCTACAAGAGATGTATGACTGCGTGTTTGGATGGTGCGTCCCTGATGATAGGTTAAGGCGCAAAAACTACAGGCACCAAAACATCCCCTGTTGCTTACCAGGGAAAATTTCACTTCTGCAATGGCCGGTATTCCACCCTTTTGTTCATACATAGGATGATAGGTTCTTGTGTAAGGCAAATCATAAATGCCATCCATTTCTTCAGTGGACAAAGGTGGTTGTGGAGGATTTTGCACCACATAAACATCACCATATCCCTCTACCAGGGGTTTCCCGTTGACAAAATCCGTATTTTCCATCTGCACCGCAAAACTTCTCGCATAGGCACTTTTTTCCGCCTTCATGGTATCGTAGGAAGGCAAAGTTATGGCTTCATAGATATTCTGCGGTTGCTTTGTTTTAAACACCGTGCCTGGGATAAAAGTTATATCTTTGATGTTGATGCCTGAATGTAATGCATCCGCAATTTCCACGATGGATTTTTCCCCCATACCATAGGAAATCAGGTCCGCTTGGCTATCTAACAATATGGAGCGTTTAAAGGAATTGGACCAATAATCGTAATGGGCCAATCTTCGTAAACTGGCTTCGATTCCGCCGATAATAATTGGGACGTTTTTATAGGTGCGACGGATTAAATTACCATAACATACGGTGGCATTGTCCGGACGTTTGCCGATTTCTCCACCCGGCGTATACGCATCCGTTTGTCTCCTTTTTTTGGATACAGAATAATGGTTGACCATACTATCCATATTGCCTGCTGAGATGAGGAATGCAAGTCTGGGACATCCATAGATAGCTATACTGCCTGGGTCTTTCCAATCCGGTTGTGAAATAATGCCTACAGTATATCCATGAGATTGTAGCAAACGGCTAATGATGGCATGACCAAAGGAGGGATGATCCACATAGGCATCCCCGATGACATAGACAAAGTCAAATTGCTGTATGTTATTTTTGATCATATCTTCTTTACAAATCGGAAGAAAATCTGTCGTTTGCATAATTTATATCCTATCACTTAACCATAGGTCTTTATAAGATTCAATATAATAATCTGCATATTCCTGCTTCTGTTTGCGTTTGTCTGCAGAATATACATCTTCCACTGCACAGACCGTCATTCCTGCATTTTTACCTGCCATGATGCCGGGAACAATATCTTCAAACACAAGACATTTGGAAGGATGTGTCTGGAGTTTGGAAGCCACTGTCAGGTAGATGTCCGGTGCGGGTTTTCCTTTTAATATATCAGATCCTGTCATAATGCAGTCAAAATATTGGTCTAACTCATGTACTTTTGCAATTGCAGTCATCAATTCCTTGGAATTACTGGTTGCAATACCTAATTTAATGTTGTTATCCTTACAGTATTCTAATAGTTCATGCACACCTTCTTTTAAATTGACTTTTGTAAGGTAGTAATCCATAGCCATTTCGTTCCAGGTGTTTTTTATTTCATCCAGGGTATTAGGAATTGCAAATTCCTGTTTGAAATAAATTGCTGTTTCATCGAAACTCATGCCTTCTATTTTCGCTTGTAAATCAGGTGGCAATGCAATGTTGTAGCGACCTAAATATTCAATATCAATTGCTTTCCAAATCCACATAGAATCCACTAGGGTGCCATCCAAATCAAAAATAATGGTCTCCTTATTTTTTAGCATTTCGTGCATACTGTGCTCCTTAATTTCGTCAATTCTTCATCGGTCAGCGAACGGTACTCCCCGGGCAGAAGAGATTCATCTAAAGATAAGGGACCAAAGCTCACTCGTTGCAGGGCGCAAACTTTGTTGTTTACTGCTTGCAACATGCGTTTTACCTGATGAAATTTACCTTCTTGTATGGTCAGGTAAATATGAAAATCGTCCATAGATTCTACTCTCGCCGGCATGGTAATTTGACCTTCCCCGATATCTACACCTTGTTCTAATCTTGCAATATCTTCTGAAGATAGTTTCTTTGACGTTGTTACAAGATAGGTCTTATCTACATGTTTTTTTGGTGACAACAGTTGATGCGCCAATGAACCGTCGTTGGTTAATAATAGTAAACCAGTGGTATCCTTGTCCAATCGGCCCACAGGAAAGAGATCCTCCCGCTTATCAGCGCCTAATAATGCAACTACCGTTTCCGCAGTGTTGTCTGTAGTTGCAGAAACCACACCTGCAGGTTTGTTTAACATATAGTAATAAAACGGAATATATTCTAACTTTTGACCTTTGAAAGTGATGAGATCAACCAATGGTTCTACTTTGAAATCTGCTTGTTTCACCAGATGGTCATTTACTTTCACCAATCCGGCTTTTAAGATTTGCTTTACTTCCGAGCGGGAACCGATATTCATTTCACATAAAAATTTATCAATACGCATGGATGCCTCTTTTTTCAAATATAATGAAAGAAAAACATAAATTATGTGGATTACATTTGTTTATATTTGCTTGATTCTCTGTATTCTTTTCTATCCTGAATTATCCTTCCAATATGCATCCGCCGGGTTACTGCTTTGGTTTGAGCGGATGGTTCCCAGGCTGTTACCGTTTATGATACTTTCCTCTACTGTGATCCGATTGGGATACTCTGAAAAAATAGGAATGATTTTACACCCTGTCTTATCGTTTCTATACAGATGTAGTAAAAATGTAAGTTTTGGACTAACTATGGGGTTGCTGTGTGGGTTTCCCATGGGAGCCCGTGTGGCGGCCCAGTTGTATGAAACAAACCAAATCACCAAAAAAGAGGCTGAGTTTTTACTCTATATCTCTAATTCCATCGGACCGGTTTATTTTTGTGGCTTTGCAATTCCGCTACTTGGGTTAAAAAATGTCCCGCTTTTACTTGTGGGAATGTATGGAATACCCTTATTATATGGTTTTGTATTACGATGTACCATATATCGGACTATGCCTTCCATATCTAGTGACAGTAATGGCCATTTGTTACAACAATGTAGAATAGAAACCCTATTAGACGAATTAAATAATGCAATCCATTTATCGGTGGAAGGGATTCTTTCTATGGGAGGATATATGGTACTGTTTAACCTGTTATATATCGTGCCCTCACTGATATTCAAAAACAAAGCCATACTACTCTATCCGTTCTTAGAAATTACGGGAGGTCTGGTTGCTTTGGGAACTGCTGCTCCAATGATAAGTTTGTGGATGCTATCCTTTGGTGGCTTGTGTTGTATCTGCCAAACCTATAATTGTATTGCAAAAACAAACTTATCTATCGGGAAATACGTGGTACATAAAACCATCCTGGGGATATGTTCCCTGCTATACTATATGTGCATCTTCGCACTTTGAAAGAACCGGTTTTCGTAGGAAAACCGGTTCTGCAATTGCTTGTTATAATAAATCTAAGTCGATATTTTCTTCCACCACTTCTTCCATTGGCACGTGCTCGTATGTTTCCTCTTCGGGATGTAGAGCCTCGCGATTGGCAGAAATCAACTCATTGTATTCCTGCAAAGAAGAAATCAATACTTCATACTGAGCGGAATGATTCTGGATTGCCGATGCTAAAACAGCTTCAATCTCTGCTAATCTTTCATCGATGTATGCGGTAGCCTGCATACGCAGCTCATTGGCTTCCGTGGTAGCTTTGTCCAAGATTTCCTGAGCCTGTGCAGCTGCAGTGGTTACCACTTCGTTTGCCTGCGCATAAGCCTGTTGCATAATCTCATGTTCACTAATGAGCTCGTTGGTCTGAGCGGTTGCCTGATCAATCAGGGCTTGAGCTTTTTCGCGAGCGTCATTTAAAATGGCTTCTTTATTATTGATAATCTTCTGATAACGCTTGATTTCATCGGGCGTACTTGCTCTTAATTCGCGGAGCAAATCATCCACCTCATCGCGATTCACAATGATATCGGTATTGGACATAAATTTGGGCTTACAAGAATCAATGTACTCTTCCAAATCATCAATTAACTGCTCAATCTTACTGCTCATAGCATTATTCTCCTTTGCTGGCATTAAATTTTTCGTAAATCTGTTTCGCTACATAAGGGGGAACGCATTCGCTGATATCTCCTCCAAAACTTGCAATTTCTTTTACAGTGGAGGAACTTAAATATGCGTATTCCAAACTTGTGGTTAAAAATACGGTATCAATGGTCCCGTTGGAAAATTTTCTGTTTGTTTGTGCAATCTGTAATTCGTATTCAAAATCTGTGATTGCCCGCAAACCTCTGACAATGATATTGATCTCTTTGTCCCTTGCGTAATTGATGGTAAGGCCGCTAAAACTATCAATTTTTACATTGGGAATATCTTTGGTCGCTTCTTTTAACATTTTAACACGAGTGTCCACCGAAAACAATGGTGTCTTTTCTTTATTGTTGAGGACACAAACATATAATTCATCAAATGCTTCAGATGCTCTTTTGATGATGTCTAAGTGACCGAAGGTAACTGGGTCAAAACTTCCGGGATATACTGCTCGTTGTATTTTCATAACAACCTCCAAAGATTACTCTTCTCTCATAAGAAATACATGTTTATTGGTTTTATAACATTTTTCTTTGAGGATTTTATATCCGTATTCTTTTGTCCAGGCAAAATCATTCTTTAAATCAGCTTCCACAATCAAAACGGTGTCTTCAGTCACGTATTTCATGTTGGAGAATCCAATCAGAAGTGATTTTTCCAATCCGGATGCATAGGGCGGATCCATAAATATAATATCCACTGTCTTTTCATAGATATTATGAATGGCACCAACGGCATCCTGTTTTAATATTATAGCATTATCTTCCAATTTGGTAAATGAAAGATTTTGTGAAATACATTGAATTGCAGCGGCATCATTTTCAATAAAATATGCCTTTTTAGCTCCTCTGCTGAGGGCTTCAATGCCAATTCCACCGCTACCGCTAAAAACATCTACAAATACGGCGCCGGGAATGTCCGACTGCAGCATATTAAAGAGCGTTTCTTTGATGCGGTCGCTGGTGGGTCTGGTTTGCATCCCGTTTGGCGTTTTTAGAGGTAAGCTTCTGGCAATTCCGGCAATTACTCTCATTTCTATTGCATCCTTTCTTTGCACTTAGACACGGATTTTGGTTCCCTTTGTATCTCGTTTGCCGGGTTTGATGTTATTTAATACAACCGGCTTATCCTTATACTGAATGATGGATTCAATGAGATTTCTGGTGTAATATACTTTTTCGACTTCGTCCTTAGGATTTAGCTTGATGGCCCTGACGCCAACCGCCGCCTTCTTCTTTTCGGGGATCTCCTCAATGGAGAATCGCAAGAAGAATCCGTCCTTGGTCTGCAAAATAATATTTCTCTGCTCTAAAAGCGACATTACACTGACTACGGTGTCTGCGTCATTTAACTTTGTTGCGGCAACAGTACGTTTGGATACATCGAATTCACCACCGTCAACGATTTTTGTCATGCCTTGTTTGGTAACAAAAATAACCTGACGTAAATTTAATTGGGTCTGACTTGTGATATAGACAATTTCTTCATTTGCAGAATTGAAATTGCTGATATTGTCAATAGGTTTTCCTTTGTCTCTGAATTTACCAAAAGGTAAATCTATTACTTTGATGGTGTGTAACTGTCCGCTGGAAGTAAACAGACATACCTTTCCTGTGTTCTTACAAACAAATACATATTTGTTTTCCGCATCTGCAGCATCTTTGTTACGCTCGTATGTGGGGATATCTACACATCTCGCATAGCCAAATCGATCCATCAGGAAGACAACATCCATCTCTTCGATTTCTTTTTCTTTATAAGTGGCTTCTTCGGCATTTTCAATCAGGGTCTTACGGGGAGTGCCGTATTCCTTGCGATATTGCTCTAATTCATTGATAATCACCTGCGCCATGGAATCTCTTCTGTCCAGAATATCTTCATAGCGGAAAATGTTTGCAAGGGTTTCTTCATGCTCGTTGATCAGAGCATTGATCTCTAAGCCGATTAGTTTGTAGAGTTTCATGTCCAGGATGGCATTGGCTTGTCTCTCGGTGAAGTTTAATCCGGCAGCCATGACTTTTGATTCCTTGGATTTGAATTTGATACCATCCACCTTGCCTTCCATCAGGCAGTTCTTGGCCATTGTCTTGTCTTTGGAACCTCTGAGGATTTCAATGATCAGGTCAATGATATTACAAGCTTTGATGAGGCCTTCCTGAACTTCTTTTTTGGTCAACTCTTTTGCCAACAGGTTGGTATACTTTCTGGTAGCAATGTCAAATTGGAAGTCCATATTGGCCTGTAAGATCTGACGAAGTCCCATGGTTTCGGGCTTTCCGTCCTTGATGGCAAGCATGTTTACACCGAAGGTATCTTCTAAGCGCGTCTTTTTATATAAAAGATTTACGAAATTCTCGGCATCGGCATCCTTGCGAAGTTCAATCACAATCCGGATACCTTCCTTGGAAGATTGATTGGAAATATCCACCACATCCTGGGTTTTCTTGGTCTCCACAAGGGTTGCTATATCCTGCAAAAACTTGGAGATATTCATACCAATCATGGGATAGGGAATTTCTGTAATGACCACATTGGTTTTTCCGCCTTTTACTTTTTCGTACTCAACCTTACCTCTGATTTTTACTTTTCCTACACCGGTTTCGTAGATCTCTAATAATTCATCCTTGTTGGTAACCACGCCACCTGTGGGGAAATCGGGACCTTTGATGAATTTCATCAATTCTCTGGTAGAAATTTCCGGGTCGTTCATATACGCCTTAAAGGCATCTATTACTTCGGACAGATTATGGGGTGGCGTGCTGGTGGTCATACCTACGGCAATACCTTCGCTACCATTGATTAAGAAATTGGGAATTCTTACCGGCAATACTTCCGGTTCTTTCTCGTTGGCATCAAAGTTAGGAACAAAATTCACCACATCCTTGTCCAAATCGGAAAGAAATGTTTCCTGGGTTACTTTTTGTAATCTGGCTTCGGTATAACGCATTGCTGCAGCACCGTCGCCATCGATATTGCCGAAGTTGCCGTGTCCATCTACCAAGGGCAATCCTTTTTTGAATTTCTGGCTCATGACAACCAATGCATCATATATGGAACTGTCTCCGTGAGGGTGATATTTACCCATGGTATCACCAACAATTCTGGCGCACTTTCTGTAGGGCTTATCATGATTGATGCCAAGTTCATGCATATCATAAAGAATACGACGTTGTACAGGCTTTAAGCCATCTCTGACATCCGGCAATGCTCTGGCAATAATTACACTCATGGCATAATCTATAAAAGATTTTTGCATTTCTTCAGAGTATTCTGTTTTGATGATTCTTAAATCTTCCATGTATTTATAGCCTTCCTGATTAAATGTCTAATTCTGCGTCATTTGCATGTTCGTAAATAAACGCTTTTCTGGGGGGAACCTCCGTACCCATCAATAAGGAAGTGATTTCTGAAGCGCGACGTGCATCTTCGATTTCCACTTGTTTTAAATATCTGGTTTCCGGATTCAAGGTCGTCTCCCATAACTGGTCTTCATCCATTTCTCCAAGACCTTTATATCGCTGCAAAGTGAAGGACCCCTTGTGCTCCTTGCGGTATTTTTCCAACGCTTTATCGTCATAGAGATATTCTTCTTCTCCTTTGCTGGGCATTGCCTTATACAGAGGAGGCATGGCAAGGAACACATGACCCTCAAAAATTAACTGTGGCATCCAACGATAGAATAACGTCAATAGCAGGTTAGAAATATGGGAACCATCCACATCCGCATCGGTCATGATAATAATTTTATCATAACGAAGTTTGGTGATATCAAAATCGTTGCCATAGCCCTCAGAAAAACCACATCCAAAGGCATTGATCATAGCTTTGATTTCGGCATTTGCTAATACCTTATCAATACTCGCTTTTTCTACGTTTAAGATTTTACCACGGATAGGTAAAATTGCCTGATACATTCTGTTTCTGGCTGATTTGGCACTGCCGCCGGCGGAATCTCCCTCTACAATAAAAATTTCGCATTTAGAGGCGTCTTTGGATTCGCAATTGGCAAGTTTGCCGTTGGAATCAAAGGAAAACTTCTGCTTGGTGAGCATGTTACTTTTGGCACGCTCTTCTTGTTTTCTGATTTTTGCTGCCTTTTCCGCACAGGAGATGATGGATTTTAATGTTTCCAGGTTGCGGTCAAAATAACGTACGATTTCATCTCCAACCACTTTGCTGACCACTTTTGAGGCATCCTGGTTGTCTAGTTTGGTCTTGGTCTGGCCTTCAAATCTGGGATCCGGATGCTTGATGGAAACCACGGCGGTCATACCGTTGCGGACATCTGCTCCGGTAAAATTGATATCCTTCTCTTTTAGGTTACCCAGGGTTCTTGCATATGTATTGACAACATTGGTGAAAATCGTTTTAAATCCTGTGATATGGGTGCCACCTTCAGAGTTATAAATATTATTACAAAAGCCAAGTACATTTTCGTGGAATTCATTGATATACTGGAATGCAACCTCTACTTCAATGCCTTCGCTCTCGCCCTTTAGATAGACAACATCATGTACCGCTTCTTGGGATTTGTTCATATCCTTGATAAATCCCACAATGCCGTCGGGTTCGTGGAAGGTTAAAATTTCCTGATTGTCTTTTCTTTTGTCTTCAAAGACAATGGTTAGTAAAGGGTTTAAATATGCAGTCTCGTGGAGACGGCTTTTGATATCGTCTTCTTTAAAGCGTGTTTTGTCAAAAATGGTATCATCAGGCAAAAAAGAAATGGTGGTACCGGTTTCTCTTGTTTTACCTAGTACTGGCAATAAACCATTCTCCAAAGCCACCACAGGATTGCCGCGTTCGTACTTGTCCTGATGAATAAATCCGCCTGTTTTTACAGTTACAGTCAACCATTTCGAAAGTGCATTTACAACAGAAGAACCTACACCGTGTAAACCACCGCTGGTTTTGTAGGCATTATTATCAAATTTACCGCCGGCATGTAAGGTGGTGAAGACCAATCGTTCCGCGCTGACGCCCTTCTCGTGCATTCCTACGGGGATACCTCTTCCGTTGTCGGAAATGGTGGCGGAACCATCTGCTTCCAAAGTCACGTGGATGGTATCACAATAGCCGGCCAAATGCTCGTCCACAGAGTTATCAACAATTTCATAAATCAAATGATTTAATCCTTTTGTGGACACACTGCCGATGTACATTCCAGGACGCTTCCGTACCGCTTCTAATCCTTCTAATACTGTAATGCTTGACGCATCGTAATTATTTGCTTTTGCCATAAAAAAACAGCACTCCTTCACTAAAGATGGAAAATAAAAATCTATGGTACATTATACCATAGATTTTGTGGTTTGTAAAAGAAAAAACTACTATATCTACTATATTGTTCTGAAATCCACGTAGTTTTCCTGCTCTCTTTCCATATGTCTGTACAATTGACCGTAGTTTTCGTGAGCGACATCGTCTTGCAAGACAAAATCTACTGCTTCGGCAGCAAGTTTTAGGAGATTTGCATCGGTATAGATGTCGGCAATTTCAAAAGAAAATTCTCCACTTTGACGGATGCCAAACATATCTCCCGGGCCTCTCAGTTTCAAGTCTTCTGAGGCGATATGAAAGCCATCGTTGGAATGTTCTAATATTTGTAAACGTTCCAGCACTTGCGGATTTTCGTTGCCACTAATAAAGATGCAGTAACTTTGATGCTGCCCTCTTCCCACACGTCCACGTAGCTGATGTAACTGTGCCAACCCGAATCGTTCCGAATTTTCAATGAGCATAACGGTAGCGTTGGGCACATTGATTCCCACTTCAATCACTGTAGTTGATACAAGCACATCGATTTTTTTGTCTTTGAACTCTTCCATAATGCTGTTTTTATCAGAGGAACGCATTTTTCCATGCAAATAGGATATCTGTATGTTTGCGGGCAAAAGACTTCGCAATTTGTCAGTATAGTCTATGACATTTTCTAATCCTTCCGCCTCTCCTTCTTCCACCTGGGGACAAATGATATATACTTGTCGTCCTTGCGCTACTTGAGATGCAATAAAACGGTATGCATTAGGACGATAGTCCTGATTTACCACACAATTTTTAATAGGCAGTCGATTGGCAGGTAATTCATCAATGATTGAGATATCTAAATCCCCATACAAAATCAAAGCCAGTGTTCTGGGAATGGGTGTGGCACTCATAACTAAAATATGAGGATTCTTTCCTTTGTCTGCCAGCTGTTCTCTTTGTTTTACGCCAAACCGATGTTGTTCGTCAGTTACAACCAGGGCAAGGGAATGGTAATTTACTTTTTCCTGAATGAGTGCGTGGGTGCCAATAATCAGGTTTGCCTCACCGGATGCTATTTTCTCATAGGCATCTCGTTTCTCTTTTGCGGTCATGGATCCAACCAACAGAACCGGTCGAAAACATAAATTCCATTGATTGACGTAATTTTGAATGGTTTCGTAGTGCTGGACTGCTAACACTTCCGTAGGTACCATAAAAGCACCCTGATACCCATTGGAGACAGTGAGAAGTAAGGCTAATACAGCGAGGATGGTTTTGCCGGATCCTACATCACCCTGTATTAGGCGATGCATACAGGTTTCTTTGGATAAATCATCCTGTATTTCCTGCCAAACTTTTCTTTGGGCTTTGGTCAATGGAAAAGGAAGTTGTTCTATAAACCTTACGGTATCGGCGGTTTCAAAAAATATATAATTACTTTTTAATGCATTTCCGTAACTTTTATTCTTTTGCATATAGAATAAGAACGAGAAAAATTCATCAAATACAAGCCTTCTGCGAGCATGCATATATTCTTCTTCGGTCTTTGGGAAATGTATTTTATGTGTGGCTTCTTTGTAAGGAAGCAACTGATATTTTGCAAGTAGTTCAGGAGGATAATATTCTGTTTCAAACAAATAATTATCCAAAACTTGTTTCAAAATTTTGGTTATCATTTGATTGGTTATGCCTTTGGTCAGTGGATATATGGGCTGTAACATGCCGATTTTAGACATAAATTCATCGTAGGAATACAGTTTGGGCTGCTCCATGACAAAATCGATGCCTTTCTTTTGCACCATACCTCTTAGAATATAATAGCCTCCCGTTTTTAATGTGTTTTTCAAATAATGCTGATTGAAAAATGTGACATGCAAAATACCTGTGCCGTCTGCACAGGTGCAGTTTAATATGGAGAGATTCCGTACCTTTTTTTCTTTTGGAGAGGACATGACTTTTACATGAACCGCTTCTGTATAACCTGCACGCAAACTCTTTACGGGCACAGGTGGTTCAAATTGTACATAATCCCTGGGATAAAAACGTAGGATATCCTTGCATGTGTTTAATCCCAGTTTCTGTAAGGATTTTGAAGTTTTATCTCCTACTCCTTTAACTTCTTTGAGGGAAGTGTTGTCTCTCATATGCATCTCCCTATTTGAAAAATGCCTTACCGACTTATAGACAAATCAGTAAGGCAGATTCGTTATTCAACAGACATTACATAGTAATAAATGGGCTGTCCGCCATATTGCAGTTCTACATCGCACTGAGGATGCCCGGATTCGATGGTTGCGGCAAAAGCCTCAGCATCTTCTTCAGAAACATCTTCACCATAGTAAATGGTAATAATTTCAGAATCTTCTGTTACCATTGCATCAATGGTTTCCTTAGCTACGTCAGTCAATGAGGTTCCAACAGCGATAAGGCCGTTATCACCGATGCCCATGAAGTCATCCTTGCGAATTTCCTTGTCATCAATCATGGTATCTCTGACTGCATAAGTCACCTGACCCGTCTTGACATTTTTGATTTCAGAAATCATACATGCTTCATTTTCGTCTGGACTCAAATCAGGAACAAAATTAATGGCTGCAGTAATACCCTGAGGAATTGTTTTTGTAGGAATCACTAATAAGGTTTTTTCTGTCACAAGTTCTGCAGCCTGATTTGCTGCTAAAATAATATTTTTGTTGTTGGGTAATACAAAGATGGTCTTTGCGTTTACTTTTTCCACGGCCTCTAAAATGTCAGCAGTGCTGGGATTCATGGTTTGGCCGCCTTCGATAATTACATCTACGCCGAGACTTCGAAACACTTCTGCAATACCATCGCCGGTAGAAATGGCAATAAAGCCATATTCCTTAGCGGGCTCAGTATTTTGAGCGGCGGTCAGTTCCTGTTGTGAAGATTCTTTTTCTGCCATCTTAAATAATTTTTCCTGATGCTCTAAGCGCATATTATCAATTTTAAGATTAGACAGTGCACCATATTTCAACGCTCTTTGAATGGCAAGTCCGGGGTCATTGGTATGTACATGTACCTTAACCACGTCGTCATCTGCCACGCATACGATGGACTCGCCGATAGATTCCAGATATTCCTTGAAATCTAACTCTGTTTTAATATTAAAAGTTTTGTTTAAAAGAATAATAAATTCTGTACAGTATCCAAATTTGATATCCATATCAGCCTGCACTTCCATAGAAGAAGCAGGTCTGGACGCACCGTTTGCAGGTGCAGTAAAGTTCAATGCCACTTCTTTGCCCTGATATGCATCAAATGCGCCTTGAAGCACTTCTACAAGACCCTGTCCACCGGAGTCTACCACACCGGCCTGCTTCAATACAGGCAACATTTCCGGGGTTTGACTAAGCACATATTTTGCATGCTCAATTACCTGGGCAAGGAAATCTTCCATTGCTATATCGGTCTTTGACAATGCTTTTGCCTTCTCTGCAGCCCCTTTCGCTACCGTAAGAATGGTGCCCTCCTTGGGCTTCATTACAGCCTTATAAGCAGTTTCTACCGCTTTTTCACATGCAAGCGCAAGCACAGGAATGGTAATTTCTTCCTGTTCTTTGATAATTTTCGTAAAACCACGGAACAACTGAGATAAAATAACACCGGAATTACCTCTTGCTCCACGCAGGGAACCGCTGGAAATTGCCTTGCAAACATCTTCCATCGCAGGTTTGTCACCAAGAGAAGAAAGTTCTCTTGCTGCCGCCATAATAGTCATTGTCATATTGGTACCTGTATCTCCGTCCGGCACAGGAAATACATTAAGTTCATTGATCCATTCTTTCTTTGCTTCGAGGTTTTGCGCTCCGGCAAGGAACATTTTAGAAAACATCTTCGCATCAATTTTTTGCAAACTCATCGAAATGTCCTCCTTAATCAATCACTCTGACACCATCAATATAGATGTTGATTTTGCCAATTTGAAGTCCGGTAAACTCTTCTACTTTATACTTTACGTTTTCAATGAGATTATCCGAAATCGCTAAAATGCTGACGCCATATGCAACAATCACATGGAAATCCAAAACCAGCTTGTTATCAATGATAGAGACATTGATTCCTCTGGTAATGCTATCCTTCTTCAATAATTTCACAATACCGTCCTTCATGCTGATTCCTGCCATGCCGACAATACCAAAGCATTCTACCGCAACACTGCCTGCATATTGTGCAATTACTTCATTGCTGATGACGATATTTCCTAAATGTGTATTCATAGATGAATTCTTCATAAATAGACGTCTTCCTTTCTACTTTTTTCTTCCTCCAGATATACATTCTTGTTCATTCTAACAGTTTTTATGAAAAAAGGGAATAAAAAAATGCAAAATTATTAAAAAGAATTTTTTTTACTTGATTTTCATATTCTTTTCTGTTAATATATCAATGTTATAAATATTTTAAGCGGTAATCGCTGATATCGAGGAGGTGTCAACATGGCTAAGTGTGATATTTGTGGAAAAGGCGTACATTTTGGTAATAATGTGAGCCATTCTAATAGAAAAACCAACGCAATTTGGAACGCTAATGTAAAGCGTGTAAAATGTAATGTAAATGGTACTCCCAAGAAATTGCACGTATGTACAAATTGCTTGAAATCCGGTGCTGTAGAAAGAGCATAATCGAGATGAAACACAAAAGAACAGGTTTAAACCTGTTCTTTTTTTGTTTATAAAACATATGCTCTGTTACAAGGTACCGTTCAATGCCCCTGACAGAATAGATTATAGCCGATAAATAAAAACATCATAATCAACAACAGTCCAATCAGACGACTGTGGGTTAACAGCATCAATATCATGCCTATTGCAATAAAAAAGGAAATCAATCCTATTAATTTACGCATACGAATCCTAAGACTGTTTTGCTTTATTATATGAAGGGAAAACAAAAAAATGAATTAATTCTCTTCTTCCCCGGGAAATGCAATATCCACTACCTGGTCGTCAGTCATTTCTTCGCTCTTATTTTTGGACTTGGAAAACTTATCTACAAGGTCAGGAATCAGATCCAATACCTTTGTTACGGCATCCTGATTCTTTATGTTGACAAGCTTCACAGAACCATCCTTAATTACGAGAACTGCACTGGGGGTCATCTTCCCGCCCAATCCGCCTGCACCGGAATTCTTATTGGTTTTATCACTGCTTCCGGCACCGGCTCCCACGCCAAAGGTAACATCTACCAAAGGTAGAATGATGGTATCGCCGATTTGTGTAGCTTCACCTACAACAGTTTTTGTAGATAATACGGTGTTCATTCCGTTCAACAATGCTTCCACTACACCCTGAAATTGATTTGTCTTATCTGCCATTTTTCCCTCTTTTCTGCGTGTTACGCTTCTTTCTTTTTGAATTTATCAAGGAATTCAGGTAAATTTTGATTTCTATACAATCTTAGTATTATCATACCCAGCATAAAAACAGTAATACGTCCGGATAATTCTAGTTCACCTTCGAAAATTTTGTTTTCAAAATCCGGATAAATATTTACATCCGGACCTAATAAATGAGAATACATACAGACGATTCCGTACAAGTATCCTGTGGTATCCGGGGAGCCCGTACCGATGGTAAGATTTGCACGTTGTTTCTTGGGCTTCAAATATTTAATAAACCGCTTGACTTCGGTAAAAATATCCCCTAGTAAAACCTTTGTGTTATCTTCTTTGAGAAAAGACGTATATCGTCCTACATTCTCTTTAATATGATAATACTTATCCGTAATCTGTTTTTCTTTGTTTTTCAGTTTATCAAACAGGTTAGGTTTTCTCTGCGTTTTGCGCTTGATATCGTTCGTAATGCTACCTTCTTCCTTAACTTCAATTGAATTTTCATTGTTAGATGTTTCTGTAGAAGAAGGGATAGTATTCGTTACCTTTTTCTTCTTTTCATTCGAAGATGACTTGTCGCGCCTCTTTGTCCCATGAAAAGTTGTCAGTTCTTTCCATAAAAGAAATACCTGTAATCTGTTTGGCTCCGGATAATGATAGCGTCCCTTTATGAAACCAAACAACCAGCGAAGATACACCTTTAGTTCTGTTTTTGTTTCTTTTCTCTTTACATAAAGACGATAAGAAATTGGGAAGAATAATAAGAGAAATAATAATAAAACAACAATGATCAGCAATGTCAATAATACTTTGCCGATAATTATGAGTGCCATGTGTTCTCCTTCCAAAGATTATTCCTCTTTAACTCTTTGTACTCTTCGTACGCTTTTTCTAAAATCTGTTTCTCGTTTGAGAATTTCAGCAAATGATAGGCCTCGTGGTATTTATAATAGCCGGAATCCATAAAGTTTTCTTCTCTTTGTGGTTTGCTGTAATAACTATCCGCGCTCATCAGATACCAATGAACTTCTTTCTCAACGACGTCTTCGGGAACGTTGAATGAATACACGCTTTTATCAATATACTTAATGATGTTTGCTTTGACTCCGGTTTCTTCTTTCACTTCCCGAAGTGCTGTTTGTTCATGAGACTCTCCTGTTTCTACGGTACCTTTGGGCAGAACCCATCCGTCGTATTTGTTCTTGTAACTTTTATACAAGAGAAGAATCTTTCCGCGGAAAATCACTACACCACCACAGCTTACTGCTTCTATCATTGCAATCCTCCTGTATGGCGTAATATAGTAATAATTAAATTTAGTATAGTCTAATGCGAAGGGAAGTGCAAGTGAATAAATTATAAATTTTATTCTACGCCTCTTTTCTCATGTCCCGTGGTATATTCTTGGGAGAAATGATTGGAAGTACTTTCCTCTCCCAGATAATATTCTAAGACATTGGCAGTGGTGTCGGCATCCTCGATGGTAAACTGTAATCGAAGCTCTTTGAACTGTGAATTCCCTTGGGTTTCCAATGATAATCGGAGCGGTACGCTGTTGTAAATGACATTATAACACTGGCCACAATTTCGCACCACAGGAAACTCTTTTTTATATCTGTCCACCAAATGTAATGTGGCGTGGTTATCTTTATTGCATCCTTTCGACGTACGCATGACACAGTTGGCTGTTACCATCATCGGAATTCTACCATACACTATTTTTTCATAAGAAGATGCATTTGCTTTATTTAGCAGTATTCCCTGTTCTTTGGAATTCAATTCATAGGGAATCGTAAATCTTTGGCAGATTTCTGATAGTTCTTGGGTTGCTGCAAAATTCCATGTATAAACACCTGCATCTGCCCGTAGGGGCAATTTTTGAAATGGATGATTTTTAAGGAAGCCAAATTCATCCATAGAGCGAACCAGTACCCCGTCAAAATGGATTGCTTCATGAAGTAATAGCAACTGCTCCATTTCCTGTTCTGTTTTATTACGGAAGATATAGGGCAAAGCAATCCATATTTCGGTATATTTTTTTAGAGTCAAAATAGATTCTGTCATCTCAGCTGATTTATCAAAAAAACAGTCTATTTCTATATAGACCCGAGAAACTTGTCTACTATTTTTCTGTAAATAACGATGCACTTCCTGTAGTTGCAGTAAATTGGAAACCAAAATAGAATACATCGGTTCTTCAGAAATTTTACAGTCGTTATTTTTGTGACTTATTTTCAAAATACTACTGATTCCATCGGTTTCAAAAGATGGTTGTAGCATAAAATCCGGAGCAATTCTTCTTTGCTTCTGCGTTAGGGCAACAAGTAGCCTGTCACACGCGTCCCTACGCAACTCGTTCAATGCCTTTAGCGAAAAGAAAATGGTATCATCCATTTGAATGCTTATGTGCTCGGAAAAAAAACTGGT
Organism: uncultured Acetatifactor sp.; assembly: GCA_904501885.1. Classification (GTDB taxonomy): domain Bacteria; phylum Bacillota; class Clostridia; order Lachnospirales; family Lachnospiraceae; genus Acetatifactor. The sequence continues at coordinate 23,048 of CAJGCP010000014.1, read as the reverse complement.
ATCCCCTAATTTAAGCAATTGTTTTTTGATGTTTTCTTCTGTTAAAGGTGCATTTTTCGCTTGTTCTACCACTGCGCCTTCTACATGAATCTCTGCATCTTCACAGCGAATGGAAAGTTTGGCAGGTGCACCAACAGAGAATTTGGCATTTATTTCTACCGGTAAACGCTTTTTTGTATGTAAAAATGATTGTTGGATAGAAGCCAGCAATTGTTCATCTCCTCCTGCATAAGAAGGGGATTCCAACGTAATCATCTCTTTTCCATTGTGTTTGAAATAATATCCATCCTGTACTTCGCTTCGAATATACAGCGATGATAATATTTTTTGATCGGAGGAATCGCAGGTATATCTGTGTGCGGCTTCTTCTGCGCCATGCATTGTTCTAAGTTCAAAGTATCGGTCCATTGCCCGACGATAGACATCTGTGACTCCGGCAGCATATTCCGGTTTTTTCATTCGCCCTTCAATTTTAAAAGAGTCAATGCCGGATTCTATTAATTGAGGAAGATGTTCTATGGTACACATATCCTTGAGACTTAAGGGATACATTTCACGGGAAATGGCATGGTTCTCTCTTATCTGATAAGGCAAACGGCAAGGCTGCGCACATCTTCCACGGTTACCGCTTCGTCCACCAAGAATGCTGCTAAATAGGCATTGCCCGGAATAACAATAACACATTGCACCATGGATGAATGTTTCTAATTCAATATTTACATTTCTTTTTATTTGTTGAATCTCATTTAAACTTAATTCCCTGGCGGGTACAATTCTGGAGGCTCCCATTTCTTTCAGTAAATTTGCACCGTATTGACTGCAGATGGTCATTTGTGTACTGATATGTATTTCCATGTCAGGAAATGCTGTTTTTAAGATCCGTAGCGCACCTAAATCCTGCACGATACACGCATCCAACCCTGCTTCATAAAATGGAAGGATATACGCGAGTAACTGTTCTGTTTCGTTTTCTTTGAAAAGGGTGTTTACAGTTAAATATACTTTTTTATGCATCAAATGGGCATAATAAATGCAGTTCACAAGAGTGTCTGTATTAAAATTTGTTGCGTATGCTCTGGCTCCAAATTTTTCTCCTGCCAAATAGATTGCATCTGCCCCGGCGTTGATTGCACCAAAAAAACTGTCGGGTTCTCCGGCAGGGGATAATAATTCAGGTATGTTGAAATTGTTGTTTACTGCCTTCATTAATGGAAGTTCCTTTCAAAAGAAATAAGGCTGTCCTGTGGACAGCCCATTATTATTTTTTATTTAACTCAGTTTCCAAACGAATCTGTGTGGAAATCAACTCATGTTTCAAATCATATAATTCTTTTTCTTTTGCTTTGATGTCATCTTCTAAGATAGAAATTTGACGTTTTGCTTTAAAATAATCATCTGCAATGTTTAATTGCAATAAAACAGCCTGTCTGTCAGACGGTTGACGACGAAAAGAATCAATTTTATTATATTCGTCTATTTTTTTATTGATATAGGAGGCAACTTTTTGCAGATATTCTTCGCTTTCATAACCGCTTAAAGTGAATAACTTGCCACCAATCAGTACATCTGCATCTGTTTTAGAATTCATAATTGCCTCTCCTTTGTAACATCATACCTATTGCTTCATATATCCTTTTGATAATTATATCTCATTGTATGGATTCAGGCAAGTCTTTCTAGACCCAAATGACGATAAGCCAAATCCGTCACCATTCGTCCACGTGGAGTACGATTAAGAAATCCATTCTTAATTAAATAGGGTTCGTATACATCTTCAATGGTACCACTATCTTCTCCGATGGATGCTGCTAATGTTTCCAAACCAACAGGACCACCATCAAATTTTTCAATTAAGGTTAACAGGATATTTTTATCAATGTGATCAAGTCCCAAATTGTCAATATCCATGAGATCCAGAGCTGTTTTGGTAATCTCTTCTGTAATCTTGCCGTCATATTTTACTTGAGCAAAATCACGAACTCTTTTTAATATGCGATTGGCAAGTCGTGGCGTCCCTCTACTGCGTCTTGCAATTTCACATGCGCCTGCAGAATCTACTTCAACATCAAGTATTTTGGCAGAGTTTTGAACAATGGTCTGCAATTCGGATACAGTATAAAAATCAAGACGTTCAATCAGGCCAAAACGGTCACGCAAAGGTGCGGTCAACATGCCCGCCCTGGTGGTTGCCCCAACTAAGGTGAAATGTGGCAAATCCAGGCGAATGGATTTGGCAGTGCTGCCCTTTCCAATCATGATATCAATACAAAAATCTTCCATTGCGGGATACAACACTTCTTCGACCTGACGATTCAAACGATGAATTTCGTCAATAAATAAGAGGTCACCCGGCTCTAATCCACTTAAAATAGCCGCAAGTTCACCCGGTTTTTCAATGGCAGGACCACTGGTAACCTTCATGTTGACCCCCATCTCATTGGCGATGATGCCGGAAAGTGTGGTTTTTCCTAAGCCGGGAGGACCATAAAACAAAACATGATCCAATGTGTCGCCTCGCATTTTTGCAGCATCAATGCAAACCTTTAGATTCTCTTTTACTTTGTTTTGTCCGATATAGTCATTCAATGTTTGCGGACGAATAGAACTTTCTAATTTAATATCTTCCGGAGTAATACTTGTTTCAATTAATCTTCTGCTCATACTATGATTCCTTATGAATTAATATAACTGCTTCAAAGCAAGTCTTAAAATTTCGCCGGAATCCATATTCTCTGCGCCCACAACGCTTTGAATGGCTTTTCTGGCTTCAGTTTGATTGTACCCCAATGAAACAAGCGCAGCAACAGCTTCCTGGGTCTGCGCCCCTTCTAAGGATGTTTGGGAGGCGTATGCTTTGGCTTCCATATCAAAATAACTGTCATCTGCGGGCAGTTTATCCTTTAATTCAAGAATTAATCTCTCCGCCATTTTAGAACCAACACCGGGGGCCTTAGATATGGCTTTGGCATCTCCGGATAAAATGGCAAATCTAAGGGTGTCTGCATCCATCGTAGATAAAATTGACATGGCAGCTTTGGGGCCAATGCCGTTTACGCTGATGCATTTTTTGAAAATTTCTAATTCGTTTTTCGTAAGAAAGCCAAACAGACCAACGCCGTCTTCTTTCACGCTCATATAAGTGTAGATTTTTACAATACCTTTTTCTCCTGACAAACTTGCAGCGCAGGAAGTGGTTATCCTAATGTTATAACCGACATTTTGCACATCTAACTGTAACGTATCTTCGGAAATTTCCTCAATGAATCCTTTTAAAAAAGCAATCATACTCTTTTCATCCTTGCAATTGATTTGATTCTTGTCGCTAAATAAATCTAATTTTATATATCATACCATAATCGAACATATGTTTCAAGTTAAATTTACCCAAAATATAACAAAGAAGTCCCGGCCATAGACCGGAACTTCCTATATTATTTGTTATTAATGTACGAAATCAATCCCTCAGAAGCTATAATTTTTTGCATAAACTCAGGAAAAGGTTGCCCTTGGAACCGTCCGCCGGTGGTCACATTGGTAATAACTCCGGTATCAAAGTTTACATGTACTTCATCTCCTGCCTTGATGCCCTTGGCAGCCTCGGGACATTCGATGATGGGCAATCCAATATTAATTGCATTACGGTAAAAAATTCTGGCAAAAGTTTCTGCAATCACGCAGCTGACACCGGCCGCCTTGATGGCAATAGGGGCATGCTCTCTGGAAGAACCGCAACCAAAGTTTTTATCCGCCACTATGATATCGCCTTTTTTTACATTATGGATGAATTCTGCATCAATATCTTCCATACAGTGCATCGCCAGCTCTTTGGGGTCTGAAGAATTTAGATATCTTGCAGGAATAATGACGTCTGTATCTACATTGTCACCATATTTAAAAACAATACCTTTCGCTTCCATAGAGACCTCCTATACTTCTTCCGGTGATGAAATCTTACCGGTAATGGCACTTGCGGCTGCAATAGCAGGACTTGCCAAATAAATCTCGGATGTGATATGCCCCATACGACCCACAAAATTTCGATTTGTGGTGGAAACACATCTTTCGTTCTCTGCAAGAATACCCAGATAACCACCTAAACAGGGTCCGCAAGTTGGAGTACTGACAATAGCACCTGCTTCTATAAATGTCTTCACCCAACCTTCTTCAATGGCTTGCATATAAATAGCCTGTGTGCCGGGAATGATAATACAACGCATGCCCTTGGCAATATGTTTGCCGGAAAGAATTTCAGCAGCAATTCTCAAGTCCTCAGGTCTACCGTTGGTGCAAGAACCAATCACCACCTGATCGATGAAAATATCTTCCATTGCCTGGATTTCATCTATGGTATGGGTATTTTCCGGCAAGTGGGGAAATGCTACAGTAGGCTTCAAGGCACTTAAGTCAATGGTATACACCTGGTCGTAAACAGCATCCGAATCAGCTTCAAATACCGTATATGGCTTATCGGAATGTGCTTTTACATATTCCAATGCAATATCGTCCACCGGAAAAATGCCGTTCTTGCCACCAGCTTCAATGGCCATATTGGCAATGGTAAAACGATCGTCCATGGACAAATAAGCAATACCGTCTCCTGTAAATTCCATGGATTTGTATAATGCGCCATCCACACCTATCATTCCAATGATATGTAGAATAATATCTTTTCCGCTAATCCATTTTGCGGGCTTACCTGTCAGGACAAACTGAATTGCAGCAGGAACTTTAAACCAGGCTTTTCCTGTAGCCATACCGGCCGCCATATCCGTGCTTCCTACTCCGGTAGAAAAAGCACCTAACGCACCATAAGTACAGGTGTGGGAATCAGCACCAATAATCACATCTCCGGGAACGGTAAGTCCCTTTTCGGGCAATAATGCGTGTTCTATTCCCATCTCTCCAACTTCAAAGTAGTTGGTAATATCATGCTTTTTGGCAAATTCCCTAACACATTTGCAATGCTGTGCAGATTTAATGTCCTTATTGGGTACAAAATGATCCGGAACAAGGGCGATTTTATTCTTGTCAAACACACCATTTGTATGAAATTTATCCATTTCTTTGATGGCCACCGGACTGGTAATATCGTTTCCTAAAACAAGGTCCAGATTTGCCTCAATCAATTGTCCGGCACAAACGCTTTCAAGACCGGCAGCGCGGGCCAGAATCTTTTGGGTCATTGTCATTCCCATAGGTACGAACCTCCAACCTGATAGATTGAGTATAATAAATTAGTTGTTAATCAGTTTGTCTTCTTCGTTATTCCAGCTGTATAGCTTTCTGATATCTTCTCCGACTTTCTCTGCGGGATGCTCAGACGCAAGCTTTCTCATGGCTTTAAAATGTACCTGCTTGCCTGCACCGGACATATCAAGCAAAAATTCCTTTGCAAAAGTACCGTCCTGAATGTCACTAAGTACTTTCTTCATTGCCTTTTTGGTATCTTCGGTAATGATCTTAGGCCCGGTGATATAATCACCATACTCAGCAGTATTGGAAATGGAATATCTCATTCCTGCAAAACCGCTCTGATAGATCAAGTCTACAATCAATTTCATTTCATGAATACATTCAAAATATGCATTTCTCTCGTCGTAACCTGCTTCCACCAAGGTTTCAAATCCGGCCTGCATCAAAGCGCAAACACCACCACACAATACTGCCTGCTCACCAAACAGGTCTGTTTCTGTCTCGGTACGGAAGGTGGTTTCCAAAACGCCTGCCCTTGCGCCACCGATTCCCAGTGCATATGCAAGTGCAATATCCTGCGCTTTACCGGTAGCATCCTGATGTACTGCAATCAGACTGGGAACTCCCTTGCCTGCCTGATATTCACTTCTAACAGTATGTCCGGGGCCCTTAGGTGCAATCATGGTAACATCAACATCAGCAGGAGGAACAATACATCCGAAATGAATGTTGAAACCATGGGCAAACATCAACATATTGCCTGCTTCCAGATTGGGCTCGATGTCGTTCTTGTACAAATCTGCCTGTTTCTCATCATTGATCAAAATCATGATGATATCCGCGCGTTTTGCAGCTTCTGCAGCAGTAAATACTTCAAATCCCTGCTTCACTGCTTTGTCCCATGATCTGGAACCTTCGTAGAGACCTATGATGACATTGCATCCGGAATCCTTCAAATTCAATGCATGTGCATGTCCCTGACTTCCGTAACCGATAATTGCTACGGTCTTTCCATCTAACATAGACAGATTACAGTCTTCCTGATAAAAAATCTTAGCCATTTTAAAAATCCTCCATTTATATAATTTATTATAATTTAAAATGTTCTGATGGTTATGTATTATTCTCTATATAAAATATGTTCTGTGCCTCTACCCAAACCGGCGATGCCTGTTCTGGCCTGTTCTAAAATCTCATAGCCCTCCAACAAGGAAATAAAAGCATCTATTTTTTGTTGGTTACCTGTTAATTCTATGATAAGACTCTCGGGCGCCACATCGATAATCTTGGCCCGGAAGATATCGGCTACAGACATTACACTTTGTCTATCCTGGGGCAACACTTTTACTTTTAATAGAATTAATTCCCGATACACACTTTCATCGGGTTTTAATTCTTTGATTGTGAGTACGTCCTCTAATTTTGCCAATTGTTTTTCAATCTGTTCCAGTGCTTCTAAATCACCGCTTGCCACGATGGTAATACGGGTAATACCATCATCTGTGGTTGTACCTGCGGTAATACTTTCTACGTTATAGCCTCTTCGAGAAAATAAGCCTGAAATACGGCTCAAAACACCGGAAGTATTATTAACAATAATCTGAAATACCTTTTTCTGCATATTACATTACACCTTTCTAATCGCCATCTTTTCCATCATATCAACCAGATATAAGTCTGTCAACAAAGGGATTTGTGATCTGTAAAACTACCCTTTATCGCTTTCGCTACATTTGGAGAGCGCCAAGGTCCCTGTTCGGGCAACTTCCACAATACTGATAGAACGAAACATCGCAAGCAACCCCTTCACACGATCCGGTGCATCGCAAATCTGAATAATCATAAAGTGCTTTGACATATCTACAATTTGAGCGTTCATAATTTCACAAATTTCCATGATTTCCTTACGATTATTTGTATTATATTTGATTTTTACAAGCATCAATTCCTTGGTAATGCATTGCTGTTCCTTCAAAGTTTTTACTTTGATAACATCTAATTTTTTGTTTAACTGCTTTTCTATTTGTTCTATGGTGCGTTCGTCGCCACTGCTGACGATGGTCATGCAGGACACTTCGGGACTATCTGTTTCGCCTACAGCAAGACTGTCGATATTAAAACAGCGTCGCGAAAACAGACCAGCAACTTTGCATAATACACCGGCCTGATTTTCCACCAAAACGGAATAAATTCTCTTTTTCATATTACAATTCTCCTCTGACTATACCAAGTCCATTGGATCAATATTGCATTCCAGTATCATAGAAGTATCTTCTTTCAAAAATGCATCAATTGTCGCATCGCAGGATGACATATCTTCTAATCGAATAAAAGGAATATGATAACTCTCAGATAGTTTGGAAAAATCGGGACTACCTGACAAATCTACAACAGAATATTTGTCTTGATAGGAAAAATGTTGATATTGGCGCACCATACCAAGATAATTATTCTTGAAAATTACAATTTTTACTTGAATACCATGCTGTATCATGGTGGCAAGTTCCATCATAGACATCTGGAATGATCCATCTCCACACACCGCTACTACTTGTCTGTTGGGGGCGGCAACTTTTGCTCCGATTGCAGCTGGAATAGAATATCCCATGGTACCCATACCCCCGGAGGTCAAAAACTTACCTGATTTGATTTGTGCATATGCACAGGACCAAATCTGATTTTGTCCAACATCTGCAACATATACTGCGTTGTCTTCCATCTTTTCGGTTAGTTTACGAATAAAACACTCAGGATCTACATAATTGGCATCGGGTTTACGAATGATTGCCATAGCGGATTTGTATTCATTTAATACATTAATCCAATCGCAATAATCTGCGGACAACTCTTCTGCTAAAAAGTCTTCAAATATATGCTTTGCGTCACCTACAATGGGAATGGTAGGTCCTGCATTCTTGCCGATTTCAGCAGGGTCCACATCTATGTGAACCAAAATCTTATCCTTCGTAATCAAATCCGGCTGACTAATGGCTCTATCTGCCACTCTGGCTCCTGCCATAATGACCAAATCTGCCTCATTCATTGCTCTATTAGCATAAGGTTTGCCATTATTTCCAACCATACCATAGTATAGAGGATGGTTGGTCGGCATAACCCCGATACCCATCATGGTAGTCACCACAGGGATGTTGTGATTTGTCGCAAAGGTGCGTAATACATCTTGCGCTTCACTAAGTAAAATTCCACCGCCTGCACAAATAATAGGGCGTTTTGCTTTTTCCAGTTCTTTTATCACTTTTCGTATCTGAACAATATTTCCCTTTACAGTAGGCTTGTACGTGCTAAGAGAAACGCTCTCCGGATATTTAAACTTAGGAATGGGTGCATTTTGGATATCTATGGGGATATCAATTAACACAGGCCCTTTTCTGCCGCTATTTGCAATATAGAAGGCTTCTTTAAATACACGGGGAATGTCGTTTACATTTTTGATCAAATAACTATATTTTACAAAAGACTCTACAGCGCCGTATATATCTGCTTCCTGAAACACATCACTTCCCAGAAGCTCACTATTCACCTGTCCTGTAATACAGATCAAAGGAATGCTGTCAGCAAAAGCGGTAGCAATTCCCGTGATTACATTGGTGGCACCGGGACCGGAGGTGACAGCACAAACACCGGGACGTCCTGTCATTCTTGCTACGCCGCTTGCTGCATGTGCGGCGTTTTGCTCTGTTCGTACCAAAATGGGGCGAATATCAGAATCTAATATGCTGTTATAAAAAGGGCAGATAGCAACACCGGGATATCCAAATACCTCTTTCACACCCTCTGCCTCTAAACATTTAACGATTGCATCAGCACCTATCATAGGAAAAGTTCCTCCACAAGTCTTAGAAACATAATAATTTGATATATTTTATCATTAAACGATATTCTACCACATTTTAACGGAAATAAAAAGGGTGTATTTTAACATGTTAATAAATTAAGACTATATTTTATTCAAAAAAATGGGTTGATGCATAAAATGCACCAACCCACAATTTTAAGATTATTTCAGATATAATTATCTAGCGTAGAATCTGTCGCAAGCTTCCTGAATGATTTCAAGATATCTGTCCAGACCCATATCCTTCAAGGTAGGGATGTAAACAGCTTCGAAATCATCAGCAGTATATTCGCCGGTCACAAATTTCACTCTGGATTCTTCCATATATGTCTTAATGTCAGCAGCAAGTCTTGCGTACTCAGCCGCATCTGCAGGATCTACTGTAAACTCAGGCATGGTATATTCCTCACCCATGTTATCCGGCCAAATCTTGTTAGCTTCCTGCTGCTCAGGTCTCCAGAAGTAGTTGCGAGCATACTCGTCAGTCTGAACCATCGGGCCACCGCCAACTGCTGCTCTGTTGTACTGAGCCATAGCATACTGCATGGACAAACCATCGGGATTGTGAGTAATCCAGTCAGTATATCTAGCATCGCCATTTTCATCATAGAAGTAAGATTCGCCTTCTACACAAAAGTTGAACAGCATCTTACCAGCCTCAGTATAACCATAGTTCAGGAACTGAAGTGCCAATTCTCTATTATCGCACTGAGGAGTAAGCCATGCAATTCTTCCGCCAGCAGGCTTGGAATAGAATGCATAACCAGCGCGAGCAACGCCATCTTCACCCTTCAAGCTGGGCATAGGACGAACATGCCAATTCTCACCAAGTCCGGAGGTAGGATCTTCTGCATATGCCATATAGGTACCGATACCGGAACCGATGGAAGCATGCCATACTGCAGTACCATCGCCGTAAACGGTGTTCTCAAGATAAGTAAAGCTGGTATCCATCAAGCCCTTCTCAACAAGGCTTCTTGCCCACATGATGAAATCTTTGTATTCAGGCTCAGCGTAACCACAGTGAACCTGACCATCAACCTGGTACAAAGCTGCTGCTACAAGGCCGAAAGGAGATGTCCAGTAACCATACTCAGCGGGAGCAAGCAAGTGAGAAGACTGGAAAGGAGTCTGCATGCCTTCTACTTCCAAACTCTTGGTCAAGTAAGCTTCCAACTCTTCGATGGTGTCGGGAACTTCCATGCCCCACTCATCCAACCAGTCACCACGTACAAGCATACCGGATGCAGAACGCATCTCTTTACTTGCAGGAATCTGACCAAAGCCGATGTAAACACCATCATCGGTCTTGTATGTACGGTTCAAATCGGGATGACCATTGTCCAATACTGCTACATAGTCAGGAGCATACTGCTCTAACTCTTCGCGAGTGATGGGGGAAATGATGCCATCTTCAATTGCAGCCTGAGGACCACCAGCATATGCGCTGTAAGGAGTCCAAATAACGATATCAGGCAAATTGCCATCTGCAAACAACAAGTTCATTGCATTGTTGTCTTCGCAGATAACGAACTCAATGGTAACACCGGTGTATTCCTGCCATGCTTTTGCAAAAGGAGTTGCGGTGATATCCTTAGAAACTGCAGCTACAGGCTTATCGTTGATCATTGCGATAGTCAAAGTCTCATCGGTATCAAGAGGATAAGTAACACCTGCGGTTTCAACAGAGCCCTCAACGGAGCTCTCTACTGCAGCACTATCGCTGTTAGCTACTTCTTCAGCGCCACAAGCAGCCATAGTACCAAGAATCATAGCGCCAGCCAAAACTGCGCCCAAGATTCTTCTTACATTCTTTCTCATATTATTTTCCTTCCTTTCTATTTTTCTGTAATGTTTTACAGATAAATTTATTTTACTATTGTTGCAAATAAATGTCAACGATTTGCACAAAATTATTAGTTATTTCTTGTTCTTTATGGATGAATATAAATAAATATTGTTAAAATGAAATCTATTGCAAACAAGAGAAAATTATGTTAGATTTTAACTGATGTGACAAATGAAGGAGGAAATTGATTTGAAACGCAATTTACTTAAAATAATATTATCTTTTATGCTGTCTTGTTTTTTACTGACCGGCTGCGGGGAAACACAGGATTTATCTCAATTCAAGCAGAGTATGGAGGATATTTGTTCTAAGATTGCAGAAATTGATATTGCAATCAACAGCATTGACCCCAATAAGACCACCGCACCCGATGAGTTATTAAGCTATATGAGCGATTTAGATATTATCTTCCAGTCTTTTGGTGCAATGGATTTCCCTCACGAATTTGATTACTTAGAAGAAATGGCCGCAGAAGCAGCCACTTATATGACCGAGGCGGTAAAGAGTTACAAAGATGCATACAGCAACGGTTCCTATAATGAATACATTGCAGAATATGCAGGGAAGAATTACGAACGCGCATATAAAAGATTGCAAATCGTTTTGGCTTTTCTTCACGGTGAAGAACCTGACGATGCAAATCTGTCCATTGAATACTAAACATTTACATTTATCATATAGCACATTCAAATTAAGCATAGTAAATAATTAAGGGCCGATGAAAAATTTCATCAGCCCTCTTCTTTTCCTTTACATCAAATCAATTTCAAACAATCTTGCCTGTTCATCTTCTGTGAACCGAATGGATAAAACATTGTCTTTTAAGCCATAATTCGTAGGCAGATTCTTAGGATATCCCACCTTCGCATCTTTCACCTTTAAGCCAGGGAAAGGAATTTCTATTTCTTTGTTACCCTTTAAATTCCAAACTCCAAGGAAAAGTTTCTTTTCTGCCATAATACCCACAGCAACGGTACCATCTCCAACAGATGCATAACCAAGTGGCAAGTAAGGTACACATTTCTTTTTGTATGGTGTCATCACGTGATAGTATTCAATACCTTCTTTGATCAATGCCTTTTTTTTGTCCGCCAAAAGATTGACTCTGGAAGCCAAATGCACACGACCCAAAATGGCATTGAGCATATTGATAACCACCAATTCTTCGCTTACCATTTCGTCAGATTTTTCAGCACCAACCACATCATAAATGTCGGTGTTTACAGGATAACTCCAAACAGCCGCCTGTTCAGGCAACACTGCAGTAAACATGTTTGCAACAATGTAAGGATACAGATAATAATGAATCTGATCGGAAGTAGAACAAAGAGGATGCAAACTCATGGACTTGTAATCCAATCTCTGACCACCGCTGGCACAATTTTCAAATATAACATTGGGATGTCTTTCGGTGATTTCTTTCACCCATTCTGCTCTTGCTTCGCAATGCTGCTGTAAGCCGTCAGCCAAGCTATCGCTGTTCAATTCTGTGCCAGGACCACACTCTTCGTTATAGTCAAACTTAATATAATCAGCGCCATATTCATCGCACATTCTGTCGATGACTTCGTTCAAATATGCTCTAACCTTGGGATGCCTCATATCCAGGAAATAACGTCCCATCTCGCAGATTTTTTTGCCGTTTCTGGTGAGGAAGCAATCGTCATCATAGTATTCCAACATTTCTTTACAATGCTGTCCTACCACTTCAGGTTCAATCCACAGACCAAATTTCAAACCATGACTATGTACATAGTCTGCCATCGCAGCGATGCCTGCCGGGAAACGGTCACGGCTTTCATACCATGCACCGGTGTAATTATAGATGGTATCAGGATCCACATCATCATGCCAACCGCAGTCAATGACATAGTACTGGGCGCCTAATTTAGCAACCTCAGGTACCAAGGCTTTGGTCACATGCTCAAAAGGGGCATTCCATGCCAAATGCATATATTCGTTAAATATAACAGGCAAATCTGCATCTGGCGCAAAGTAAGGAACCAGTGTACGACGATAATGGGTCATTTCTGCAATCACTTCATTCAATGAATTGCCGTATGCAACAGCAACGGGAACAGTGACATAACTTGCTCCCGGAGCCAGTTTTTTGCACCAGGAATGATACATTTGGTCAGGACCACTTAGATAGAGATAAAACTCTTTGCTACTGATAGGCCCCAATTCGTAATACCAGTCGTTATCGCTCTCAATCTGGAACATTACGAACTTACTTGTCTTTCTGTTTTCCACAATACCCATGGGGAAGAAGGCATTGGTTGCTTTGCTTCCGATATTCACTCTGCGGAAGGTTGCAGAAGGACGAAACAGATTTAATTCACGAAAACTGCTTACTTTAGGCTGGTTCTCATAGTGATGGCAACTGGTAAACTCATGGAAATACATGTTTTGCAAATCATCCATTCCATCACTAAACAATGTAGTGCTGTTTGCGCTTTCCAGTATCACTTCTTCGTTTGAAATATTGGTAATCTTATGGAAGGTACGAATGGCGTTGGTACCCTCATTTGCAATATAAAAACTTTCTACCTGCAGTCGTTCAGACTTGGTTATAATACATAGCTGATTCCCCTGAATGCTATGAGAAACATATTGCAGATTTCCTCTTTCCAATGTGCCGATACGTTTGTGGGTGCCTCCAAAGGGGGGATGGTTATCTCCTGCCAACTGTATATCAACCAAACCTAATTTATTTTTGACACTCCCTTCATCGTATCCCGGCGTGGTGCCAAATCCTTCCGGAAGAACAACCTTTTTATCTTCTAAAACAATAAAATGTAGGTCTTTAAAAATAATATCCATACTCATCATTCTCCTCTCTGGAAATTTTGTTAAAATTATATCATTGCTAAATTTTTATGTCAATGAAACAGGGAACTGTAAACATTGCAAAATACAGACATTTCATGCAAAAAACAGACATTAAAAAGACGAAGATGCATTATACATCTTCGTCTATAGTAACAAAGGACTTACCCCATTGTTTCATTCTTGCTTCATAGGCTTCATTATACCGATAATCTTTCCAGAATGTTAGAATACACATATCTTCCTCAGACTCACGATTGTCTAAAGCATGAAAGCATCCTGCAGGAATAAAAATCACCTGATTAGGTACCACATCAATAATTTCTTCATCCAATTGCAGTTTGCCATGTCCTGAAAGAATGTAATATATCTCATCCTCATCATGTACACCGCCGCCCAGTGCGCAACCTGCTTTTACGGTGCCATGATTCATTTGAATCACTCCATCCCTTCCGGTAACAACATGATCCAAAATCATTCTTGAGGCATATTCTTCTCCAAACATTAAGGGTTTTACATTATTTACATTGGTGAAAAAAGGCTTTAACTTGTTATTTTCCATGGGTACCCTCCTACTGAAAATCAATCATAATTTTAATCTTAGTGCTGCGATAATTTTCTTCCTGTTCAAAAACATCCAAACAATTTTCGAAAGGAACATGATGGGAAATCACCGACGTTAATTTAATCGGATTATTTACAATCATTTCACAAAAAGCGGGTGCATTTCCATATCTGCCAGCTGCACCCACAAGACTCTTGCACCCAAGGACAAGATTATCCATGGGTATGTCATCCAGGTTCCTTTCATAAAAACTAATCACAGAAATTCTTGCATAACGTCTTGTGGCTAAAATACATTGTTTTAAAGCAGAACCGGCGCCTGATGTTTCGATTGCAAAAGAGGCTCCTTTCCCACCTGTCAATTGCAAAATTTTAGAAACAGCATCTTCCTTCACACAGTTGATTATCTTGTCAGCACCAACCTCTAATGCCTTTTGCAATTTAGCATCTGTTCGCCCTACCAAAATCACCTGTCCGGCGCCTAAATATTTGGCCATCCAAGCACATATCAATCCAATGGCACCGGTACCATAGATTACAGCGGTATCATTATCTGATAGCGATACATTGCGAAATGCGTCATAAGCGATAGAACCGGGTTCGATTAATGCGCCTTCATCCATCGTCACTTCATCAGGCAAATGATACACATGATGTTCCGGCATTAACATATATTCTGCAAAACAACCATCCCAACAATCTACTGTTCCAACAGAACGCAAGTCCGGGCAAGCAGTATAATCACCACTTCTGCAGATGTCACAGATGCCACAGGAAGTGAAGTTATCTGCGTACACACGGTCACCGGGCTTAAACTTTGTAACTTTCTCACCCACAGATTCAACAATTCCTGCCCATTCATGACCAAATCTGCAAGGATATACGATTTCTCCACTTTTTATAAAACTACTTTCGCCGGTATAAATTGAACTATCCGTAGCACAAACACCGGTGCGCAACACCTTCATTACTATCATGTTTTCTGTTGCAATGGGCTTAGGTACCTCTTCCATACGAGCATCTCTTGGACCATAGACAGTAATCGCCTTCATTTTATCCATAAATCATAATCCTTTCTTGCTGCTACGCTTTCTCTAATCTTTTTTATTATTACACCAACTGATGTTGAAACAAAATTCAAAAGAAGCTCCCGCAGGAATAACTGAAGTATATCCTCTTTTACCAGCTCTGTCCGGAGCATCAAATGGTACAGTACAGGGTTCCGGTGTAATACTGTAAATGTTTTGGAATGCCCCATTGTTTAACCATAAGCCCAAATATGGAACTTTATCTTCATCCACAGTGAATATTAACTTACTTTTATCCGCATATTCTAAACCAAAACAGCCTTCAGGCATTGGTGCTAAATAATAAAATTTATAGGTTACACCTTCTTTATGGAATCCCGATAGCTGATCTTTGGGCAAAACAGTCAAATCATTCTCTGTAGAACAAAACATCATTTCCGTAGGAGTATTTTCATCAAAGGGAGTGAATACATGTGCTCCATCTTCTCCTTGTAGCATAATATGTCCTGCCCAAAGAAAAGGGAAATCTTCCTGACCATAATTGCAAATCCGATAGGTAATATTAATTCCGCCATTATTTGCAGGCATAATTTGTTTATGATAGATGATATTAAAAACCTTGGATTTACAGGACAATTCTGCGCCGCCATCACTCAACTCATCGACATGGAACGGTAATCTGCAGATTTCCCCATGATCCGGATAGGATACACCTGCATACTCACCTGCGCAAGGGGTATACGGATCCACCGTGGGAAACATATCATCGAAGGCGCTGCATTCCGAATCGCAGTAGGAACCGTCATAGGAAAGTGTCTTATATTCCTCATTGGATTTTACAATCAACAGTTCTCTGCCCGTAGAATTAACTTGCAAAGAGGCCATTTTCCCGCCATCTTCCGGCAAAAAGATGGCAGTCAAATCTCTGCTTTTAATCAGAATTGCAGGGCGATTCTTAAATGTACATTGTTGCATAGATATCTCCCCTATTTAATATCCTGATGTGGGTGCATTTCCTTTGATTGATTTGATCACACGGCTGGACCCCAAACGGGATGTACCTAATGCGACAAATGCTTTTGCATCTTCCAAATTATTCATACCGCCTGCGGCTTTGATAGAAACATGAGGTCCAATATTGGACGCAAATAAACACACATCTTCCTTGGTTGCGCCACCGGTGGAAAAACCGGTAGAAGTCTTAATATATTCAGCCCCTGACCGAGTCACAATTTGACACATTTTTATCTTCTCTTCTTCGGTTAGAAGACAGGTTTCAATAATGACCTTCAGAAGTTTTCCGTTGCAGGACGCTTTGATGGCTTTGATTTCTTCTAAAATAGCATCAAATTTCTTCTCCTTCACCCATCCGATATTGATTACCATATCAATCTCTTCTGCCCCGTTTTTGATGGCATCTTCTGTTTCAAAACATTTTACTGCGGTAGTGTTATACCCATTGGGAAATCCGATAACAGTACAAATGTTTAATCTCTCTCCCACGTACTCCTTTGCCTGCTTTACAAAGGAGGGAGGAATACAAGCAGAAGCCGCATGATATTCTATGGCTTCATCCAGAATCGTTTTTATTTGCGCCCAGGTGGACTCTTGCTTCAATAAGGTGTGATCTACCTTGTTTAAAATATCTTCTAATTTCATTTTTTATCTTTCCTTTCGTTCCTTAATAAGTTCTGCATTGGTTATCAAATTACAGCAAAACTCCAAACTTCTCATACAATAAATCCAAAATTTCATGTCGATATGGCATGGAAGGACCGGACCCGTATCTGGTGACGGAAATCGCAGCCGTACATGTGGCAAATTTCAATGCAATATCCATGGGCAACCCTTCCGCAATTGCAGTTGCCAATCCTCCGTTAAATGCATCCCCGGCGCCGGTGGTTTCAACGGCGTTTACCTTTAACGCAGGAATGGTGATTTCTTCTTTTCCGTTGCTGTAGAATACGCCTCTGGCCCCCAGCGTAATAATCACATTTTTTACACCCATTTCAAAAAATTTTTGGGCGGCAAGTCTGCAATCCTCAATACTATTTACTGCAATACCTGTAAATTGTTCTGCTTCTGTTTCGTTGGGCGTCACATAATCGATGCCGGAAAACAAAGACACCGGAACATCTAAATAGGGCGCCGGATTTAAAATAAACGGTTTATTATATTTGGCTGCAAGTTCTTTGGCGGTAAGTACCGCTTCGTAGGTGGTTTCAAACTGGGTCAATACGGCATCGCAGTCTGCAAAATCTTTTTCTGCCGTAAGAACACTGACTCTGTCCACTCTCTCATTTGCACCCAGTACTACAATAATGCGGTTTTGCGCATCTCTCTCATCGATTTCAATCAAGGCACTTCCGGATTCATCATTCTCATCTACAATGACATATTGTTCACTCATGCCTTCAGAGGTATAGTGGTCTTCCAACACTTTACCCAGCACATCCTTGCCTCTTCGACTGATAATCATTGCGGTACATCCTGCCCTGTGGGCTGCTGTCATTTGATTGCTTCCTTTTCCGCCGGGACCAAAACGAACCGTTGTGCCTTTCACTGTCTCTCCTGCCACCGGTAGATGGGGTGCAAATCCGGTTACATCAACAATCAGTGAACCGGGGCCAATCACTTTTGCCATAGCTTTGTCTTCCTTTCTATATCGTGATAATTTCCCCCTGATACATCAATAAATAGTTGCAATGCGGGGATGTTTCTTTCATTTTCTCTTGAAAAATTCCGGGATTGCCGCCATGTTCAGCAAAGTTCCAAAAGTGACAGGGAATGGAAAGTTTAGGCTGTAAAATGGAAATGACTTCTGCAGCCTGAGCTTCGTTTAGGTTCCCAAAAGCTCCATTGATTGGCAAAATCAACAAATCAATATGCTGAAACAAGGGATTCTCCAAATAATCCGGGCGAAATGCAGTATCTCCCATAATATAGACGCTCTTTCCTGCCACTTCTATCAACAAGCCAATGGCGTAGGGGGTATCCTTTCCGTGATCACAGGGTACTGCGGTAATTCTTAGAAGATTTCTATCTATGCTGTCCCCCACTCGTAAGAATGTAACATTTGATTGTATTCCAAGTTTATCGCACTCTTCTTTCGTGTCCATAGCACCAATAAACTCAGTGCGTCCATCTTCCAGCAACGCTGTCATACTATCAGGATCAAAATGATCGTAATGTGCGTGGGTAGAAATTACTGCATCAAAGGCAATTTCTTCCGGTTGTAAAATCTGTGGCATTAATCTTTTAAAGCCAAAATAACGTTCGCAGCAATTAGACAGGTATAGGTCAACCGCATACATTTTATCGTCAGCGGTTTTGAATACAAATCCTGCCTGGCCCAAAAAACCAATCCCAATGCTGCCTTCCTCTACACGAAAAGATTTTAATTTCTCACTAAATCTCATATTTGATTCTCTCCTTTACATTAAAAATCTCTTGCAAAGCCACCACAGGTCCATCCACCATCTACAGGAATTACAGTACCTGTCATATAGGAGGACAAATCAGATGCTAAGAAAGCACATACATTTGCCACTTCTTCCGGTTTGCATTGACGCCCCATGGGAATATGGGATAAGAGACCTTGCATGGCAGTGTTTTGAGACCAAAGTTGATTCGTCAAATCAATGCCAATGGATCCGGGACAAACCACATTTGCTCGTATTCCTTGAGGGGCCAATTCTAACGCAATGGCTTTTGTAAAGTGAATGACACCCGCTTTGGCCGCATCAAAGGCGCACTGATTACGTAGCCCTACCATACCAACAATAGAGGAAATGTTAATAATTGAACCACCTTCTGTCATATAAGGAATGGCTTTTTTAGTACAATGATAGGTACCGGTTAAATCCACGTTGATAATCGCATCCCACCATTCATCATTAAACTCATCCACATGCTTTCTTTCGTCTGGTCCAACATTGATTCCTGCGTTGTTAATTAGGACCTGAATAGAACCCAAATCAGCGGAAATGGCTTCCATTGCGATACCTACAGCTTTTGCATCGGTAATATCAAAATCATAACCTTTCGCAACAAATCCTAAATGACATATTTCTTCTGCTGCTTTTTCTGCATTTTTCAGATCGCAGACCGCAACTTTTGCACCATTTTCAGCAAATATCTTTGCCATAGGCAAACCGATACCTCCACAGGCACCTGTAATTACAACCACTTTATCTTTTAACGAAATTTCCATTCTGTTACTCCTCGCCGGTGTATTTCGGCTTCAATAAAATTTTAAGGGCTTTTCCTGCTTCCAACTCTTCAAAGCATGTTTTCCAATCCGTCAAATCTCTGACTTGGAATAAAGGACGAACATTTAATTTGCCACTTGCCATCAAAGAAAGTGCCATGTTCCAACCTTCATAACTGGAACTCATGTTAAACTGTACGTCAATTACCTTCATCATCGCTGCATTCCATGGCACTTCTACAGTTTCCTTACCGGTCATACCAATGGCGCATAATCGGCCTCTTTTCTTAAGTACATGAATCGCGGTACGAATTGCACTTCCTGCACCGGATGCCTCAACGACCAAATCAGCTCCAATCCCGGTTTCTTTGAGAATGATTTCTTCGGCATTCTCTTTTGTAACATCAATAAATATATCATAACAGTCTAATTCATCTGCTATTTTTAAACGATATTCCACATCTGCTGTGGTGCCACAAAGAATGACTTTTCCTGCGCCGGAAATCTTTGCCATTTGTGCAGCCAATAATGCGATAGGACCTACGCCCATAATCACCACATTTTCACCCGCTCTAACGGTAGCTCTTTCCAACAGTTGATGCGCTACAATTGCGGTCGGCTCAGCCATGGCAGCTTCCTCCATGGAAAGACCTTCCGGGACTTTATGTAATAAATGCTCCGGCATCACTAAATATTCCGTAAATGCACCATCAATCCCCCATCCAATAGAGCGTTTGTCGGAACAGTTCTGTATGTGTCCGTTTCGACACTGATCGCATGTTCCACAGGCCTTGTTGTGGGGTTCTCCAACCACTCTATCCCCTGCAACAAAGGTTTTTACTTTGCTGCCAACTTTCACGACTTCTCCGGAAAATTCATGTCCTAATATGACCGGCGGATAATAAGGATATTGATCATGATAAATATGTAAGTCTGTTCCGCAGATGCCACCGTAAGACACTCTGATTAACACTTCATCGTCACTGCAGGTAGGAATCGGACAATCCTTTAATCCCAGATGTTCTACTCCCGCTTTTTCTTTTACCAAAGCAAGCATTTCAAATTGCTCCTCTCTGTGATTATCGTTAATTCAAGTACTAGAATACTGCTTGTAATTCTATATTATTTCAATTATGATATAAATAATATGAAAAATGAATCATTATATATACAATATGGTGCAAGCAATAAGGAGAAACATGAAATGAACCAAAATCCAATCATTCCAACCCCGAACAAAAACCCCTGCGAACCCGGTAACTTTTCATTTCATGCAGTTCATAATACCAGAATATACAAAGAAAACGATCCCCATATTGATGATACACATATTCATCCCTTTTACGAAATTTATGTAAACAAATCAGGCAATGTATCTTTTCTTATCAATCAGACAATTACAAAATTACAGAAAGGGGATATTATTTTTTCTTCACCGGGCACATTTCATCATTGCTTATATCATGAGTTCGGTATTCACGAACACTTTTGTGTATGGTTCCAAGTAGACGGTAATAATTCTATGGCAGATTTTTTGAGAGAGAATTTACGAGAAGGATTCCATCGATTAAATGCTTCCCGACACGAAGAATTATTTGATTTGTTAGAAGAATTGACCTTCTTATCAGAACAGAAGGGCCAAGTATTTGAAAAGTCTGTAGCATTCTTTTCTTTATTACAACTACTTTCTCATAGCGAACATAATGAAGAAAATCACGAAAAACCGAATCTTCCGGATAAATTTCAAGAAATGTTGGAATACGTGAATCATAATTTTACTTCCATTCATGACGTGAAAGAAATCGCCCATGCCTGTCACACAAGCACTGCCACAATGAATCGTCTCTTCCGTCAATATTTGCAGTTGTCGCCTCATCAACTCTTAACATCCCGACGAATGTCTTATGCAGAACGCTTATTACAGGAGGGATACACTGTCACAGAAAGTTGTTTTTCTGCAGGGTTTTCAGACTGTTCTCATTTTATAGCTGCATTTAAAAAGGTTTACGGCTTAACCCCATATCAATATAAAAAACAACTATAAGTATGATATATTTCGATAAAAACAAATGCTACGATGTCCGTGAAAACATCGTAGCATTTTATTATCGTATAAATATACTATATAGACTTAGAACTTACCTGCTTCAGCAGCTTCCTGAATAGATACTGCAACTGCAACAGTCATACCAACCATGGGGTTGTTACCTGCACCGATGAGACCCATCATTTCTACATGAGCGGGTACGGAGGAAGAACCTGCAAACTGTGCATCAGAGTGCATACGTCCCATGGTATCAGTCATACCGTAGGAAGCAGGACCTGCAGCCATGTTGTCGGGATGAAGGGTACGTCCTGTACCACCACCGGAAGCAACGGAGAAGTACTTCTTACCCTGCTCCAAGCACTCTTTCTTATAGGTACCTGCCACGGGATGCTGGAATCTGGTAGGATTGGTAGAGTTACCGGTGATGGAAACGTCTACGCCTTCCTTGTGCATGATTGCAACGCCTTCCAATACATCATTGGAACCATAGCAATTCACCTTAGCACGAAGTCCTTCAGAATAAGGTTTACGGAATACTTCTTTTACAGTGTTGGTATAAGGATCATATTCTGTTTCAACATAAGTAAATCCGTTGATACGAGCGATAATCTGTGCTGCATCCTTGCCCAAACCATTCAAAATAACGCGCAGGGGATTCTTACGAACTTTGTTCGCTTTCTCTGCAATACCAATAGCACCCTCTGCAGCTGCAAAGGACTCATGTCCTGCAAGGAAGCAGAAGCACTCGGTCTCTTCTTCCAAAAGCATCTTGCCCAAATTACCATGACCAAGACCAACCTTACGGGTATCAGCTACAGAGCCGGGAATACAGAAAGCCTGAAGACCCTCACCAATTGCTGCTGCAGCATCTGCCGCTCTTCTGCAATCCTTCTTGATTGCAATTGCTGCACCTACAATATATGCCCAACATGCATTTTCAAAACAAATGGGCTGAATGCCTTTGATCTGATTATATACATCAAGACCTGCATCCTTTGTAATTTTCTCAGCTTCCTCGATGGAGGAAATGCCTACGCTGTTTAATACGGAATTGATTTTCTCAATTCGTCTTTCATATGATTCAAATAATGCCATCTTACGTTTCCTCCTATCTTATTCGTGTCTGGGGTCAATAATCTTTACTGCATCAGCAACACGGCCATACTGACCTTTTGCCTTTTCCCATGCAGTGTTAGGATCATCGCCCTTCTTGATAAAGTCAGTCATTTTGCCAAGGCTTACGAACTGATAACCGATAATCTGATCTTCAGCATCCAAAGCGATACCGGTAACATAACCTTCAGCCATTTCCAAGTAACGAGGTCCCTTCGCCAAAGTACCGTACATAGTACCAACCTGGCTTCTTAAACCTTTACCAAGGTCTTCAAGACCTGCACCTACTGGAAGTCCGTCTTCTGAGAATGCAGACTGAGTACGTCCGTAAACGATCTGTAAGAATAATTCTCTCATAG
>CAJGCP010000013.1 GCA_904501885.1 uncultured Acetatifactor sp. | reverse complement strand
GGAGGCACGCCATGTTTCTGATATTATTCAGCGTGGTGGTACTGTGCTTGGTACCGCAAGATGTTTGGAATTCAAGCAGAAGGAATACCAGAAAATGGGCGCGGACATTTGTAGAAAGCATGGCATTGACGGTGTGGTAGTCATCGGTGGCGATGGTTCTTTCCGGGGTGCCCAGGCGCTGGCGAGAGAGGGGATTAAGACCATCGGTATCCCCGGCACCATCGATTTGGATATTCCCTGTACAGATTACACCATCGGATTTGATACCGCAGTAAACACTGCCATGGAAGCCATCGATAAAGTAAAGGATACTTCTTCTTCCCATGAGAGATGCAGTATCATCGAAGTAATGGGTCGTAATGCAGGGTACATCGCACTTTGGTGTGGTGTTGCCAATGGTGCAGAGGATGTGCTGATTCCTGAGAAATATGATTTTGACGAGCAGACCATCATCAATAACATTATCCAGAGCCGTAAGAGAGGCAAGAGCCACCATTTGATTATCAATGCAGAGGGCATCGGACATTCCACTTCCATGGCCCGCAGAATCGAGGCAGCAACCGGTATCGAAACCAGAGCAACCATTTTGGGCTATATGCAGCGCGGCGGTAATCCTACAGCCAAGGACCGTTATTACGCGTCCATAATGGGTGCACATGCAGTGGATACTTTGTTGGCAGGTAAGAGCAATCGTGTCATTGGTTTCTGCAATGGAACCTTCCAGGACTTTGACATTGATGAGGCTATGAGCCAGAAAAAGGAAATCAACGAATACGAATTTGAAGTGGCAAAATTATTAACCATTTAAGTAAGATAAGAGAAACTTAAGCCGCAAGGTTCCGTTACAGGGGGTCCTTGCGGTTTCTTTTCAAGAAAGGTGTTGTAAATGATTACAGCTACATCTAATCCACGGGTGAAACAGGTGGTGCTTTGGCAGACCAAGGCGCGGGAGAGAAAAGAGGCCGGAATCTTTCTGGTGGAGGGCTTTAAGATGTTTGAAGAAGCCCCTGCGGAATGGATTCAGGAGGTGTATGTCTCCACAGATGCATTGGACAAAGTGAAGGAAAATCAGAATTACATAGATATAAAGGAGAAACTGGATCAGGTAGGCTATGAGGAGGTGTCTGCAGAGGTGTTACGCAAGATGTCCGACACCCAGACGCCCCAGGGAATTCTCTGCGTGGTGAAACGTCCTTCTTATAAGATAGAGGAACTGATAGCAGTGGAAAATCCAATGCTTGTGGTGTTGGAAAATCTGCAGGACCCCGGCAATGTGGGAACCATTGTCCGCACCGGCGAAGGGGCAGGTGTGACCGGTGTGATTTTGAGCGAAGGCAGTGTGGATATCTACAATCCCAAGACCATTCGCGCTACCATGGGGTCCATTTACAGAGTGCCGATTGTATATGCGGAAGATTTAATAAAAGTCACGGAAGAGATGCGGTTGCAGGGCATCAAAAGCTATGCGGCGCATCTGTCCGGAGAGAAATATTATGATCATTTCGATTTTCAAAAGGGATGTGCATTTCTGATTGGAAATGAGGGAAATGGTTTGACACAAGGTTTGGCGGAAGCCGCAGATGAATACCTGAAAATTCCCATGGAGGGACAGGTGGAATCCTTGAATGCGGCCATTGCCACGTCACTGTTAATGTATGAAGCGCACAGACAGCGCCAGATGGGAGAATAGTATGAAGATTGGATTTATCGGACTTGGAAATATGGCCAGTGCCATCATCGGAGGTATTTTGGGCAAGGGATTGGTACAGCCTGCAGATATTTATGGTGCAGACCCTTCTGAGGCGGCCTGTGAAAAGGCATCGACCACCTATGGAATGCAGATATGCACCGACAATAAAACGGTGGCAGGGGCCGTGGATGTGCTGTTTTTGGCGGTAAAGCCCAATTATTTGGGGGCTGTCATCGAAGAGATCAAGACAGAGTTGCAATCGGACACTTTGGTGGTCAGCATCGCTGCCGGACGCACCATTGAATTTATGCAGAAGGCCTTTGGAGAAGTGGATGCAAAAATCATTCGTTGCATGCCCAACACCCCGGCCCTGGTCTTGGAAGGCTGCACCGCAGTCAGTCCTTGCGATTTGGTAACAGAGGAAGAACTTCAGAGGGTATTGACCCTTTTGCGGGCGTTTGGAAAGGCCAGTGTAGTGCCGGAGCGACTGATGGATGCCGTGGTGGGTGTCAGCGGTAGCTCTCCCGCCTACGTGTTTATGTTCATTGAGGCCATGGCAGACGGGGCTGTGGCAGCCGGAATGCCCAGAGATCAGGCCTATGAATTTGCCGCACAGGCAGTGTACGGAAGCGCCAAGATGGTGCTGGAAACCGGCATGCATCCGGGACAGTTGAAGGACATGGTTTGCTCCCCCGGAGGAACCACCATAGAAGCGGTGAAGGTTTTGGAGGAGATGGGCCTAAGAGGTACCGTGATGGGGGCTATGGAGGCTTGCATCGAAAAGTCCAAAAACCTGTAAATTTGACAAGATGAAAAACATCTGTTATGATACCCCAGTAACAAATTTCACAGCCTTGTCATATTTTCCAACCAATGGAATATACTGATAAAAGGATGTCCGATTTGTAAAATGGAGGGTAAGGATGGCGAGAAGAAAAGAAGTGTTCGCCATTACGCTTGGCTTGATTTTAAGCCTGGTTGTCTGCGTAGTGAGTGACACGACTGCTTATGCCAGCGACGATTATCTGCATCAATTAAGAGGTGGCATAGCCTCTGTTCTGAATCCTGTAGGTGCCAGTTCGGCTCAGGTGGTGGACCAGATGGCGAAACAACTGAATATAGAACTTTCCGGGAGTTATCAGGAAAGTAAACTAGTCATGGCCAATGTAAAAGACGCATTAAATGTAAGAAGTGAAGCGGATTCCAACTCAGAACGAGTTGGAATGCTGTATAAGGATTGTGGCGGCACTGTCCTGGAGAGAAAGGACGGATGGACCAGACTGCAATCCGGCAATATCATCGGATGGGCATCTGATGAATTTTTGCTATTCGGGGATGAGGCAAAAACCCTTGCTGACAAGGTCGGCAAAACTATTGCCACTATCAACACAGAAACCCTGCGTGTGAGAACTGCTCCTGACCGGGCTGCAGAAATTCTGGGATTATTGCCTATGGGAGAAATCGTAGAAGTCGTACACCAGGAGGTGGAAAACTGGGTTTGTGTGGACTATGAAGGCATGGACGCGTATGTGCGTGCTGAATTTGTGGATGTAGACTTTATTTTGGCTACCGGTGAGACGGTGGCGGAAATCGAAGCCCGTGAAAAGGCGGAGATGTATGCAAGACGCTTTGTGAATTACGGTGAGTTTACCACAGACGAAGAGACCATGATGCTGTTGGCAGCACTGATTCACTGTGAGGCCCAGGGCGAAAGTTATGAAGGACAAGTTGCAGTAGGTGCGGTGGTTATGAACCGTGTCCGCAGCAAGGCATGGCCCAATTCCATTCGAGGTGTTATCTATGCACCCGGACAGTTTACCCCCGCTATGACGGGCAGATTGGACCAATTGGTGGCATCCGGTGGTATCAAGGAAAGCTGTATTGAGGCGGCGAAGGATGCGTTGTCCGGTTACTCCAATGTAGGAGATAGAGTGTATTTCCGCAGAAACCGTGGACAGGAAGGTCTGGTCATCGGAAATCACGTGTTTAATTAAATAATCGTTATCCGGTAAACGAGGGTGGTATACTTATGGGTGTACCACCTTTTTTGTTGATACTACTATAAAATTACTGTGAATTTTACAATAGAATGTTGCAATGGCGAGAAAATTCGCATAAAATTAGGGTATGAATACCAGCGAGAGAAAGGGGGCATACGGAAGTGATATATTGGTTGGTTTTATTGATTGTCTGTTTGGTGTTGGAGGCTGCGACGCTGGGACTGACAACCATATGGTTTGCAGGCGGTGCCTTGGTGGCGATGGTAGTGGCTTTATTGGGCGGTCCCGTTTGGCTGCAGGTACTTTTGTTCTTTGTGGTTTCCGGCATATTGGTGGTGTTTACCAGACCCATTGCAGCGAAGTATTTTAATCAGGACAGGCTGAAAACGAATGCAGAGAGTGTAGTTGGTAAACAGGCAGTGGTTACTGCAGAGATTGACAATGTGAAGGAAACGGGCGAGGTGCTTGTGCACGGCCAGGAATGGAGTGCAAGGGGCGTGGCTGAATATCCTCAGATTGCGAAGGATACAGTAGTTATTGTAGACTCCATTGAAGGCGTGAGATTGTTTGTGCGGCCTGTGGAGGCATAGTAGAACGCTACAATTGTAGAGAAAGGCGACAACAATTGTTATCGCAAAAAATATTGGAACAATAAATAAAATAAGCAGCACAAAAAGTGCAGAAAGAGGTAACGTATGGAAGGTATTTTGATTTTAGTAGTTCTAGTATTGGCTGTATTTGTAACTTGCGTAAAGATTGTTCCCCAGGCACAGGCTTATGTGGTGGAACGCCTCGGTGCATATCAGGCGACCTGGTCCGTGGGACTTCACCTGAAGGTACCTTTTATCGATAGAGTGGCAAGAAGAATCAACTTAAAGGAGCAGGTGGCAGATTTCCCGCCCCAGCCTGTGATTACTAAGGATAATGTCACCATGAGAATTGACACCGTTATCTTTTTCCAGATTACGGACCCTAAGTTGTATGCATACGGCGTGGAGAATCCCATGATGGCGATTGAGAATTTGACCGCAACCACTTTGCGTAACATCATCGGTGATTTGGAACTGGATCAGACCTTGACCAGCCGTGAAACCATCAACACTAAGATGCGTGCGGCATTGGACATTGCTACTGACCCTTGGGGCATTAAGGTAAATCGTGTAGAGTTGAAAAATATTATTCCTCCCGCAGAGATTCAGAATGCCATGGAGAAGCAGATGAAGGCGGAGCGTGAAAGACGTGAAGCGGTAACCCGTGCAGAAGGTGAAAAGAAGGCAAAGATTTTGGAAGCAGAAGGTGCGAAGGAATCTGAAATTCTTCGTGCAGAGGCAGCAAAGCAGGCAGCCATTCTTCGTGCAGAGGCAGAGAGAGAAAAGATGATCCGTGAAGCTGAGGGTGAGGCAGAGGCTATTCTGAAGGTTCAACAGGCCAACGCAGATGGTATCAGAATGATCAAGGAAGCAGGCGCTGACGCTACGGTTTTGAAGATTAAGAGTCTGGAAGCATTTGAAAAGGTGGCAGACGGACAGGCGACCACCATTTTACTTCCTGCAGAGTTGCAGGGCATTGCGAGCCTGGCAACCACCTTTGAGGCGGTGAAGGATACCACCAAAAAGAAATAAAGATTTTGTGATATCGAAGGATAAAATTGGATGTCAGGAACGGATATACGAAATAAAGTGATTTACGGAGGCACAACATGGATTTAAGAGGACGGGATTTTCTGAAGTTATTGGATTTTACCCAGGAAGAAATTTTGTATTTGCTGGATTTGGCAGCAGAATTAAAGGATAAAAAGAAAAAGGGAATTCCGGTGGACACTTTCCGTGGCAAGAATGTGGCTCTGATTTTTGAAAAGACCAGCACCCGTACCAGATGTTCCTTTGAGGTGGCAGCCCATGATTTGGGAATGGGTACCACTTATCTGGATCCCACAGGTTCCCAGATTGGTAAGAAAGAAAGCATTGCAGATACGGCCAGAGTGCTGGCGAGCATGTATGAAGGTATCGAGTATCGTGGCTATGGGCAGGAGATTGTGGAAGAATTGGCAAAGTACAGTAAAGTTCCCGTGTGGAATGGTCTGACCAATGAATTCCATCCCACCCAGATGCTGGCGGATTTATTGACCATTAAAGAAGAATTTGGTTATCTGAAGGGCATCAAGTTGACCTATATGGGAGACGCCAGATATAACATGGGCAATTCCTTGATGGTGGCATGTGCTAAAATGGGCATGCATTTTGTGGCATGTACCACAGCGAAATATTTCCCTGAGGATGCGTTGGTGGCAACTTGTCGTGAGATTGCAGCCGCTACCGGTGGCAGCATTACCTTGACGGAAGATGTGGCTGAGGGCACCAAGGATGCAGATGTCATCTATACCGATGTGTGGGTGTCTATGGGTGAGCCGGACGAAGTCTGGGAGGAGCGTATCAAGGAACTGTCTCCTTACCAGGTGAACGCAGCTGCTTTTGCCAATGCTTCTGATAAGGCAATCTTTATGCACTGTTTACCTGCATTCCATGATTTGAAGACAAAGATTGGTGTGGAGATCGCAGGCAAGTTTGGCATCAGCGAAATGGAAGTGACAGACGAGGTGTTTGAGTCTGCCCGTTCCAGAGTATTTGAAGAGGCAGAGAACCGCATGCACACCATCAAAGCTGTGATGGCGGCCACACTGTGAGACAAATGAAGATGTGGAAAGAAGAGATACAATTTTTTGATTGCCTAGATTCCACCAATTTAGAAGCCCACAGGCAGGCCATAGCCCAGGCGCCGGAAGGATGTGTTATTGTGGCGAAGGAACAGACTGAAGGTCGGGGCAGACGGGGCAGAAGTTGGTGCAGTCCCCGGGGGAATTTGTATTTTTCTGTTGTGTTAAGACCGAAGTTGGCCTTGGACAAGACTCCACAGCTAACCTTACTGATGGGACTTGCTGTGGCAGAAGCAATGGGTATGCAGGAGGCAAACATCAAATGGCCCAATGATGTTGTGATAGATGGCAAAAAGGTGTGTGGCATTCTGGCAGAGATGGCACCGGTGGAACATGGTGCGAGTCCATATGTCATCATCGGTGTGGGAGTGAATTTCCGCACAGATGGTTTGGAGGATGGATTACAGTCCACAGCCATTGGGTTGGATGACTATCGAGAAAACAAGCAGCACATTCATGATGCGAATTTAGAACTGCTATATGATATCCTGGACCTATTTCAAGAGTATTATGAGGAGTACTGCCGGCAAGGTGGTTTTGAAGGTTTTGTAGCCCGGTATAATGACCGTTGCGTGAATTGTAACAGGGAAGTGGCCATCCTTGGACCTGCAGGAGAGTTTAGAGCCATTGCTTTGGGCGTAAACGCGAAAGGAGAGCTTCTGGTGCGACGGGAAGATGGAACAGAAGAATGCATTACCGCAGGAGAGGTTTCTGTGCGCGGCATTTACGGATATGTGTAGATGGGAGAATGAAATGGAAGACAATAAAAAAGTACTTTGCGCTGCAAACGCTTATGAAATGAAATATTACTTTAACGAGGAGTTTTCCGGAATTCCGGAGTCTATCAAGGAGGAACTGCACATACTTTGTGTGCTCTTTACAGAGGAAGTAGGAGGCGTGTTTACCATCGCCTTTGAAGAGGACGGCAATGTGATTCTGGAGACCAATGCGGACGATGATGACATCTATTATGATGAAATCAGTAGTGGATTGATGGTATCCGAGGTGCGCAGAAAACGCCAGGAATTGTTTGAGTCTTTGAGTTTGTATTATAAAGTGTTTATCCTGAAGCAGGATATTACAGAGGAGTTAGAGCAGTAATTGTGTATTGATTTTGGAAGGCGTCTGTAGAAGATAATGACAGCGTCGGAAGAAGGGTTGCAGATATGATTTTAGTGGTTGATGTAGGAAATACCAATATGACCTTGGGCGTGTATCGGGAGAAAGAGCTTTTGGCTACCTTCCGAATTACCACCAAGACCGCCAGGACTTCAGATGAGTACGGTGTCTTGATTACCCAGATGTTGCAGAACAGAGGAATCGTGGCCACCGAACTGGAAGGTTCCATCGTTTCCAGCGTGGTGCCGGATGTGATGCATTCCCTGATGGGAGCGCTGGTGAGATATACGGATACCAAACCCATGCAGGTGGGACCCGGGGTGAAGACCGGCATCCGTATCATCACGGAAGACCCCAGAGCCATTGGTGCAGACCGTATCGTGGATGCGGTGGCAGCTTATGAGAAATACGGCGGTCCTGTGCTGGTATTGGATTTTGGCACAGCAACCACCTATGATTTGATTACCGAGAACGGTGAGTTTGCGGCAGGTATCACTGCACCGGGCATTCGCATCAGCTCTGAGGCGCTGTGGACCCAGGCAGCAAAACTTCCAAATATTGAGATTAAGAAACCCAAGTCCATTTTGGCCCAGGAGACCATCAGCAGTATGCAGGCAGGTCTGGTTTACGGACAGATAGGACAGACAGAATACATCATCAGACAAGTGAAAGTGGAAAGTGGCATCGAGAATCTGAAGGTGGTAGCCACCGGCGGATTGGGACGATTGATTGCTGAAGAAACGGAAGCTATCGATATCTATGATGCGTCCCTTACTTTGGATGGTTTGAGAATTATTTATGAAAAAAACTGTAAGTAGAGAGAACTGAAATTGCAAGAATCACCCGTCCGGGAATGTTGGGGAAGGGTGAAAGGAAAAACGGAATGGGCAAATTACAAATAGGAAATGTAACTTTGGACAATAATGTAATATTGGCACCGATGGCAGGGGTAACGGACCTGCCATTTCGTTTGCTTTGCAGAAAAATGGGCGTGGGTCTAAACTGCATGGAGATGGTCAGCGCCAAAGCCATTTATTACAATAATAAGAATACAGAGGAATTGCTGCAGGTGCATCCGGAGGAAATGCCGGTGTCTTTGCAGTTGTTTGGGTCGGAGCCGGACATCATTGCGGCGATGGCAGCAAGAGTACAGGAGGGACCCTATGCCATCTTGGATTTCAATATGGGCTGTCCCGTCCCTAAGGTGGTAAACAACGGAGAAGGCTCCGCTTTGATGAAAAACCCTAAGCTGGTGGAGGGGATTTTGACCGCTTTGGTGAAGGCGGTGGACAAACCGGTTACGGTAAAGTTTCGCAAAGGCTTTACGGAGCAGGATGTGAATGCTGTGGAAATTGCTAAGATTGCAGAAGGCTGTGGCGTGGCGGCAGTGGCAGTACATGGCAGAACCAGAGAACAGTATTATAGCGGACATGCAGATTGGGACATTATCCGTCAGGTGAAGGAGGCGGTAAGTATCCCCGTCATCGGCAATGGGGATGTGGATTCCCCACAGGCGGCACGAAAGATGCTGCAGGAGACCGGCTGTGACGGCGTGATGATCGGCAGAGCCGCCCAGGGCAATCCTTGGATTTTTAGAGATGTGGTCCGTTTTTTGGAAACAGGCGAGGTGCCTGCGCCTCCTACAGCAGAAGAGAAAAGAAGGGTGATATTAGAGCACGCCAATCTGCAGTTGCAGGTGAAGGGCGAGTATACTGCCGTTAGAGAAATGCGCAAGCATCTGTCCTGGTATACTACGGGGATGCCCCATTCAGCGAAGTTTAGACAGACCATCAATTCCATGGAGACCATGGAGGAATTGTTGGAAGGTGTAAATGCCATCTTTGCAGAGCAATAAATGGAAATGCGGAAAGTTCTTTTTCATATCCAAGTGGCATATATTAAAGCCATAACCTGTGGTAATAAGGACCGGGCGTGTTTGGTATGGATGTCATATGTCTGGTGCGTCAGAATAAGGCGGTGCAGCAACCCCAAGTGGAAGCAGTGGGTATGGGCGCGTATCTTCTGATACGCATTGATTTGAATGTGGAGAAGAACGAGTGGTTTGGACTTTCTATGGAAAGGCCGAGTGGCGCTTTGGGGGAAGTGCATCCGAAGATGCCCGTAGAGGGGAATCGGAGCCCACGGTTTTGGCGAAGAAAGAAACGAAAGAAGCGGATGCCCTGGTCGGACATGGACCAGGAGTGCGTGGAGGAATTGCAGGATTATTACAGACATCTGGCTTTGGTACGAGAGGGCATAGCCGGTTTGGGGAAAGAAATTTTGGCATTGCCGGAACCGGATAGCAATTATCAAATGGTCTATGACAAAAGTCTGGTTTGGTTAGGCAGGCCGGAAACTGCCAGGGCCGGCAATATCCTGGCACAAATATGGCAGAAGTATCTGCCTTATCCGGAGTTTCAGGGGCAGGCAACCAAACAGTGGCTGGAGCGCTTGGCGCCGGAGGCACCATGCCCTAGTGTGTTGATTTTAGGAATGGGTGAGGGCATTTATTCCATTTTGGAAAAACATGCCAGAAAAATAAGGGAAGTACGGTGGATACTATTTCGGGAGGACTGTGATGAGGTCTTCCAAAATTTTATAGAAGAATTTTATTTGGAGCATGGTTTGCCAATTCGATACACAGTCATAGATGATGTGGCGTATTTCGCAGAGACCGGAATAAACTGTCATGAACGGACTACGGTATACGATTTTACGGGAAGTTTGTATGTCACTATCCAAAAGATGTTTCCCGGTAGCATTTGGCTGGATATTCGGTTTTCTCATACGAAATGGGAACAAATCAGTGCTTTTTCAAAAGGGAAAAAGGAATATTTGGAATACAGGTCACTGTACAAATTATGGACGGAAAAACAAAAAAAATATAACCGTCCTTATTTCCTTGACAGTACCGAGGAAAATAGGTATAATACCTTGGAAACCGTGGGGGCACGGGGTTACAAAAGTAAACAAGAAAGTTAGAATTGGAAGGTATAGCACTATGCAAGGAAAAAAGAACATTCTGACCTACGAGGGCTTGAGGAAGTACGAGAGTGAGTTGGAAGAATTGAAGGTCGTTCGTCGTCAGGAAGTTGCACAAAAAATCAAAGAAGCAAGAGAACAGGGTGATTTGTCCGAAAACGCAGAGTATGATGCAGCGAAGGACGAACAGCGCGATATAGAAGCAAGAATCGAAGAATTGGAAAACATTCTGAAGAACGTGGAAATCGTGGATGAGGACGAGGTGGATTTGGATAAGATCAACATCGGCTGCCGCGTGAAGCTTTGGGATGTAGAATTCGAAGAAGAATTGGAATATAAGATTGTCGGTTCTACCGAGGCCAACAGTATCAAGGGAAAAATCTCCAATGAGAGCCCCGTGGGAAGAGCCCTTTTGGGACACGCGGTGGGGGATGTGGTACAGGTGGAGACCGGCGCAGGAATCATCGAATATAAAGTTTTGGATATTCAGAGAAGCAACTAAGTACAGTAGACAAATCATAAGGAGTGAAGCAAAGTGGCAGACGCACAGAATACCAATGTACAGGAACAGGATATTAACCAGTTGTTGAAGGTAAGACGGGAGAAACTTGCCAATCTGCAGGAAGCAGGAAAGGATCCGTTCGTCATCACCAAATATGATGTGACACATCACAGCACAGAGATTAAGGACGGCTACGCAGAATTGGAGGGCAAGATCGTTCGTATTGCAGGACGTATTATGTCCAAACGTGTGATGGGTAAAGCATCTTTTTGCAATATCCAGGATTTGCCCGGCAACATTCAATGTTATGTAGCAAGAGACAGCATCGGAGAAGAATCCTATGCTGATTTCAAAAAATATGATGTGGGTGATATCGTAGGTGTGGAAGGTGAAGTATTTACAACCAAGACCGGCGAGATTTCCATCCATGCGCAGGTAGTGACATTGCTCACTAAGAGCTTGCAGATTCTGCCTGAAAAATTCCATGGTTTGACCAATACAGATATCCGTTATCGTCAGCGTTACACCGACTTAATCATGAATGCTGATGTAAAGGATACTTTTGTAAAGCGTTCTCAGATCATCAGTGCCATCCGTCGTTATTTGGAAGGTCAGGGATTCCTGGAGGTGGAAACCCCCATGTTGGTTTCCAATGCAGGTGGTGCTGCAGCAAGACCTTTTGAAACTCATTTCAATGCGTTGGATGAGGATGTAAAGCTGCGTATCTCTTTGGAATTGTATTTGAAGAGATTGATTGTAGGCGGCTTGGAGCGTGTATTCGAAATTGGCCGTGTGTTCCGTAACGAGGGTCTGGATACCAGACATAATCCTGAGTTTACCCTGATGGAGCTTTATCAGGCATATACGGATTATTATGGAATGATGGATTTGACGGAGAATATGTTCCGTTATGTGGCGCAGGAGGTATGTGGCACTACATTGATTCCTTATGCAGAGCATATGATTGACTTGGGCAAGCCTTTTGAGCGTTTGACCATGATTGAAGCAGTGAAGAAGTACGCAGGTGTAGATTTCGACGAAGTGGCTGACACTGCTGCGGCGAAGAAAATCGCGGATGAGAAGGGCGTACATTATGAAGCACGCCATACCAAAGGTGACATCCTGAACCTGTTCTTCGAAGAATTTGTAGAGGAGCATTTGATTCAGCCCACCTTCGTGATGGATCATCCCGTGGAGATTTCTCCTCTCACCAAGAGAAAACCGGACAAGCCGGATTATGTAGAGCGTTTCGAGTTGTTCATCTATGGCCGTGAGATGTGTAATGCATACTCCGAGTTGAACGACCCCATCGACCAGAGAGAGCGTTTCAAGGCACAGGAGGCTGCATTGGCAGCAGGTGATGAGGAAGCAAACACCACCGACGAAGATTTCATGAATGCGTTGGAAATCGGTATGCCTCCCACCGGCGGTATCGGCTATGGTATCGACCGATTGGTAATGCTGTTGACCAACAGCCCTGCGATTAGGGACGTGTTGCTGTTTCCGACCATGAAGAGTTTGGATAAATAAAAAGGCGAAAATAGGGCATTTTCAAGCGTTTTAGAAGGCTGATATTTGTATTTTACGACAGAGTTACGACAAATGGTGAGCCCTGATATAGTAAAAAATTAGGACATCATTACTTATAGTGATATAGGTAGTGGTGTCTTTTTTGTATGTCGGGGTATTTTACATTTAAGATGGCAGCAGTTTTTTACAGAAAGGGTATATCTATTGTGTTCGTGACTTAGATGTTAAATCGGAGTATCGAAGTATATTATAGTATCATTCACACCCCCTTTTCTGTAGAAATTATCGAACCATGATAAAAAGTGTGGAAATTGAAAAAAGCCTAGAAAATAAGGCTTTTGGGGGATTCTGTATTTTGATAAAATGATAGTGAAAATGGTTAAAATGCTTGAAAATAAAGGGTTTTACCGAACTCAATCGAAAAATGCTACCGAACTCATTACCGAAGTGGTATTATATAGATGGTGGATTGTAAGTGATTAGTTCACTAATGTCTACATTCAGATAATGGCACAATTTGCATATCAATCCGACATCTAATCGTTGGAATTCATTGCGACAATATCTATTGAAATTGGTGCGTGGTATATCCAAATCCTTACATATTTGATTTTTACTGATTTTTTTAGCTTTTAATATATCGTTGATTTGTAGGGTTAAAGTACCATGTTCCATAGATTAATCTCCTTTACTTTCTATGGGGTATTATATATAATGAATGGTGTTATAATAATTCACTAAAAAGCCATTCACTAAATTGTTAGTGGGAATGAGTACAGAATATTGGACAATATACTTTGTAAAAATGAGAACGCTATATAAAACATATATACAAGAGAAAGGTGGAAAACATTATGGGATTTTGGAGTAGTTTCCTAGGTCATGCTGCTGTGGAAGTGGCAAAAGATATGAAACAGCAAGAGAAGGAAACACAGAGATGGAATGATTTGTTCCATGAATTGGGTCAGTATGAAACTGCATTTAATAATTATTTGAGTAGTGTCGGTATTCAAGATGTATATATTGCAGATGTAGAATATGTCAATTGTGGGAATATTATGCCTGCAAAAAGAGAGATAGACGAGCTTAAAAGAAAAGTGGAAAAATTTATTTCTCTTGGTGGACAAGGGAAACATCTTTATCGCTTAGAAGATATTGATGATGCAATTGAAACTGTGAAATATCTTAAAGACAAGGGGTATTTGCATCGTCAAGAGGAATTTCTTAGTTTGGGATTAAATTTGACGCAGAGCACATTGGAAAGAGAAGTCAGAGAAGATAAAGGAATAAAAATACTTTTAGATGCATCCCACAATGAACTTATTGATGTTTTGACTGAAAGTGATGTGGATTTTGTAGCGTACGATGATTTATCAGAAGAGGCGGCTATAATAATTGATACTGCACAGGTATATGACGAAGAAATAATTGAGTTTTTAGAATTTAAAACGGTGGCAATTAAGTTTACTAAGAAACACATATACATATATAACTATAATGAACATAATCAAATGTATTATAAGAGAACCATTAGTGATACACAAAAAGTAGAGATTTCTGCAATGGAAATTCCGGCTGTAGACGGTTGGGCATTAGTAGATATTGATGGTTTAGAAGTTATGTTTATGCTGGAAAAAGTGGATGAGGTAAAGAGATTTTATGCGGAACATAATAATAGTATTGATGATTTGAATGGAAAAATGAAACTTTTATTTAGTGGTGAAGAATTGCCAAGTGATAAAGAAAGTATTGATGCGAATGAGGATGATGGAATAAGAGTAGATAATGTTAATATATGGGATGAAGAAGAGGAGGAATTTTGGGACAACGGTATTTCGATTGTTTTTAATATAAGAAGAATAGGCATCATTGATACAAATTTAAAGCAAGAATTTTTTGCACAAGATATTCCAGAAGGTTCTAAAATAAATTCGGAAATCATTGAAATTGATGTTCCTGAAAAATCGATATTGAAAATAGTCGGATTGGTGCTTTTGATGAATACTGAAGATGCAGAAAAAGTCAAGAATTATTATGATAGCCATAGAGGGGAAATGGATAAATGTGTTGATGACAAGCAAGAAAGAGTAAAAGAAATATCCAAAGAAATAGTTGGTATTGATAATATGGTGATGAATATGCTTAATATGACAGATGAGCATATTTTACTAAATCATGATACTGTAATTTGCTTACAAACTTTATTAGCACATAAGAAATTTACAGATGTAAAACTCTGGGATGAAGATTCTTTGGATAGTGATAATACTTTACTTGGTGTAGCAGTAATAAAAGCTTCACTTGATAATATAGTAGAGATAGTTCAAGAAGATTATTCTGAATATACAGAAGAAGAACTCCAATTTGCAGGTTGGGAAGCGATAAAAAGAGTTTCTGTTAAATTCTACTCGGATATGTGGGAAGAGAAGTATGGCAAATATATCAATGAACCATTAAAACAAAGTACATCAATGGAAGCGGATGGTACATTGGATGGATATATCGAGGAAGTCATTAGATGTAATGAAATAGATGATACGGATGTTTGGGTAATGGGTATATTTACCTATTACATAATGGACAAGGGATATGCAACTGGTGAGATGTATTTTCCGCCATATTATGAAGTTGTAATTAAAGCGTTTAGTACCATTCGAGAAAATATGAAGAAAAATCAATATAAAGAGAAACTGAAAGGCACGATTAAAAAGCAGGAAACTCATTATACAATAGATGATGTTGATATGATGAATGGTAGTGAATTTGAGCATTTTGTATGTGAACTATATACTAAGATGGGATATAGGGCAGAGGTTACGAAACAATCGGGTGACCAAGGGTTAGATGTTATTGCAGAAAAAGGTGATAAGAGAATTGGAATACAAGCAAAATGTTATTCTGGAACGGTTGGAAATTCAGCAGTACAAGAAGCAGTTGCTGGAAAGAGTTTCTATCATTGCGATAAAGTGGTTGTTGTAACAAATAATTATTTTACTGCTTCTGCTAAAGAATTGGCTCAATCGAATGATGTTATTTTATGGGATAGGGATATTTTAAAAGAAAAAATAAAAGAAAATATGTAAATTTGTACGCTAAAAGGTGGGTCGCATTTTGACCTGCCTTTTTTATGGGAAAAAATGTATGAGATATTATCTGGAAATATACAAACAATAAGGGGGTAATAAAATAGCTGTTTCAAGGAAATGAAAAGAGGTGGCATATGAAAAAACCGTCGATAGAACAGTATTTAGTGGCAAATTGCCTGTTTACCATTGATGAATTTAATATTTTATACAGAGGGTATGACAAGGAAAATCTAAAAAAAGAGGCTGATGAAAAATTTAATGAAATGGATATAACAGTTAGGATAGGGTATCCGTTTAAACAGAATGCACATTATACAGTAGGGGAAAGTAGTAAAACGAAGAAAGAACAAAAAATTAACCATGATTTATTTATTGAACCACATGATTTTAAAATTGAGATTAAGTATTTAAAGAATTGGAAGAGTGCATCTAATACTTGGTCTGCAACTAAGAATTGGAGTGTGTTTCAACAAGATTTTGATTGGCTTATGGATGAAATAGATGCTCATGGTAATGGGAAAGCAGCATTTGTAATAGGGTGGTTTAATTGTGTGGATTCATTTTCACAGTTAATACAACTTGGTAAAGGTGGGGGTGCATATCCTATTGTAGATGAAAGGAAATTGGCATATTTTCCTTTTCTTACGAGAGAAAAAGAACCGACAATAACAAAAGATTTAAAATATAATTATTCAAGTGCGTATAAGGAAAGACATCTTAATTTAATAAGTACGAGAAAAGGGCAATATAATTGTATTTTTTTGGGAAATGAAAAGGATTTATTTCATTTTGTAATATATTATTAATCGGAATAGATGAGGTCAATTATAAAAGATATATGAGTGTGTCAAAAACGATTGTTTTTGGCACATTTTCAGTCATACAAGAAACAAAAATGTAAAGCGAAGAAGATAGTTGTTTGTTTTAGTATGATAAAAGTTCGTTATTATAGATGAGTATTTCGGTTCTGTCAAGACCTTGTACTTTTACTGAATTCGGTTCGAGGATATATTTTGTTTAGAGCTTCAATGAGGGCAGAGCAAGGAAAATGAAAAAGGGGGGGGCGAGGACTTCCCTGACAAGCATGGACTGGAGAATTCCAGTCCGTTTCACATGTGTGTAGCCACACATACTATGCTTGCTACCACAATATAAAGAAAAAATACTGTTGACAATAATTATTCCGATGTTATACTGTAATTAAATGATACGTTTTTGGCGAATTAATAAAAAACGTATCAAATAAAAATGAAAGGAGGAAGTCTATGGCCGAAGAACGCATTGGGCATTTATTGAAATTACCAATAGAGTCTGTTGAACGAAGGATTGAAGCAAAACCACTTGTCCCTTGCTTGCCAACGGAGGTTTCTGAGGTATTAAAAGATTTATATGCGGCAGTTGATGATGGGAGTTATATTCCGCAGACACCGACAGAATATAATCCGTCATTATCAGATGAGTATATTTTTGATACGGAAGATGAAAATCTGATTCTTAAGGATTTGAAACAAAGTAATTTTGTTGGTAAAGTAAATGATCTCAGCAAAGGTGCAGAGAAACGG
Source organism: uncultured Acetatifactor sp. (assembly GCA_904501885.1). Classification (GTDB taxonomy): domain Bacteria; phylum Bacillota; class Clostridia; order Lachnospirales; family Lachnospiraceae; genus Acetatifactor. The sequence goes on along the minus strand of CAJGCP010000013.1, from coordinate 33,540 downwards.
AAAGAAAAGGGATTGCCACAGGAATACTTATATGTGTTTCAGTACCCCTGTAAGCTAGCTAGGCGAGATGCAGATGAAACCGGTGTTGTCTCAGAGAATGTACTTATTTACATTAAAATTAATAACAGAAAAATTCCATATAAAAAAGTTTTTGTGGTATCATTTCATAAAAACAGAGAAACGAAATAGCAAGAAGAGTAAATAATAAATTTGGGTAAAAAAGATTAATAGTTGATTAGATAGTTAGAAAATAGGCATACAAATGAAAATACAAGCGCTTTGGTATACAGGGTAATCTGTATACCAAAGTATAAAAAATAGAAAAGAAGGAAAACTTGAAGGGGAAAAAGGTGGAAATATGAATAATGAAAGATTGGCTTATTGCAATGAGTGTGAAGATTTAGTGGAGTTTGAAATTGTTGAAAAGAAAATTGTTGAAGAGTATAAAGGAGAAAATGTAGAGTTTATATTTAGGGTTGGATGTTGCAAATGTTGTAGAAGTGAAGTTGCAACAGATATTGACTACAATAGTAGGAAATCTGCGACAAAAATTAAAGCATACAAAAAGAAAAAGGGGATTATCACTATTAATGAAATTTCAGAAATATTAAATAAATATGATATAGGAAAAGAGGTGTTGGCTGATGTTGCGGGTTTTGGTAAAGCAACAATAAAACGATACTTCGATGGGGCTATTCCTGCAAAAGAGTTTTCTGATGTATTGAAGCAGATATTAGAAGAAGAGAAGTTTTTTATACAATTAGTTGAGAAAAATAAAGAGAAGTTGAGGAGTGTTGCGTATAAAAAAATAGGTTTACGATACGAAAGATTGTTAGAAATTGAAAATTCAAAAATAGATCAAATTGCAAACTATATTGTTACGCATTTAGATGAGGTAACACCTTTGGCATTGGAAAAGTTACTGTTTTTTTCAAATGGTGTATGTTATGCATTAAATGGAAGGCAATTAATTCCGAATGCAAGTGAAGCGTGGATGCATGGGCCGGTATATCCTTGCATATATGCAAAATACAAATCATATGGATATAAACCGATTGATAATGGTATATATAGCAATCATGGATGTATGTTGTCAAAAGTTTCGGATGAAGAGATTGCAGCAATTGATATGGTTATAAAGACATTTGGATTGTATTCGCCTAAAATATTGGAAATGATAAGTCATAGTCAAATTCCTTGGAAAGAAAAAAGAGAGGGATATGCAAGCGATGAAAAATGTCAAGAAGTGATAGATGAAAATTCTATAGAAAAATTTTATATTGAAAATGATTTGTGCTCGCAAGAAAAGATATTGAAGTATATTTGGAGTTGTATTCAAACATTTTGATGGGATAAGTGCATAGAATGTGAAAAAAGAATATCGTCAGTCGGTTTTAATACCTCATTTCAGTGTAAATAATCTTAGACATACCTTTTGTACAAGGTTTTGTGAAAATGAAACAGATTTGAAAATCATTCAAGAGATTATGGGCATAGTGATATTACAACGATAACGAATATCTACAATGAAGCCATGAAAGAGCGTAAGCAGGAATCCTTTGCAAGACTGGAAGGGGAAATAAAAATCTGTTAGAGATTTTACGACAACTTTTACGACATTTTGCGAAAGAGATATAAAAACTTATAGGGAGTTACGTGAAGTACAGATACTTATGTGCCTTGCATTAGTGGGTTATAAGGAGTTATAAGCGCTTATTTAAGGCTGTAAATCCTAATCCTGAAGAGGTTGGATAAATAAAATATTGCCATTGTAAGGCTTCCTGAAGTTTCGGGGAGCCTTTTTTGAAATAATATTGAGAAATAGGGAACTTTTGCATATAATAGAATGCATAAAAGTTCCCTAGCAGAAGGATGTTGGAAAAACTTTTGATTTTAGGAGAAGAGAAGAATGGAAACCTGGTATTATGAAGTAGTAAGAATAGATGGAGATTATGCAAATCTGCGTCGGACAGATATCGAATCCGATGACATCAAATTAGTGGCGAGAGCGCTGTTGCCCTCTGAGATTGTAGAGGGCAGCAAATTAAAATATGAAATGATGCAGTATGAGATGATGTAAACTGATAAATAAGTATAAAATTGAACAAGAAAAGCAATTGTTTTCTATGCCTGAAATGTTATAATCAAGATAAATGATGCTGAGGAGGTAATCTCGCAATGAATAAAAAATTGAGCGTGGGTTTATATGGATTCTGGGGACATCAGATTCACAAGGCATTATATGATAACCCTGAGGCTGAGATGACAGCTGTTTGCGGCGCAGATGACTACTGGAAAAATGAATTCCGCGAGCACTGCAAAAACGAGATTACATATTATGATACCTTGGAAGAAATGTTGCAGGATGACAGGCTTGACTTGATCAGTTTATGTTCGCACAATCGTGGTGACCAGGAAGAGGATGCCATCAAATGCCTGAAGGCGGGCAAGCATGTTTATGCAGAAAAACCTGCGTCATACACGGAAGCAGGTGTGGACCGTTTGGTTGCAACAGCCAAAGAAAATGGTGTAGAATTCCATGAGATGGCGGGAAGTGTCTGCGTGGAGCCCTATTGGACAGCCAGAAAAATCGTGAGAAGTGGTAAAATCGGTGAGGTGGTGCAGGTATATGTACAAAAGTCCTATCCGTTGAACATGGCATACAGACCCCAGGACGAAGAGACGGATGGCGGTTTGGTGCGTCAGGTTGGCATCCATGCCATGCGTTTTATCGAACATATTACCGGATTAGAGGTGAAGGAAGTACAGGTGCGTCAGACACACTTGGGCAATGTAGACCCTGAGAAGGGACTATATACAGCCTCCTCCTGGATGATGACCTTGAATAATGGTGGTGTGGCAAGTGCTTGTGTCAATTATTTACGACCTGCGGGATTTCCCGTGTATGGAAATGAAAGTGTGCGGATCTTTGGTACAGAAGGAATGCTGGAGATTACGGATGGCGGTACAAAAACGCATCTTTATACCAATGCGAATGGGGATGAAGGTGCTATAGACGTGACGGATAGTGGATGTGTGGATTTCCTGACTTTGCTGATCGGACACTTGTTGTATGGGGATCCTATGCCCATGTCCTTGGAAGAAGAACTGCATCCTTTGCGTGTGGTGATTCGAGCATTTGACAATGCGGAGTGTACAACAGAATGAAACTAGTTCGGACGAAAGAAGCGAAGAACGCATTTCTCATCGGAGGAATGTGTTCTGTTGCTTATTTGATTACTTATTTAGGAAGAAATATTTTGAGCGCGGCGTCGCCGGAGATGATAGAGAAGGGCGTGTTCAGCACGGAGTTTATCGGTACATTATCTTCTCTGTTTTTCTTTTGCTATGCGGTTGGACAGCTGTTAAACGGTATCATCGGTGATAAAATCAGGGCAAACTTCATGATCAGTTTTGGTTTGATTTTTGCAGGAGCCTGCGGTATTGGTTTTTCTCTGCTGGCAGATTTGCCGGAGGCAGTCAGTATTGTCTATGGTATGATGGGATTCTTTTTGTCCATGATTTTTGCACCAATGGTTAAAATTACAGCGGAGAACACCACGCAGACCCATGCCGTGTATTGCGGCTTGGGCTACGAGATGGGTGCTCTTTTGGGAGCACCGCTGGCGGGCGTTGTAGCGGTATTCCTGGGATGGCAGCAGGTCATTCAAAGCGGTAGTGCTGCGTTGATTGTGATGGGGTGTTTGTGCCTATTGGGCTTTGCCATGATGCGTCGTAAGGGCATCGTGAGATACCACCAGTTTGGCGCAAGCAGTGACGCTTATGCAGATATAGAGTTTGGAGATGATGCGTCTGCTGATGATAAGGTCCACAGACGTATGGCGAAACGCCATCAATGGAAGGTGGGCATCCGTTCTCTCATTGAGCATGAGATTATCCGTTTTACGCCCATTGCGATGCTGACCGGTGTGGTGCGTACCACTGTGGTATTTTGGATTCCTACTTATTTGACCCAGTACCTGGGATTCTCTACAGAGATGAGTTCTGCCATGTTTACGGTGGTGACATTGTTGATTTCTACTTCCGCATTTTTGGCGGTGTTTCTGTACACCAAACTGCACAACAGTATGCATACCACGATATTCCTTGGGTTTGCTGTCAGTACCGTGGCGTTCGTGGGCGCTTATTTCATCGGTCAAAGGTGGATCAATATTGCATTGCTGGTGTTGGCCATCGTTTTTGAACAGGTGGCATCCTCCATGCTTTGGACCAGATATTGTCCGGGCCTGCGAGATACCGGTATGACTTCTACTGCCACAGGATTTTTGGATTTTGCCAGCTACATGTCGGCGGCCATTGCTTCCAGTTTGTTTGCAAATGCAGTGAACCGGATTGGTTGGGGCAATTTGATTTTGATCTGGGCAGGATTGATGTTCTTAGGGATGTTGGTGGTGTGGCCAAGGAGAAAATAAGAGAGATTTATGAACTTTTAACTTTGAAATGGTAGATGAAAGTGAAGGTATGGACAGATAATGACAGATAGACTGTACTTCAAAGATGCATATTGTAGAAGCTTCACGGCGACCATTTTATCCTGCCGGGAAATCCACGGGAACTATGGAGTCGAGCTGGACCGTACTGCTTTTTTCCCTGAGGGTGGCGGACAGGCGCCCGACGGAGGAACCATAGGCGGCTTTCCGGTGTTGGATGTGCAGGAGGTGGATGGCAGAGTGATGCACTTCCTGCAGATAGAATCGCGGGAAGGGGATGTGCAGGGCATTGCATCGGAGGAGAACGAAGCCCGGAACCTGAAACTACAGAAGGGCGCAGTTGTAGAATGCGAAATTGATTGGCCACTACGATATGCCAGGATGCAGGCTCATACAGGAGAACATATTTTATCGGGCATGGTGCACAATTTATACCATTACGATAATGTGGGCTTCCATATGAATGACAGAATGATGGTGGTTGATTTTAACGGACCACTTACGGCGGAGGACATAGATAGGATAGAACTGGCGGCAAACGCAGCCATCTATCAAAATGCAGAGATTGTGGCGTGGTATCCTACGGCAGAGGAATTAGAAACATTAGAGTACAGAAGCAAGTTGGACATCACTGAGGATTTGCGTATTGTAACCATCGGCGAGGGGATAGATGCCTGCGCATGCTGCGCACCCCATGTGGCGAGAACGGGCGAAGTGGGACTGATTAAGGTACTTAACTTTTACCCTCACAAGCAGGGCACCAGAATAGAACTGGTGGCGGGAAGTGTGGCGTTGCAGGAGTATATTCGTCTCAATGCAACCGCTAAGGAATTGATGCGTTTGACCTCTGCTACCCGAGAAGGCATCCTGGAAACCGTGCGCAAACGATACGACGAGTATCAGGATTTGTGCTATGAGAATCGCAGGCTGTCATGTCGACTAGCGCTCTGCGAGTTAGAGGTGCAGAGAACGGAAGATGCAGTGTATGGTATTGCTGAGGGCTTGTCCTTCGAGGAACTGAGATACTGCGCGAACCACTATGTGGAAGAGGGCTGTGGCATGTGCCTGTTGCTATCAAGAAACGCGGAGGAATACATCTATGTGGTAAGTAGTAAAAACCAAGATGTACAGTCTGTAGTGAAGGCTCTGAATGAGCAGTTTTCAGGCAAGGGCGGCGGCAAGCCTGGGTATGCCCAGGGGAAGATAGCGATGCGCGAGAGAAGTGAGATAGAGGAGTTTGTTAGAGAAGTTTTGTTGAAGAAGGAATAAGAGAGAAGGAAAGGCAACCGGATACGGTTGCTTTTTTGTCTTGAAGTACATAACTTTATTTGTGTTTTTCGAGAGCCTCACTTTTCTCATTGACATCCTAATACCATAGTATTACAATAAAACAAAACTAATACCACAGTATTACCTCGGGGGCATATATGAATCAAGATATCATTATCTACCACGGTTCGCAACAAATCGTAGAGGCGCCGAAGTTTGGCGTCGGCAAAAAATACAATGACTACGGACAGGGATTTTACTGTACGGAGAGCCCGGAACTTGCCAAGGAATGGGCATGCCCTGTCAAGAACGACGGGTATGCCAATAAATATATCATGCACATGGACGGAATGAACGTGATGTATTTGACACAGGGGGAGTTCAATATCCTAAATTGGCTGGCCATTTTATTGGCCAATAGAAAATTTGACATCACCTCTCCTGTGGGAAACAGCGCAAGAGAGTACATTCTTTCCCATTTTTTGCCTAACACAAAAGATGTGGATGTGATCGTGGGGTATCGGGCGGATGATTCCTATTTTTCTTTTGCGGAAGATTTTGTGAATAATTCGATTTCTCTGCGGGATCTAAACCATGCTATGCAGTTAGGAGTTTTAGGAGAACAGGTGGTACTTTTGTCCAAGCGTTCTTTTGAAGGTATAGAATTCGTGGAGTACGAAGTGGCTGATTATCGCGAATACTATTATAAGAGAACAGAAAGAGACCATGAGGCAAGAACTGCCTACGCAGGTCAAAAGAAGAATCCACAGTTGATGAAAGATGATATTTTTGTTTTGGATATTATCAGGGAGGAGATGAAGCAGGGTGATGCACGCTTACAGTCCATTATATCTAAGTAAAACTTCCCGTACCGTGGGCAATATGCTTCATGATGCGGTGGAAGTGTATGGAATTCCCGGAGATGAGTTCTTAAGGCGCTTTATCCAATCAGATGTGGCAGCGCAAATTGAATGCGGTAACCCCAAATATATTGCAGGGAAAAGCGGATTAGAGATGTGCTATGAGGTGATAGAAAAGACCACTGGAGAAGTCTATGAGATAGAAGTGGTAAAGCAGTATGACAGGAGCCCGGCCTATTGGGTGGGATGGATGCTGACCCATTATCAATGGTACTCCAGCCGTAGTTTCAAAAGCATACTGGATACGATCTCTTACGATGAATTGCTGGGGCTATACGGGACGATTCACGAAGCTGATATTCAGAAAAGTTATGAAGTGCTGGATGCCCATTTCGAAAAGAGCGAAAGCAAATTGAAAAAGATACGGAAACATTGTGGGTTAACCCAGGAGGAACTTGCCTGCGCATCAGGCGTATCCCTTAACACCATTCGAGCATATGAGCGTAAGAGCAAGGACCTAAATAAGGCGCAGATGGACATTGTTCTGAGACTTGCCAAGGCATTAAGATGTAATGTGTCGGAGTTGCTTGAATAAAAAAGGGCACTCGTTTATAATAACCTTAAAGAGAACAAAATGAACTCGGAGGACCCCCATGAAAGCATGTATCATTCAACCCCCTTATTCTATGGACGTATCTCATTCGGATGAGTATTTTGCATTCAAGATGCAGATGCTGGATGCCTGTGACGAATCCATAGACATCATCGTATTACCGGAGTACAGCGATGTACCTTGCGCCACGAAGGGCAAGGAGGACACCTTTTATTATCACCATAAATACATAAACACCCTGCTGGACAAGTGTATTGAGACTGCGAAGCGTTGCGACGCGATTGTGTTCGTAAATGCCCTGTTTCAGGTGGGCGACAATTATCGCAATACCACCTATGTTTATAACCGTCAGGGTGGGTTGGTAGGTCAGTATTTCAAACACCATCTTCCTCCTTTGGAAAAGGAAGTGTTGGAATTGAATTACAGTTATAAAGAGGATGTCTTTAAGCCCTATGTGCTGGAAATCGACGGTTTGCGCTATGGTTTTCTGACCTGTTATGATTTTTATTTCTACGAGGACTTTCTGGAGATTGCAAGACAGAATGTGGACATCATCATTGGTTGTTCCTTGCAGCGCAGTGACACCCATGATGCTATTGAAATCATGTGCCGTTTCCTGGCGTACAATACCAATGCCCATGTGATACGTTCCTCTGTAAGCTTTGCGGAAGATTCTGAAGTATGCGGTGCCAGTATGGTGGTATCGCCGTTTGGCAAGGTGCTTGCCAATATGAAGGGTAGATTTGGTATGGAGGTCGTAGAGTTCGATCCTCAGAATAAATATTTTAAGCCGGCAGGATTCGGAAATCCCCCGGCTGCACATCATGAATATATTGAGTATGGTAGGAAGTAGTTACCCCTCAAATCCTACCAGTACACCACCTACCTCGGCGTAGTAGCAGCAAAGACCATGATTTTCACGGATGCTGATATCTGCATCGGGGTATTCTTCAGTAATCATATTTTTCAAGGCTTCCGCAGCCTCGGGATTATAGGTGTGGCTCAAACGCACTTTGCCGCCGCAGTATCCCGATTCCTTCATACAGGAGAGGATTTTCTTCAGGGCGCTATGCTCACCGCGGCATTTGTGCAGGGGCTCCAAGGTGCCTTCATCGCTGGCACGGCCTACGATGCGGATGCCTAACAGACCCGCAATCTTTGCAGTGGCTACGCTGACGCGTCCGTTCTTAGCAAAATTATCTAAGGATTCCAAGGAGAACAACAGGTGGGTATGTTTGCAGTACTCCTGAATATGATTTTTCATTTCATCAAAGGACTGGTCTGCATCGGCCAGTTCTTTATATTTTTCCAGAATCAATTCCATCTCAGGACCGGTGGAAAGGGAATCCAGGATAAAAACACGGCGTCCGGGATGTTCTGTCTCGTATTGTTCACCTGCTGTTGCACCGGCATTGTAGCATCCGGACAATCCGCTGGTGATGGCAACGCCAAAAACTGCGTCCGCATCTCCAAAGGCGTCCATCCATTCGCCGGTACCGGGGCAGGCAGAACCGGATTTGCCATTGTAAGCAGCCAGTTCTTTCAGCATCAATGGAATGTCTAATTGTTGGTCGTCAATATATTCTTTTTCTCCTGCACGTACTCTCATGGGAACGGATGCAAAGTCCATACCGTCCATAGAGAAAAGGTTTGCGGAGGAGTCAGCAACTAATTTAATTTTCATAAAATTTAACCTCGCTTTTTTGATTCGGTCAAATTCTACCACATGATTGTGTAAGAAAAGTAAATTCATTCAAAAACATAGTTTACCAATAGTTTACCGAAGCAAAGGCAGCACTACTGTAAAAGTACTTCCCACCGAAGGCTCGCTGTCCACACGGATGCTTCCTCCCGTCAATTCCACGATACGTTTGGCAATGGATAACCCCAGGCCCAGGCCGGGTCTGGAGTGGGCGGCGTCTCCCTGGAAGTAAGGGTCAAACAATTTGTCCTTGATTTCCGTGCGGATGCCCTCGCCGGTGTCCTTAATGCGTATAACGGCCTGTTCTACCGCAGCGCCGGCTTCTTGGTGGCAGTTCACAGTGATTTCTCCACCTACGGGGGTGTATTTGATGGCGTTGTCCAGCAGATTTAGCCACAGATGCTGCATCATTTCCTTGTTTCCCCGATAGGAGATGGGGGTAACTTCACAATTAAATTCTATCTTTTTCTCCATCCAGATAGGGGATAGGATAATGGAGCATTGGCGAAGCTGCTCGCCTAAATCGTATTCTTCGGTATCTGTTACAATCTGTTGCGCCGACAATTTGGACAGCAGTATGGTGTTGGTTGCCAACTTGGAAAGGCGGGCAGATTCATCCACGATAATTTCCAGGTATTGCTGTTGTGTCTCGGGGGGCAACTCTTTTTCCATCAGTAAGGAGGCAAATCCGTTGATGGACGCAATGGGGGTTTTAAATTCATGAGAGTAACTATTGATAAAGTCATTGCGCAGCAACTGTACACTTTCCAATTCTGCACACATCTTATTAAAGTCGCTATAGATGGCCTTGCTGGAACGGGGGTTTTTCGCCGTGATACGAGTGGAATAATCTCCCTTTGCCACCCGGGTGATGGCATCTGATAGGGTGATGACCTCTCTGGCACGGCTTCGGTAGATGGCCACATTCAAAGGCACCACCGTAAGCACCAGGATGACCAGAGCGCCGATGGTTTCATAACCGGTTGCGGCATAGATGTTTCGCACGCCGAAAAAGTCTGCTACCAGCCAAGTCATAAAGAAGTAGGAGCCGATGGCGGTGACAATGATGATGGCAGACTGGAAAATCAGCTGAGGTACGATTTTGCCCGTCAGTTTCCGTAGTTTTTCTTTTCGCTCTGACCTCATCCCTATTTGGCCTCCCTGTTAATGTCTGCTTTGTAACCCAATCCCTTGATGGTCACGATGTTGATGCCTTCCATATTTTTTAATCGGTTCCGGATACGGCTGATATGAGTCTTAATGGTTTCCTCACCGCTCTCTGCATGGATGCCCCAGATACTATCCAACAATTGTTCTTTGGAAAAAATCCGGTCCGGATAGGAGAGCAACTTGAACAATAAGTCAAATTCTTTTTTGGGGAGTTCTATGTATTCGTTGTCCGAGTAAACGGCATACTTCTCGGAATCCACGGTTATGTTACCGATTTCAATCTTTTTGCTCTGGGCAATATTGGCACGGCGCAACAGTGCACCCACACGCCAAATCAATTCATCGCTGCTGAAAGGCTTGGTCATGTAGTCGTCCGTACCCAGGGAAAATCCTTGTTGCTTGTCATCCAGGGATTCTTTGGCAGTCAGCAAAAGAAAAGGGGTGGCATAGCCTTCGCTACGTACCTCCTTTAGTAATTCATAACCGTCCATACGGGGCATCATGATGTCCGACACGATCATATCGATTCCGCCTTTATGAATAATGTCTAAGGCCTCCAGACCATCGCAGGCACAGACCACGGTGTACAAATCCCCCAATCTGGCTGCTGTCAGCAGGCGCATATTTCTGTCATCTTCTACCACTAATATTGTAGCCATTGCATTCTCCCCAAGTTTTTTCTTCATTATACCATATAATTTCTCTGTTGCCATCCGATAAAGAATTTTTTCTGATTTGTTTGCTGTAAGTTTACTTTAAAGGCATTTTATGCAATACTGTTTCTAGAAGATAATGGAGCCAAGAAGGAGGTCGTCTATGAGCAAAATATTTTTCATAGCAGATACGCACTTTGGAGATGAGAAGATAATAAAGTATGAGAATCGGCCTTTTGGTAATGCACGGGAAATGGACGAAGAATTGATACAGAGATGGAACGCGGTGGTTGCCCGGGAAGATGAAGTGTATGTGCTGGGCGATTTTGGAGCAGACGGCTATGAAGAAGAAGTACTTGCGAAGCTGCAAGGGCGTAAGTATTTGGTGAAGGGAAACCATGATACTAAGTCAAATGCGGAATATCGCCAATGGGGGTTTGATGAAGTTTATGACCACCCGGTGATTATAGAAAATTTTTGGATTCTATCCCATGATGCACTGTATGTGAACACGAACATGCCCTACGCCAATTTATTTGGACATGTGCACAATCATCCTATGGTAAAAGACTATAGCAGCCAGCATTACTGCGTATCGGTGGAGAGATTGAATTATATGCCTCTGGATTTTGAGGTCATCAAAGAAAAGATCCGGGAAGTGTCTTGACACCCCGGACTTTTTTTTATACAATACAATTAACAATTAGGTTAAATGTTAAGAGAGGAGAATGTCATGGCGTTACAGCAGACCTTGAGAGCCCTTGCGGATCCCATACGGCGGGAGATTCTGAATCTGTTGAAAAAAGGCAGATTGTCGGCTGGGGAGATTACAGAGCATTTCCCGGTGACGGCGGCTTCTATTTCCAGGCATCTGTCGGTGCTGAAGGAAGCAGATTTGATTCGTGATACCAGAGAGGGGAAATTTATATTTTATGAGATAAACACCTCTGTGTTGGAGGAGACTTTTGCATGGATTATGGATTTGAAAGGGGGAGATGCAGATGCTCAAAGAGAATAAATGGAGAATTATTATATCGTCACTTTTGATTTTAATTCCTGTTGTGACAGGGAATATCGTGATACCGTTGATTATGCTGTTTGCCCATCTGATTTGTATTACTTTTACACTTTGGGACCAAAGACAGAAGGACCAGAACAAAAAGGCTTTAAGAGTGGTGTACTGGATTCTTCCCTTTGTTTCCCTGTTAGTGAATGGGATGTATTATTGCGTAACTACGGGAAAAGAGATAAATCCCATGCTGTTTTTACCTATTGTGTTGGGGTGTATGTTTGTGTTCATAGGAAACTACCTGCCCAAGACCAAGCAGAATAGGACTCTGGGAATCAAGATTTCCTGGACCCTTGGCAATGAGGAAAACTGGAACTTGACCCACCGATTTGGGGGAAAGGTATGGGTCGTTGGAGGACTGGTACTTCTGGCTACCGTATTTCTACCTGATGCATACAAGATTCCGGTTGTTTTTGCGGTGATTCTTTTGAATGTTATCATTCCTGTTGTATATTCTTATAAAATTTACAAAAGGCACAGGCAGGAGGGCGTGGTGTATGATTGTGGTCCGAAAACCCAAGCGGAGAAAACCGCAGTAAAGATAAGTCTGATTCTGGTGCCCCTCATTCTTGCAGGCACAGCCATCCTGATGTTTACGGGTGATGTGGAGGTGATTCTTGGTGGTCACAGCATAGAACTGAAAGCAAGCTATTGGCAGGATATGGAAGTGTCTTTCGATGAGATAACGTTCATGGAATATCGGGAGGATTTCGAGCAGGGTGTCCGCACTTTTGGTGTGGGCAGTGCCAGACTGTCGGTGGGAGCATTCCAAAACACGGAACTGGGTGCCTATACCAGATATGCCTATGCGGGAAATCGGGATTGCGTGATTCTTACTCTGACAGAGGGCTATCCCATCGTCATTAGCGCCGAAACCGATGCCCAGACCAGGGAACTATATGAGGAATTGTATTACTGGAGAAATAAGTGGTGATGTGTTTTTTGCAAAAAGCAGTTGTAATGGATTGTGTTAGTGTCGGGTATATGGTAAAATCTTTTTAAGTTTATTACCACGAAAGGGAAGGGTAAAATTATGTTTAATATACGTGATTATGGTGCTGTAGGCGACGGCACACAGTTAGATTCTCCCGCCATTCAAAAGGCCGTTGATGCATGCGCGGCAGCAGGCGGCGGTACGGTATTTATTCCCGCCGGAAGATACTTGTGCGGTACAGTGCATTTGAAATCCCATATTCATATTTTGATAGAGAAGGGTGCTTATCTTTTGGGTAGCACCAACTTGGCAGATTTTGATCCCAGAGAGGAAAATCCTGCCAACTGTGAGTATCAGGACCCCAGCCACAGCTATTATCACTTCAGCCTGTTCCATGCGGACAATCAGGAAGACATTGCCATCACCGGCTTCGGTGAAATTGACATGCAATCTGTCTGGGATGGGGACGGACGTCCGGATGAGAATGGAAAAAGAAAATGGTGGCGAGGTGCCAAGATTATTGCATTCAAAGAGTGTAGAGAAATCGTCATTAGAGACTTGTCTATGAAGAATGCCACCGACTTGGCAGTGTACGTGGCAGGTTGTGAGTATGTGACCATTTCCGGGTTACAGATTGTATCCCACATCGACGGCGTCAGCCCTGACTGCTGTAGAAATGTGACCATTTCCGATTGTATCATCGATTCTGCGGATGACGCCATTGTGCCCAAGTGTTCTTATACATTGGGATATCTGAAGGCCATGGAGAATCTGACTGTTTCTAACTGTGTATTGCGAAGCAATGCGGCAGCTTTGAAATTTGGTACGGAGACCAATTCCGCATTTAAGAATATTACGGTAACGGGCTGCACCATCTGTGATACCCAGTTGAACGGTATTGCCATTCAGTCCGCAGACGGAGCCATCGTAGAGGGCATTACCATCAGCAATATGACCTTGCGGAATGTAGGCAACCCCATTTTGATTCAGGTGGTGAATCGTGCCAGAGGACCCAAGCCGGAATGTGAGAAGATAGGACAGATTCGCAACATCATCCTTTCGGATATCATCATTACCGGACCTTATCCGGAGACCTTCCAGGCCACCAGAGCGCAGTTTGCATGGACACATATTGATAACGATTTGACCCTGAAGGGAATTCGTCATCCTTTGCTCATTGCGGGACAGCCGGATAGCCTGATTCAAAATGTGACCATGAGCAATGTCGTGTTCCGTGCCCACGGCGGCGGTACCGTGGAGGATAGGGATATTCAATTGAATGAAGTGAGAGATGATTATCCCGGAAGTACGGTATTCGGCCCTAAGTTCCCCACCTATGGTCTGTATGCTCTGAACGCAGACAATCTGAAACTCTACAATGTGGAATTCAGCACGGAGTATCCGGATGCAAGAGATGAAATGATTTTGAAGAATGTGACGAACTTTAAGAGAGTATAAAGATATTTTAAATAGAAAGCATAAAGGCTGTTGCAGAGCATTCTGCAATAGCCTTTTGTATTTTAATTTATTTAATTTATGACCGTAAAGTAATAAGGTGTTACTTCAAACAGGAGTTCATTAATGCTGGCTCCGTACCTCTGCAGGTGCGGGGGTATATCCTTCGGGCAAATCAAAGGGATAGAAGCCCTTGGGGATATTGTGCCACTGTAAGGATAGGAGATTGGAACTTCCTGCACCGGGTGTGTCTGCGTAGCAGATTTCTCCGGCAAATTTGCTATAGGGAGCGCGGAAGGAGGTATTTGCCTTTACCACAATCAAATCATACAGCGTGGGCTCAATGCCGAAATGGCGTAGGAGCTGAGGGTCACCGGAGGATTTGGGAGCATCGCATACCATGATGTCAATATTTCCAACGCTAATCACTGCAGCAGGTCCCACATAATAGGGGAATCCTTTGCCGGCCGGACCTTCATTGCGGAAGTGTCCGTCGTGCAGAGAACGCACGGTTCCCACAGCCTTCAATGGACCAGGCACACCGGGGGTAAATTTTGCCCCGATGGTAAATTCGGCACTGTTGCCAACACCCACGGCAAAGGCCTGCCGGGCTGCCTCCGGATCTTTGATATACATACCGGCACGGAGATGACTACCACGCTCCAGTAGCCGTAATGCTACGGCAATACCATCGCCCACGGCACCTCCGTTGGTGGAGTCGGCAGAATCGGCCAGAATGACCGGCTTGGGGGTGGTGTCTTTTTCTGTCAAATCGATCACCTCATCGATGGTCATCAAATCGGGCCAGTACTGCTCGCGGCGGGCAAACAAAGCTTGTGCCAGTTCGTCGGCTTTGGCTTTGGCTGTATCTGCATCTGCTGCAATTGCTATGACGGTGCTGCCGATATTGTCAATGTCCAGCCAGGGTTGTACCTGAAAGGTGGAGAAATCCAAAAGAACACCATCAGCAATCATTCCCTTGCCCATGTCAATTACTTCCTTGAAAGCACCTTCCAAGGAACTATATCCTGCCGGGGGTACCATCATAGGGATGGTGGTGGTTGCCATCACGGTAGGTTCGCCTGCCAGAATTCTCATACACAGGGATGCCGCACGATAGCCGGACTCATAGAAATCCACATGGGGATAGGTCTGGTATCCACAAATGATATCGGCATTGGTGTACATTTTTTCTGTAATATTGCCGTGTAAATCGCAGCTGGCAACGATGGGGCGGTCCCCGGCTAATTCACGAAGCATTGCCAAAATCTCGCCGCAGGCATCATCCACGCCGGCGGTACAAGTGGCACCGTGAAGGCTGGCATAGATGCCATCGAAATCAGGTTCTTTCTCTGCATATGTACGAACTTTCTCTAAAAATGTTTCCAGAACTTCGTCCTTCACACGTCCGCCATAGGTGCCGTATAAAGCAAAGGTGGGATACACGGTTCCGCCGGCTTTCGCAATGGCATCCATGGCACCATGGACAGCACAGGGGATGTCCTTACAGATATCACAGATTTCCTGTCCCTCCATGTAGCGTCCGGCGCGGAAGCATTCCCAACCGTCCGGGATGGGATTGAAGGTATTGGTTTCCTGATGGAATTCACAGATTAGAATTTTCTTGGTAGAGTTTTGTTTCATAAGTTGTTTCCTCTTGATTTTTTCTTCTGCTTTAGTCTTTTACACGTAACTGATATTTCTTTCATTGTATTGCACAAATTCCCCCATTGCAAGATAGCATCGGGGGAATTTGCAGTTGCGTTTTCTTAAAATTTATTTCATGGATTTGGTTGCTACAATATCCACGCCGGTGCCGCAGATGTTGGAGATAATCACATCATGGCAAGCCACGGGGAGTTTTACTTCTGTTTGGCGAATGATGTCCATGCAGTCAAACAACTTCTCTTTGGGAAGAGGAGAGGTACTTCTCACCGGCAAAAGGTCATTGGTTACACCTGCCATCTTCACGGTGGTGGTAAGTATCCGCACGGGATGTGCGTATTCCGCATTGGCATATTCCAAACCGCGGTTACAGGTATAGCCGGTGACGGAGATTACCTGGTCTCCGTTTCCCTCAACTTCCATATGGCAACCTCTGGGGCAAACGGTACAAATGATTTCTTTCTTAATCGTACTCATAGATTTAGTCCTCCTTTACCACATCAATGGTGATGGTGTCGCCGGTAAGTTTCGCAGTGTCTACCACGATATGATTCATCTCGCCGGGATTCACACGGAATTCTTTTTTCTGGGCAATGATTTCGTCGCCACAACGTGCCACCAGTTTTACACCAAGTTCAGGATTCAGTACGCGGAAGTACAGGCTTACCTTTTCGCTGCCTTCGGCCTTCTGAATCTTCTGAGGGCAAAGATAACGGACATTGCGTCCGGTCACGCAGGCAATGGTTCCATCAGCCTTAGGCAAGGTCTTCTTTGCGTATTGTGCAGCATATTTTCCGGCACGGGCGCTTTCTTCACTTACATTATCAGCCAAGTCGTTTACATGTACCACATTACCGCAGGCAAATACGCCGGGGACTGAGGTTTGCATGTACTGGTTTACCTCGGGACCATTGGTGATGGGGTTGATGGTGATGCCTGCCTTGCGGGTCAATTCGTTCTCGGGCAAAAGTCCTACGGAGAACAGAACGGTATCACATTCTATAAATTCTTCCTGCTCCTTGATGGGCATTTTATTCTCGTCTACGGGAGCCACCCATACACCGGTGACACGCTCATTGCCCTCGATGCGGGTGATGGTATGAGCTAGTTTTAAAGGAATACCGAAGTCATCCAGACACTGCACGCGGTTACGGGTCAAACCTGCCAAATAGGACATCAGCTCTACCACACAAACTACCTTTGCGCCTTCCAGGGACATACGGCGTGCCATAATCATGCCGATGTCACCGGAGCCTAAGATGACTACCTTTTTACCGACCATAATGTTCTGGCGGTTTACCAGACGCTGTGCTGCACCTGCGGTGTAAAGACCTGCGGGTCTTGTGCCGGGGGTAACAATATTGGCACGGGTTCTTTCGCGGCAACCCATAGCCAGTACGATGCTGCCTGCATGGACACAGGTCATACCTTTTTCACTGTTGACACAAATCACTCGACTGTTCTCATGGTCCACGGAAAGCACCATGGAGTTCAACATATATTCCACACCCAATTCCTTGGCATGGTCAACGAATCTGCCGTAGTATTCAGGACCGGTCAGTTCTTCCTTGAATTTGGTTAAACCAAATCCGGGATGGATGCATTGCTGCAAAATACCGCCCAAGGCATTGTCACGCTCGATAATCAATACTTTCTCTGCGCCTTCTTCTTTGGCGCCAATGGCTGCTGCCAATCCGGCAGGACCGCCACCGATAATTACCACATCACAATTTATCTCAAACATTTGTCTTTCTCCTTTCCTAAGTTACTGGCGAGTAACGCCCGTTACCATATAAGAACCGGCAACGTTTTTGTTGATTTCTGATGCATCGCAATTCCATTCGCGAGCTAGGATTTCCAGTACCTTAGGACCGCAGAAACCGCCCTGGCATCGTCCCATACCGGCACGTACACGGCGCTTTACAGCGTCCATGCTCTTAGCGCCCAGAGGACGATGGATAGCATCCAGAATTTCTGCCTCAGTGATGGTCTCACAACGACAGATGATATTGCCGTAGAGAGGATTTTCCTGAATCAGTTTTTCCTGCTCCTCCAAGGTGCACTCGCTGAACTTCACGATGCCCTTGCGCTCCTTGATAAAGTTCTTTTTGAACGGCACTTCCAGACCGTGATACTGCATCTGCTGTACCACATATTTGCCCATAGCAACGGAAAGGGTCAGACCGGTGGAACGAACACCTGACAGGTTTACATAACCCTCTAAATCGTCGTACATATCAAAGTGCAATCCCTCAGGATTTCTGTTGGGACGCAAACCGCTGTACTGAGTGATGGTGTCACGTAAGTTGACATTGGGTACCAGATTGCGCACATCTGCTGCGATGCTGTTCAATCCCTCTGTGGAAGTGGACTTGTCTAACTTGGAGTCCTGATCTTCGGCGGTGGGGCCTACCAGCATATTGCCGTGGATGGTGGGGCACATGAGTTTACCCTTGGTGACCTTGGTGGGGATGGGCAATACGATATGCTCTACCTGACAAGAGGTATTCTTATCTAATATGTAGAACTGACCCTTGCGGGCTACCACTTTATAATCTGCCTTGCCAACCATGTCAGCAATTTCGTCACAGTAAAGACCTGCTGCATTAATCACATAGGTGGTTTCGATTTCGCCGGATGTGGTTTCTACGCTCTTTACCTTGCCATTCTCAGTTTTGATGCCGGTAACCTTGGTGTTCAACATAAATTCAACGCCGTTGGCATACGCATTTTCAGCGAGAGCCTGCACTAAAATAAAGGGATCGATGATACTTTCTCTGGGAATCCAAAGACCGCCCTTCACTTCGGGATTTAAGTTGGGCTCCATAGCCAGCAGTTCTTCGCCGGTTTTAAACTCTACATCATATACATGATTGCGGAATGCTTTCTCCTTGATGGCGGGTAACTGGTCGTACTGCTCCTGGGTGATGGCGGGCAGGATAGCACCGATTCTGGCGAAGGGCACATCCAAATCTTTTACGATTTCATCGTACATAGGGTTTGCTGCTACCACCAACTGGGACTCCAGTGTGCCGGGGGCAGCGTCATATCCTGTGTGGATAATGGCACTGTTGGATTTAGAGGCGTCGCCGCCCACATCGTCATTTTTATCTACGACGATTACATTAATTTCATACTTGGACAGTTCACGGGCAATGGCACAACCTACTGCGCCGGCGCCGATGACTACCACATCTGTTTTCAACATGAAAAGTACCTTCCTTTCAAAATATTAGTATCTGTCATTGGCGGAATAGGAGAGTTCCCCTATTCGCATGGATTATCATAACATATTGGCAAAACATAAGCAAGATATTTTCAAAACATTGTCAAATGATTTAGAGCAAAAAAACTACTGCACGGTTTCGAATATCATCTTCCATGCAGTAGAATAGGAGTAAATAGTATTCATTATGCTATGATTACTTGCACGCCCCGTTTTTCTAACAGCCGAACCATTTCCTTGGGGGCATGCTTATCTGTGATCACGATGTCAATCTCTTGCAGGGAGCAGAGATTTGTCATGGCACGCACGCCGAACTTACTGGAGTCAATGAGTGCAATTGCCTGTTTCGCATTTTTCACCAATTGTTTGTGTAATCTGGCTTCGCCGATATGATAGTCCGTGATACCATCTTCGGTGATACCACCGGTGCCGATAAAGGCCTTATCAATGTTAAAGTTGGCAATGCATTCTTCGGAGGGAAATTCTGACAAGGTCAGCTCTCTGGTACGCAGCTGTCCACCGGGCAATACCACATTGCATCCGGGGATCTCGCTGAGGGCAATGGCAGTCCGCAGGGCATTGGTGAACGCGGTAAATTCTCCCAGGTCCTTCATATATTGCGTCATGGCCTGGACTGTGGTGCCTACACCCAGGAAGACGCAATCCTTGGGAGAGATTAGCTTTGCCGCCGCGGCAGCGATGGCGTGCTTTGCGTCCGCATGTTCATTGGCCCGGTTGGCATACTCCGGTTCCCCGCCCATGGGAGTATTTAGTACGGCACCTCCATAGACACGACGGAGATGACCGTGCTGTTCTAAATATTTCAGATCCCGGCGCACTGTCTCAATGGAAATGTCAAAGGTTTCCATCAACTGTTCGTTGGTGACGGTGCGCTGTCTGGTAATCATATCTATCATTTGATTTCTTCTGTCTTGAAGCATAGTAGAACTCCTAATTATTTTCTTCTGACATTTTGCCGGTGCCATAGACAGGATTTTCTATCTTTCCATGGACGCCTGCAAGTAACATTACAAAAGGCAATACCACCATCACAGGGTACAAATACCGCAACTGTACGCAGGGACCTAAGAATAGGGTGAGATAGAAGCCTGCGATATAGGACAGTGGCAGGAACAGGGCGTATTTCTTCTTTAATAAGAGGTAAGCTCCCAAAAGTACATAGGCCCAAAAATAACTACCCGGCACAAACAGGAATTTCAAGATGGGATAGGTAAGGTATTCGTTTTTATCGGACCACTCCTGAAGCCTGTCGTATAGGGCCGGCCACTTGGAGTCCTGGTATACGGGCCAGGGTTCTAACTCGTCCTTTTGCCAGTAAGTCTGTACATATCCCAAATTAGGGCGTGTGGCGTAGCTGTAAATATTGCCATGGGTCTCATCAAAGGGAGACAGATATCCGGCGTTGACAGCCAATGCCGCATTCACGAAATCACCGGGATGGGCGAAGAAAAGGTCCACATAGGTTTTAATAAAAGCCTTAGGCCGATATAAAATCAGGGCTGTATTGGTATGGCTTTTTACGGGGTCGGACAACTGGGGAAGATAGTTTCTGTATCCCTCGTGAAGTAAAAAGTCGTTGGTCAGTGCCTTTTGCGCATCCGTCATGGTGTTGTCATCCTCCGGCAGTACATCTACGCCGCCGTGGTAAATCATGCAGCGGGCAAATTGCTGGATGGGCATACTCAACATTTCCCGTTTGTCTCCCTGGTCTGCGTCCAACCATTTGGAGAGACAGGGGAGCAGGAGATTGCCGATGACAAAACCGATGGTCAAAAGCACCAACAGTCCGCCGTAAAGTTTACGGTCATTCTTACGGAATAGTATTAATACAAGTAATAGTACCATGGGCACCAGAATGGCAAATTTGCCATTGTTCCGATACAGAATGGAGCCAATGGTGGATAGAATCATCAAAGGATATTCCATGCGGAATCGGAATTTTTCACGAGATACCTGTTCTGACCCGGAAACTGTTTCGCCAAGAGACGCAGTTTCGCGTGTGGTACCTTCCATCAGAAGAGAAATGAAGGCCACTGTCAGCACTGTGAAAAATGCAGTAAAGTAAACATCTTTGGTAACGCTGACACTCAAATATCCATGAAAAGGATAGAACATACAAAAGGCCAGGGTGACAAGGATGGCCCATCTGCGCACACGGAATCGAGCTAAGGTCCAAATGCCATAGCTCATAGACAACGCCAGTAGTAACATCTGCACCACTGTATAGAGGGCCAAGCCGATATTCACACTAGAAAAAACAGATTGTCCTACAAATATAAAAAGGCGTAGGGTCTGGGTGTGCATCAGGGGATGATGGTCGTAATAAAAGTCATTGCCGATTTGCCACATCTGATTGTTGATGTCGTAGGCACCGATGCATGGGAAATAGGCCAGGAAATAGGGAAGCCAAGCCAGCAGGAGCAGAAGCGTGCTACCGAAGAAAATCATCTTGTCATTCAAGGATATTGGTTTTCTGCATAAGGTAATTGTTTTGTTGCCGGTGTTGGTTGTGAGATTACCTGACGACAATGTATGGAACTTCTTGAGGGATGCCTTTTGGCTCAACAGGAACAACGTGCCCAGACAGGCCCCCAACAGTGCTCCCAGCAGGAGGCTAAGCAGCAACGTTTCTAATAAATAGGCACCGGTCCATACTACATTGCCCTCTCTGGACAAATCTCCGATGGCTTTGCATACGAAGACGAAGGCAAAAGAAATGATAAAATACACAGCATAGACCCATTTGCGGTGAGGCAGGGGACGATTTTTGGTTTGTTCCATTTTACCACTCCTTTCTAGGTTTCAAACGAAATTTAGTTCAAGAAAACTGAACTTGTCATCATTTTATCACGGGAATAAAAATTTCGCTACTGATTTTCCGTTTTTATGATATAATCAAAGGGAAAGTAAATTGGAGGTCTGCAGATGTCCCGAAAGATATACGGATTTACGACTACAATTGCACATATATTGTCTTTGGCCATGATGCTTCTGTTGTTCTTTACGGCATTCTTTTTCTCTGCCTATGCCTTGGATATGGAGAGCCAATTGGTTTTGTTCGCCAGGGATAACCTGCTGGCCCAAATCTTCGCGCTGGGGATTGGCGGCGGCTTATTTTTCCTGGTTGCAAAATGGGCAGCCAAAGACAACAGATACATAGAAAAGATCCTGCTGGCGCTAACCATGGTAGAGATTCTGTTGTTGGGAGGCTTGTTGATTTTATTTGGCAAGACGGTACCGGCGGCAGATGCCTGGTCCGTGTATGATGCGGCGGCAAGGTTGGCGGTGGGAGATACCATGGTGATTCATCCGGAGTATTCCTATCTTTCCTATTATCCACAGCAGGTGGGATTGATGGCCTTTTTGGAGGTGCTTCATCGCATTTGGAATATGCTGGGCATTCAGCAGCATGCCTATCATTTCATTAAAATTGTTTATGTGTTGCTAACCTGTGCCACGGTGTATGCACAGTATCTGGCCATCAAGATGTTTGCAAAAGAGCGGGTCGTGCCATGCTTTTATTTGGTGTTGGCAATGCTGAATTTGCCGATGATCATGTATTCCTCTTTTGTATATAGTGAGGTGCCCTCGGTATGTGCCTTTAGTTGGGGCGCCTACTTTTTGATGCAGTATTTGCGGAAGAATAAAAAATGGATGTGGATTCCTGCTGTTGCGTGCTTTTCTTTGAGCGTGATGTTGCGGAAGAACGCATTGATTTTGATGATAGCGGTGGTAATCGTTTTGGCATTGGAGGCTTTGGGTAAGCGCAAGGTGGGTTACCTTGCGGTGGCTATATTAAGTCTAGTGACTTCTCTGTCTATTTTGCCTGCGGTGCAAAAAGGCTATGAGGTCCGTTCCGGCAGTACCCTGCGCACGGGTGTGACCGCTCTTTCCTATATTGCCATGGGGATGCAGGAGTCCAGCAGGGCCAATGGTTGGTACAACGGATTCAATTTCAACACCTACGAGTCCAATGGCATGGATAGTCAAATGACGGATGAAATCAGTCGAGAAGCCATTCAGGATCGGATGGCATATTTTCGGGAGCATCCCCAAGAGAGAAATGCGTTTTATTGGGGAAAATATTTGTCCCAGTGGGGAGATGGCACCTATGCGGCCAGACAGGCCACACTGGCTACCTTTGGTGGCCGGCATCCTTGGTTCACATCCCTATATCAGGGGGAGGGAAGCCACGGATTCATTGCCTATGCAAACGGATACCAGACGCTTGTCTATTTAGGGGCATTGCTGTATCTGTTACTTCCGCTGAGAGAACTGGTGAGAGGCAAGGGAAGTTTGACAGTTTATTTGGGATTGATTGCAGTGTTGGGCGGACTCATGTTCCATATGATATGGGAGGCCAATGCCCGTTATATCTTTACATATAGTTTGCTCTTGATGCCCTATGCGGCAGCAGGCGCAGGCAAATTGCAGAAGGGGAGGTTATTTCGCTAGTGAAAAAAGTATCCTCTAACATTTTGTTCCTATTAGGTGGTTTGGCTGTGGCGCTCAGCTTCCTTCCTTATTTATTTTGGGGACAGGACAGCATCTTTATTTATCATGACCAATTGGACGGAGAATTGATTGCTTATCTGTTGCATGCCAGACATTTGGGAGAAACCGGTCCCTTCCCTGAATTTATGGGTGGGGCGGCAAGGACAGCCTTGACGGTGCCGGCTCCCATGTTTGTGTTGTTGTACACAATTATGGATGCCCATCTGGCGTTGGCTTCGATGCAATTGCTGGGAAGTCTGGTGGGATATGTGGGCATGTGCCTGTTGGTCCGTGAACTATGGAAATATATCAGCTTAGACAGAATCACCGGCGTACAGGAGACGTCGGATATTTGGGAGAATATGGGATGGGTGGAAACCTTAGTGACTGTTTTTGTCAGTGTACTGTTTGCCTACCTGCCTTTTTTGCCGGTATACGGTTTGAGCCAGTATGGGCTCCCTTTGCTGGTTTATAGTGTACTTCGTATCTGTGGGGCAAAAAAGAGTGGTTGTCCCTGCCGGATGTCCTCCTGGAAAGAAATCATCAAGAATTTCCTGCCTTGGATGTATGTGGTTCTCTATGGATTAGGATCTTCCCTGGTGCTGTGCGGATTTGGTGTATTGGCTGTGGGTGCGGTGGCAGGTTTGTGGATGTCGGTTATGCACCTTACAACAAGCCATGGAGGGAAAAAAGCAGAACCCATTGCCAAGACAAGGGGGAAGGAGGCTGGGAGGGTGCTTCTTGCCACCGGCCTTTTGCTGATGACTTATATCATAGAAAATATTCCTTTGTTACAGCAAATGTTGTTGGGACAGGGTGTGGTATCTCATAAGGAAGAATATGTGCTTCACGGAGCAAAGTTCCTGCTCGCTTTTGTGGAGAACTTCGTTTCCGGAAAGGTACATACCAATGATTTTCATTCATTATTCCTAATCGGTATTGTGGTGGCCTTTGTGATGTTCCTGCTCACAAAGAAACATGGTAAACTGGTGAAACTGATGAGCCTTCTTATGGGCTTCATCCTCAGTATTGCCTTGCTGTCAGCCCTTTGGGATTGTCATATGGGCGTAGCGCTTCGTGAAAAACTGGGTAGTCTGGGAAGTTTCCAGTTGAACCGTTTGTTGTGGATGACTCCCATGCTTTGGTATCTGCTTCTGGCATTGTCTTTACTGGGGATGGTAAGTCTGCTTCGGGAGAGTTGGACGAATCTGCAAGGCGCAGAACCTAGGAAGAAGACGGTTTCCGGTGTGCTATTGTGCGTACTTGCGGCGATGACATTATTTACAGGTGTCAATGTGCTCTGGAACAGTCATTTGAAACCCAATGCCATCAAGGCAGTCAATGGGAAGTATGATGCCATAAGTTTTTCGGATTATCTGGCCCTGGGCGTGATGGAACAGGTGGAAGCCTATTTGCAGGAAACCACAGGAAAAGAGAAGGACGAATATCGGGTGGTGAGTTTCGGTATCGACCCGGCAGCTGCATTGTACCATGGATTTTATTGCTTGGATGGATATTCCAACAACTATGATGTGGCATACAAGCAGGCCTTCCGTAAGGTCATAGCGCCGGAGCTTGCACGCAATGACTATATCCGTCAGAATTTTGACGATTGGGGAAATCGCTGTTACTTGTTTTCCTCGGAGTGTCCCGGGTATTACACCATAGAAAAGGGTGGATTTTATCTGAAGGATTATCAGATAGACACGCAGGCGCTTATGGACATCGCTGGGGTGGATTGCTATCTGTTCTCTGCGGTCTACATTGAAAATGCAGAAAGTCAGGGCCTGGCTTTGATGCGGGAATTGCCTTTTGAAACAGAAGAAAGTTATTATCGTATCTTTTTGTATCAAGTGGTATCAGACAATAGCGGAATATAAATGGATGTTGTGTGCATAAGAAGAATGGAAGATAAATCATATAGACATATGATTATAATAAGAAAGAAAAGACATAGGAGACGGTAGAGAAGATGATTAGTTTCAGAAATGATTACAGCGAGGGTGCATTGCCTGAGATTATGCAGGTGCTGACAGAGACCAACCTGCACCAGACCGTGGGGTATGGTTTGGATGAATGGTGCGACAAGGCAAGAGCGAAGATTCAGGACGCCATTCAATGTCCCGGCGCAGATGTGCACTTTTTGGTAGGAGGAACTCAGGCCAATCAGACTTGCATCAGCGCGTTTCTGCGCTCACATGAGGCAGTGATTGGTGTGGATACAGCCCATATTAATGTCCACGAAACCGGCGCCATTGAAGCCACCGGACATAAGGTGTTGGCTGTTGCCGGCAAGGATGGTAAGGTGACGGCATCAGACATCCGTCAGATGGTAGCCCTGCACACAGACGAACATATGGTAAAGCCGAAAATGGTTTACATCTCCGACTCAACGGAAATTGGTACGATTTATACTTTGCAGGAGTTGGAGGAGATTTCTGCTTGCTGTAGGGACTTGGGATTATATCTATATTTGGACGGCGCCCGTTTGGGAAGCGCATTGACCGCAGAGGGCAATGATATCACACTGCCGGATTTGGCTCGATTGACAGATGCTTTCTATATCGGCGGGACAAAGAACGGTGCGTTGTTTGGCGAAGCGGTGGTGTTAATCAACCCTGCTTTGAAGGAGGATTTCAGATATCTTATCAAACAGCATGGCGGTATGCTGGCCAAGGGGCGTCTCTTGGGGATCCAGTTTGCTACATTGTTTACAGATGACTTATTCTTCAGAGCGGCAAGACATGCCAACGAATGTGCTAAAAAGTTGAAACAGGGGTTGGTGGAATGTGGCGTTACCTTTATGGCAGATTCTGTTACCAATCAGCAGTTCCCGATTTTTACGGAGGAGGAAATTGCAAAACTGGCGGAGCACTTTATGTTTGAGAGATGGGCGAATATAGATGCAGACCATGCAGTAATTCGTTTCTGTACTTCCTGGGCGACTACGGAGGAACAGATTGGTGCGTTGATTCAAGCGGTAAAATCTTTATAAGATGCAAAAAAAAATTAAATAACTTTTGAAAACCAAAAACGAAATGTCTGAAAAAGCCCGAAAATACGGGCTTTTTTGGTACAAAAAAAATTTTCAAAAAAATTTCAAAAAAACTGTTGACTTTAGCGTGGTAGCGTGGTAGCATAATAGCATAACAAAGCGAGAGGGAACATCCCTCCGAAGAAAATAAAATGAAAAGTGCAAAGAAAGCACAGAAAGAAGAGGTAAAGTATTATGAAAAAGAAAATCGCTTTATTGGTAGCAATGACAATGGTCATGGGAATGGCACTGACAGGATGTGGCGAGAAGCCCGCAGCTTCTTCCGCAGCAGCATCTTCTGAGGTAGCAGTTGAAGACGCAATGGTTTATGCAGTTGAGGCAGGATCTGCCGGAGAAGCTGCAGCAGAAGACAATGGATTTACCTATAACTCCGTAAACACTCAGGCAGACGCTTTGATGGAAGTTGCAGCAGGTACTTCTGACGCAGCAATCATCGACCTTTTGATGGCAGGCGCTATGATCGGTGAAGGAACCAGTTATCCTGATTTGACCTACACTGACAAGTTGACCACAGAAGAGTATGGTGTTGGTTGTAGAAAGGGTTCTGACCTTCCCGCTTTCATCAACGCAGTATTTGCTGAGACCTATGCTTCCGGCGCTATGAAGATGGTAGCTGAGAACTATGGTGTTCAGGAATCTTTGGTAGAGCAGACCGCAGACGCATTCGTACCTGCAGCAGAGGATAGTGATGTAGCTTACATTCAGGAGAAGGGCACATTGCTTGTTGGTATCACTGATTTCGCTCCCATGGATTACCAGAACGAAGCTGGTGATTGGATTGGATTTGACGCAGATATGGCTCGTATCGTTGCACAGGAACTTGGTGTAGAAGTTGAGTTCGTAGTAATCGATTGGGATAGCAAGGTAATGGAATTGGATTCCAAGAACATCGACGCTGTATGGAACGGTATGACTTTGACAGATGCTGTTATGGCTGCAATGGATTGCTCCAATCCTTACTGCAACAACGCACAGGTAGTGGTAGTTCCTGCAACTGCAGAATAATTCAGTAGGAAATGTATCCCCCTTTGGAGGTAAAGTATGTTTTGGACAGTGACCCAGTCCCTATTGGGCGGTCTGACCACAACGATTGAAATCTTCCTTTTTACCTTGATATTTTCGTTGCCCCTTGGTCTGATATTTGCATTCGCATCTATGAGCAAGTGGAAACCCTTAAAATGGTTGATGGATGTAATCGTGTGGGTTGTTCGAGGCACTCCGTTAATGTTACAGTTAATTATCATATTTTATGGCCCAGGTCTTTGGCTGGGCCATAATATATGGAATGGCGGAGAAGCCGGTCGACTGACTGCTACGATAGTGGCTTTTTCATTTAATTATGCATGTTACTTCTCGGTCATCTTCCGGGGAGGAATCGAGAGTGTGCCTGCAGGACAAAGAGAAGCAGGAGAAGTTCTGGGTATGACGCGTAGCCAGATCTTTTTTAAGGTTACATTGTTGCAGATGATTAAGCGCATTGTACCCCCTATGTCGAATGAGATTATTACTTTGGTAAAGGATACTTCATTGGCACGTATCATTGCGGCTTATGAATTGACCTTTGCCGGTTTTTCATTTATGAAATCCGATGGTTTGACATGGCCGTTGTTCTATACAGGCGTCTTTTATTTGCTGTTTGTAGGTATTTTGACACTGTTGTTTGGTTATATAGAGAAGAAGCTTGACTACTTCAGATAAGGAGATGCGTATGGCAATATTGGAAGTAAAAAACATACAAAAAAGCTTTGGCAATACGCAAGTATTGAAGGATGTCAGTTTCTCCTTGGAGGAAGGCAATGCATTGGCTATCATTGGTTCTTCCGGCTCCGGTAAGACTACGTTGCTCCGATGCCTGAATTTCCTGGAAAAGCCCAATGGCGGTTCCATCAGTGTACGGGACGAAAGTCTCTTCGATGCAAGCCAGGCGCAGGATTGGGAAAAAAATCTGCGCACCAAGAGATTGCATTTTGGCATGGTGTTCCAATCTTTTAATTTGTTTCCCCAGTATACGGCATTGGAAAATGTGATGCTGGCGGAAAAATTATTGGCTCAGGAACGCCCTGATTTCAAACTGAAAAAAGCAGAAATTATAGCAGAAATAGAGGCGCATGCCAAGGAACTGTTGGCGCAGATGGGACTTTCGGAAAGAATGGACCATTACCCTCACCAGTTATCCGGTGGACAGCAGCAGCGTGTGGCTATCGCCAGAGCGTTGGCATTAAAGCCTGATATTCTGTGTTTTGACGAGCCTACTTCTGCATTGGATCCTGAGTTGACGGGAGAGGTGTTGAAGGTAATTCGCGGGTTGGCGGACCAGAAGACAACTATGATTATCGTGACCCATGAAATGGCTTTTGCCAGAGATGTGGCAGACCAGGTCATCTTCATGGATGAAGGTGTGATTGTGGAGCAGGGCGATGCCAAGGAAGTGATTGATCATCCTAAGGCGGAGCGCACGAAGCATTTCCTGGCAAGATATACACAAGAGAATATTGGATAAGATAAAAGACAGGTTTCCACGGAAACTTGTCTTTTTTGCTGTAAAAGCATAATCGTTTATGATTTGTTTATTTGACACCCATATTGTGCAGGAATATAATATTTGTAGACAGGCAATTCTGA
The DNA here is from genome assembly GCA_904501885.1 of uncultured Acetatifactor sp. Taxonomy (GTDB): domain Bacteria; phylum Bacillota; class Clostridia; order Lachnospirales; family Lachnospiraceae; genus Acetatifactor. Next base: position 4,281 of record CAJGCP010000013.1, on the reverse strand, counting down.
TACAAGAGGTGCAACATGGCAAGAAAAAAAGTTTTGTTGGTTGTAAATCCCTGTGCAGGGCAGAAAAAAGCCAACAGGCATTTACTGAATATTGTGAATATATTTAACCGCGCTAAGTGTGAGGTGATCACCTACATTACAGGCAAGGCAGGAGATGGCGAGGATGCAGCGAAGCACTACGCACCTAAGGTGGATCTGGTGGTATGTTGCGGCGGAGATGGAACCTTTAATGAGACCATGTCCGGCATCTTAAAAAGTGGAACGGAAGTGCCCATCGGTTACATCCCGGCAGGCTCCACCAACGATTTCGCTACCAGTATGAATATTTCCACTAAGGTGATGCAGGCAACCAGGGATATCGTAGAAGGAACCCCTACCCTCTTAGATGTGGGATTGTTCAATGAGCGGTATTTCTCCTATGTGGCTTCCTTTGGCGTGTTTACCAAGACCAGCTATACCACCCCGCAGGATTTAAAAAATGCTCTGGGCCACACGGCATACGTGCTGGAGGGGCTACAGGAACTGACACAGTTTAAATCTCACCATCTGCGGTTCGAGTTCCCGGATGGGCAGGTGATAGAGGATGACTTCCTATTTGGAGCCATCAGCAATTCCACCAGTGTGGGAGGCGTGCTGAATTTATCCCCGGACAGAGTGGACCTGCATGACGGAAAATTAGAAGTCATTTTGTTCCGTGAGCCCAAAAGCCTGAAGGATTTGACGGATTGTGCCAAAGCCATTCAGAAGCAAACCTATGACTGTGATATGATGACCTTTTTGAAAACGGAAGAGGTTCGCATTACGGCACCGGCTGACCTCCATTGGAGTCTGGACGGAGAACGGGAAGAGGGCTGTACGGATATCACCATCAAATGTCTGCATCACAAATTAGCCGTGTATCAGAAGAATTGATGGTCCATAGGCATTCCTTCATATAATATGTGATGATTAGGGGATGCAGACAATCATTGATTTGTAATTTGCAACTGAATTCGATTTGATTGACGAAACTACGTCGTATCCAGTAAGAGACCACTTTATACCGCTCTCTGTGTATGCCTACATAGAGTGGTTTAATGTGGCCTTCTTTGTCAAAGGAGGCAATGACGGGGATAATGGTATATGGAAAATAATCGTGAGAATTGTTGGAAATAATCTGTCCCATACGTGAAGAAAATCCGGCACACCATGGATTCAAAATCATCTAACGTACAATGTGCTGGACAAGTGACCTCCTTTCTGATACACTGATTATACACGAACAAATGTTCGAAATCAAGAAGTAAAATAAAATTGTTTTGCCAATCATTTTGGAAAATAAAGGGAATGTTTTTAATGAAGTAGAACACGGGAAAGGAGGAAGAGATGTCTGACAGAACCTATATTGTAATCGACCTGAAGTCATTTTTTGCCTCCGTGGAATGCGTGGAGAGAGGCTTGGATCCTTTGACCACCAATTTGGTGGTGGCAGACGCAGCCCGCACCGAGAAGACCATATGTCTGGCGGTTACGCCCTCCCTGAAGGCAGTGGGTGTGGGCGGACGTCCACGTCTGTTCGAACTGGTGCAGAAGGTAAAGGAAGTGAACATTGAGAGGAAGCGGCACGCGCCCGGCAGACAGTTTACCGGCGCTTCCTATAATGCCGTGGAGTTGGCAGCGTCTCCGGAGTTAGAACTTTCTTATATCGCCGCTGCGCCCCGCATGGCTTATTACATGAAGTACAGTACCGACATTTATAATGTGTATTTGAAATACATTGCGCCGGAGGATATGCATGTTTATTCCATCGACGAGGTGTTTATGGATGTAACGGCGTATCTGGACACCTATAAAATGACCGCCCGGGAATTGACCCTGACCATCATCCGAGATGTGTTGGCCACCACGGGCATCACCGCCACCGCCGGCATCGGTACCAATATGTATCTGGCGAAAATTGCCTTGGATATTATGTCCAAACGGCAACAGCCGGACAAGGACGGAGTACGTATAGCACAACTGGATGAATTGACCTACCGCAAGGCGTTATGGAATCATGTGCCGATGACTGACTTTTGGAGAATCGGAAAAGGCTATGCCAGAAAACTAGAGCAAAACGGGTTACATACCATGGGAGATGTGGCCAGATGTTCTCTGGGTGAGCCGGGGGATTTCTATAATGAAGACTTGCTCTACCGCCTGTTTGGCATCAATGCAGAGCTTCTGATTGATCATGCTTGGGGCTGGGAGCCCACCACCATAGCGGACATTAAAGATTTCAAGCCGGAGAGAAACAGTCTGGGTTCCGGACAGGTATTGCACTGTGCCTATACCTTTGACAAGGCACGCCTGATTGTAAAGGAAATGACAGATTTGCTGGTGCTTGATCTGGTGGATAAAGAATTGGTGACGGACCAGATGGTGCTGACCATAGGATACGATATTGAGAATTTGACCGATCCTGAAAGACGCAAAGCATATACGGGTGAGGTTACAACAGATTTTTATGGGCGCCAGGTGCCCAAGCATGCCCATGGCACGGCGAATCTGCCTTGTCAGACATCCTCTACCAAGATCATTATGGAAGGTGTGTTGGAACTATATGACCGTATCGTGGACCCTAACCTTTTGATTCGTCGCATCAATGTGGTGGCATCCAGAGTGGTGACGGAAGATAAGAGGAAACAGCCCCCTGCGTTTGAGCAGTTAGACCTGTTTACCGACTATGCGGTCTTGGAACGGGAACGAAAACAGGAGCAGGAAGAGTTGGAAAAAGAAAAGAAAATCCAGCATGCCATTATCGACATCCAGAAAAAATACGGAAAGAATGCGCTGTTGAAGGGAATGAATTTAGAGGAGGGTGGAACCACCATCCAAAGAAATGGACAGATCGGAGGGCATAAGGCATGAGTGAGTATTATAGAGACGAACACCGTTATGACGACATTCTGTATGTACCCCACCATCGGTCCAAAACCAGAAAGGGCATGTCGGCCCACGACAGGGCAGCACAGTTTGCTCCTTTTGCAGCTTTGAGCGGACATGGAGAGGCCATCAGTGATACGGCCATCGCGCATATGGAGGATTGGGAAAAGGAATACCTGTAGATTTCTTTGTCGTTGGCACCATCAGGCTTTAGGATGCGTCTTATCATGTACTTTCGGCACCCCGGCGATAGGCACTGGGGCTTTGACCGTGAAAATGGCTGAATATCTTGGAAAAATAGGAAAAGTCCGTGTAGCCCACAGCCACTGCAATCTCGGAGATGGACAAATCCGTGGTGTGTAACAGACGCAGGGCTTCTTCCATGCGGACGCGACGAATGTAATCGGTCAGAGTCATCCCTGTCTCCTTCTTGAAGGTATGCGACAGGAGAGACGCATTTTTGTCAAAGTAGTCGGCAAAATATGCCAGAGAAAGTGGTTCCTCCTTGGAGGAACGTATGTGGGCAATGATATCCCTAGTGAGTTTAGAATAGCCGGGGTTGGCATAGTTCTTTACCAAGAGACAGTATTTGCGGCAGATTTCTGCGGACATCTGCTCTAATTTGGCAAAAGATGTGGTGGTGTCTAATTTCATGCGCAGAGAGTCTGCTTGTTTCAGAATATGGGAGGGGTGAATGTCGGTCTCCAATAGTGCCAGATGACAGTATTCATTCAGTCGCATGAGATGGGCACGATAGTCCTTGGTATTTTTGGCCCTATCGAAATGTGCCGTGTGCCAAAAGGCGCGAAGGGTTGCCTTGGCCTGTTCTGCATCCCCCTGCTTGATATGATTTAAAAAAGAAAATAGTTGTGTCTGATATTGCCGGGAATCCTCGGCATTTTTTTTGTCCAAAATGTCATAATCCAGTGCAACGGCCCGTTTTTGCTCGGCGTATTGGAGCAATTGCGGAACCAGTGTTGCAAAATCTTCATACCACACTGTCAGTACCTGTCTGGTCACACCCAACACGGCATCCAAGTGGGCGAAGGGCATATTTTCGTAGATATTTCGAATGCGTTGTATCGTGGCCGGAGGAATCTTCGCTTCCTTGAGGATGCTGGCGAAATATTCCGGGGTCAGTTCCTCATCCCGGAATGGCCCCACGGAGATAAAGTCTGCCCCCGGTGTCTCCCGAATGGTCAGAATCAGATTATAAAAACCGAGATTACTTTTGACCACCAGGATGCGGTCAGCTTTGTCGGTCTCGCTGAAATACCCGCGGCTGCTCTCATCCTCGTAGTTGGTCCACACGGCTGCGCGGATACCCTGATCGATTTGGGTGAAATCCTGATACGGAGCGGTGTGGTACAGCGTATT
>CAJGCP010000012.1 GCA_904501885.1 uncultured Acetatifactor sp. | reverse complement strand
GACGCTGAAATCGCAGCAGCAGGCGTAGAGCTTGAGTACGAAGTAGGTACCATGATGGAGATCCCCAGAGCATGTCTGACCGCTGATGAGATCGCTAAGGAAGCTGATTTCTTCTGCTTCGGTACCAACGACTTGACTCAGATGACTTACGGTTTCTCCCGTGACGACGCAGGTAAGTTCCTGGATGCTTACTATGACAACAAGATTTTCGAGAACGATCCCTTCGCTAAGTTGGATCAGACCGGTGTTGGTAAGTTGATGGAAATGTCCATTAAGCTTGGTAAGCCCGTAAACGATAAACTTCATGTAGGTATCTGTGGAGAGCACGGTGGAGATCCTACTTCCGTAGAGTTCTGCCACAAGATTGGTTTGGACTATGTGTCCTGTTCACCTTTCCGTGTGCCTATCGCAAGATTGGCTGCTGCACAGGCTGCAATTGCCGGTAAATAATTGTTGATTTATAACCCCCATCACTATTGGTGGGGGTTATTTTTATATTTCGACACAAGATATAGATATATTTCTTGCTTTTACGACAAGCGGGTGCTATAATTTACTAAAATACACATTATGGAGGTGTTCTATGAATTTGGTTTATGACATCAATGACAAACCAAAATTTCCTCAGTTGCTGATTTTTGCATTGCAGCAGGTGTTGGCGATTTTGGCAGCAACCATCGCCGTTCCCGCAATCATCGGCAATGGTATGGATCAGTCCGCTGCACTGTTTGGTGCCGGCGTGGGTACGATTGTTTATCAGTTGTTTACCCGTTTTAAGAGCCCTGTTTACTTGGGTTCATCCTTCGCGTTCTTGGGTTCCATGAGCGCAGCGTTTGGCGGCGCGGCTTCCGTGTCTGCAGGTTATGTAGGCTTGATTGTGGGTGCTGCATTGGCAGGTCTTGTTTATGTGGTTATCGCAATTGTTGTTAAGTTGGTTGGCGTACAGTGGATTAATAAATTGATGCCTCCTGTGGTTATCGGACCTACCGTAGCAATTATCGGACTTTCCCTGGCAGGCAATGCAGTGGGAGATTTGAGTACCGGTAGAGTGGCTGGATGTAGCCCCTATGTGGCATTGATTTGCGGTCTGGTTACATTGTTTGCAGTTATTTTGTTCTCCGTATACGGCAAGAAGATGATGAAATTGATTCCCTTCGTTTTGGGTATCCTGGTTGGCTATGTTGTAGCTACCATCTTTACCGTGATCGGTATTGCTACTGAGAATGCAGCTTTGCAGGTTATTGATTTCTCTGTATTTGCAAATATGAGTGCGTTTAAGGTGCCTGCGTTTACATTCATGCAGTTGGCTGCAGGCGTGAAGGATATCGATCCTGCATTCATCGCTACTGTAGCTGTGGCATATGTGCCTGTTGCTATGGTAGTATTTGCTGAGCATATCGCTGACCATAAGAACTTGTCCAGTATCATCGGTCAGGATTTGTTGGAAGAGCCCGGTTTGCATCGTACCTTGCTTGGTGATGGTGTTGGTTCCATGGCGGGTGCTTTCTTCGGTGGATGTCCTAATACCACTTACGGCGAGTCCGTTGGTTGTGTGGCGATTACCCGCAATGCGTCTGTTGTTACCATTACTACAGCTGCCATTATGTGTATGGTAATTTCTTTCTTTGGTCCTTTCGTAACCTTCCTGGCATCCATTCCTAACTGTGTTATGGGTGGTGTATGTACTGCATTGTACGGTTTCATTGCTGTCAGCGGTTTGAAGATGGTACAGAAGGTGGATTTGGGACAGAGCAAGAACCTGTTCGTGGTTTCCACTATCCTGATTACCGGTATCGGTGGTTTGAGTGTTTCCTTTGGTAAGGTTACCTTGACTTCCATCGCATGTGCATTGATTCTTGGTATCGTGACCAACCTTTTGGTAGGTAAGGCAACGGGAGACGAGTAAGTCCTATATTACGAAAAAATAAATATTTAACAGCAAAAAATATCCGCCCTGTTGAAGGGCGGATGTTTTATTTAATATGTTTTCTTAAAAGATTTAAAGGGTAGCGCTCTTAACCAATAACCACTTCGTGACCCTGCTTTGCAGATTCGTAAGCGGCATCAAGAATGCGCATAAGCTCTATTCCGTCTTCCGCAGGGGAACGGCATTCGGAAGTGCCCAGTACACATTCAACATAGTGGTTGATTTCTTTAGCGAAAAGGCCATCAAAGCTAAGAGCCGTTTGCGCTTTTAATGAAATATCGGTCATATATCCGTTCATTTCGGTGTAGAGTTTTAGTTCGGGGTCGATTTTAGCACCGCCCTTTTCGCCGTAAAACTCAATTATACCACGGTCTTCGGAAACGTTAAGGCTGAAACTTGTTTCAACATTAAGCACAGCACCATTATCAAAACGGATAAGAGCGGTTGCAAGATCCTCAACGTCGCAAATCTCATCGGGCTTGTGGTCGGCACAAACATACCCCTTTGGAGTTTTTAAATTGCGGCGGTCGCCTAACTTTTCAAATGTAGCGGCATATACAGATACGGGTTTAGGATTACCTAAAGCATAGCGTACAAAGTCGATGACATGAACTCCCAGGTCAATTAAGGGTCCGCCGCCTGAGCGTGATTTGTCACAGAACCAACCACCCGGGTTGCCGTTGCGGCGAATATAGTTTGCTTTTGCATAATACATATCACCGAAGAAATCTTCCTTGATGAAATCCTGGAGAACATCCATATCATTACCGTAACGACGAACGAATCCAATCATTAAAAGTTTACCGCTTCTCTCGGCGGCAGCTTTCATTTCTTCCGCTTCCTTGGCATTCATAGCCATAGGCTTTTCGCAAAGAACGTTGACACCTGCATTCAAAGCGGCAATAGAACATTTTGCATGAGCGCAGTTCCAGGTGCAAACGCTTACAGCGTCTAACTTTTCATTCTTTAGCATCTCTTCAACATCTGTGTAAAGATGTGTAACACCATACTTCTCGCCCTTGGCTTTCAGACGCTCTTCATTAATATCACAAAAAGCGCAAAGCTCAACATCAGGATTTTTCATGTAAGCACCGATATGGGCTCCTGAAATAGCACCTACACCGATTACACCTACTTTTAATTTAGCCATAATTAGTTCTCCTTTATAATGTTATTAAGAAATTCTACTGCTAACGCAATGTCCTTTGCAGGTTCAGCACCCACCTCGCGTTCGATGGTAAGGTAACCCTTGTAGCCAATTTCTTCCAGTGCCTTTAAGTAAGCAGGGAAGTCAACCGAACCGGTACCAAGCGGTACTTCTTTAAAGAATCGTACGTTCTTCACATCTTCGGGTTTCTGAATAATACCGTAAATCCATTCAGGGTTGCCGCGCTCGAGCATGATACCGTCCTTGGCGTGGGTGTGAACTATATAATCTTTAAGGTTATGAACAGCACCTACGGGGTCATCACCTGTAACCATTACAAGGTTGGCGGGGTCAAGGTTTACAGCAACTCCCGTTGAGTCTAATTGGTCTAAAAACTCTTTTAAAACAGCACTGGTTTCGGGGCCTGTTTCGATGGCAAAATGTGAGCCAATACTGTCAGCGTAGCGGCTGAGTTCAAAGCAGGCTTCAGACATAATTTTATAACGCTCGTGGTTCTTGTCGTTTGGTACAACACCAATATGTGTCGTAACTATATCTGTTTCCAGGTCCTTTGCAAGGTCAAGAATTCTCTTTGAACGCTCAATTAAATCGGGGTTGAGCTCTTTATTGCCAAAACCGTGACCCAAGTCGCCGCAAAGTGCAGAGAAGATAAGACCTTTATCCTTAACCTTTTTGAGAAGCTCACGGCGTTTTTCGGCAGTCATGGCCTCGGGGGAGTAGTCTCCCGAAGCGGCATACATCTGAAAACCCTGTGCACCTACATTTACTGCAGCATCAAGTGCTTCGTCGAATGGAAGGCGAAATGAATTAATCATAACACCGATGGGAAATTGGTACATAAAACACCTCCTTAGAAATATATTGTTTTTAGTGTAATTGTATTATATAATAACTTAAAACCAACTACCATAACATATATTGTTCAAAAATTTGTCTTATTTTGCTTTTTGAGGGGGGGGTGATGGATTTGGAAAATGTCACTTATGAGAGACATTCTTATAAAAAATATAAGAGTCAGGAGTTGCCATTTATATATCATGAAGATAAATTGTGCGGCGGCACTATTCATACAGGAGTACATTGGCACGAAAATCCTGAATTTTTAATGTGTAAAACCGGCAGAGGAGAAGTTTTGGCAGATGCAGAAAAGATAGATTTTTGCCCTAATGATATAATTTGCATAAATCCAAATGCGCCACACAGTTTTTCTTGTAGAGATGGAAGTGGTATTAATTATGATTGTTTAATTATTGATGTTGCATTTTGCAAAGAAAACGGCATAGACATCGAGAATTTTAAATTTTCTTCTAAAATTAGCGACAGTAAGACTTGCGAATATTACCGTAAAGCTTTTAATGCCTGTATGGAAGAATGTGATTTTCAAAGCCTTAAAGCCAGAACCTATGTGCTGGAATTTCTTTTATATATGTGTTCTAACCATATATCTCGAAACTCGAACAAAATATCGGTTTCGGCAACAGAGGAAATTAAAAAAGCGATTTTATATGTTAGAAATAATTATATGAAGCCTATAACTCTGCAGGAAGTGGCAGATGTGGCAGGATTCAGCGTTTACTATTTTTCGCGTGAATTCAAAAAGGTGACAGGCCTTACATTTGTTACATTCCTTAATATGGTACGATGTGAAAACGCCGCAAAGAAATTACATAAAGGCGCCAACGTTACAGATGCTTGTTTTGCCTGTGGGTTTAAGGAGATAAGTTATTTTTCGCGTACCTTCCGCAAAATAATGGGTGTTTCACCCTCAAGTTTGCGTAAATCAATGTGAACAGCAACAATCTATTTGGAGAGGTAGATATCAGACATTTAAAATGTAAAAAGTTGTGCGAAGGTATTGACAGTGGAGGGTTTCTCGGGGTATTATGTATGAAGTGTTCTAACTTGCTATTACAATAAATATATAATTGTTGGAGGAAGTACAGATATGTTGAAGAATCATGTTAAAGTTTTTAATTTGGCAGCGGTTGCATTGGTTGTTGTGCTGATAGCATTGCAGTTTGTTCCTTTTTGGAGCTACGAGAAGACCGAGAAGGTAGATGGTGTTGAGACTACATATGAGACAACCGCTTCTATTGCAGAGTATGTTTGGTTGCCTTTTAACTGCAGAGAATTGACGAAGGATTTCGGAGAGACTCTTGACATTGCTAAGCCTAAGGTAAATGATTTCATTACTGAAGCTGCATTGGTGTTGGCTTTAGGTGTTACCTCCGTTATTATGATTCTTATCTTTAAGAATGAGTGGATGATATTATTCTCCCTGGTGGTTGGCGTTTTTGGTGACCTTCAGTTCCTGACACAGAAAGTGATGCAGATGGGAAGTATGTGGTATATCCACTTGGCAGTGAGCGTAGTGTTGACCGCAGTTTCCGTTCTGTCCCTTGTATTGACAATCAAGAAGAAGTTTGCAAAGAAATAATTGCAGATTTGGATAAAGGATAATATAAAACCTCATTTCAATCATATGAAATGAGGTTTTTTTGTGCATTGATATTTTGTCCCATAACCCTACTTTTTGATGGATTTATAAAATACCCAGATGTTCTAACAGAATCTTTATGCCAAGCAGTATTAGGAGAACACCTCCGACAATTTGTGCCTTCCCGCCAAAACGGTTTCCGAAGATGCCACCCACTTTTACCCCGAAGCCGGAGAGTATGCAGGTGATAACGCCGATGAACGCCACCGCCATCCAAATATTCACGTTCCCTGCCATTGCCAGGGATACACCTACCATCAGTGCGTCAATGGATGTGGCAATTGCCATCGTAAACATAGTTTTCACAGAAAAATCGGCATTCTTTTCGTTGCAACATTCACATTCTTCGCCAAAAGCATCCTTCAGCATATTGGCACCAATGAGGGCAAGTAGCAAAAAAGCAATCCAGTGATCCACTGCTTTAATGTAATCGGCAAACAGATTTCCTAAATAAAACCCAATTAAGGGCATCAGTGCCTGGAATCCGCCGAACCACAGACCACATTTGGCCATCTGTTTAAAGTTGGTCTTGGTGACGGAGAGCCCCTTGCATATGGAGACAGCAAAGGCATCCATACTTAAGCCCACGGCTAATACCAAAAGTTCTGCAATAACCATAGTTCCTCCTATTGAAAAAATGTCGAATTGAGAATTATTATAGTACACAAAGAGAAAGAATTCAAGAACAAGAAATGAGGTAAAAATGAGGCACTTTGAATGAGAAAATGAGGAGATTGCAAGATAAACTTCTTGTACATCAGTAATTTCGTATGATATACTAAACTCGGAGTAAATTTTGGAGGTAAACGATATGGATTTATCACTGTCTTATTTTTGGGGACAAATGGTACAAAATCCCCTATTGATGGTGGCAGTATTCCTAACTTTAGGAGTTATCCTGGTAAATGGATGGACGGATGCACCCAATGCAATTGCGACCTGTGTAGTAACCAGATGTATGTCTGCCAGAGCTGCAATTATAATGGCTGCAGTATTTAATTTTTTGGGAGTCTATGTGATGACTCTGCTCAGCCCCAAGGTGGCAGAGACAATAACAAAAATGGTAAACTTTGGTAATGATCCGAATACAGCAACGATTGCCCTGAGTGCAGCCATGTTTGCTATTGTGACTTGGGCAACAGCGGCCTTCTTTTTCGGAATTCCTACCAGTGAGAGTCATGCTTTGATTGCGGGTCTGTCAGGAAGCGCCATCGCACTGCACGGAAGTTTTCAGGGTGTCAATGGTGCAGAGTGGATAAAGGTACTGTATGGTATTGTGATTTCAGTCACCTTGGGCTTCGGCTTGGGCTGGCTGGTATGTAAAATTGTGACGAAAGCCTTTTATCATGTGGAGAGGCGTAAGACAGAACCGATTTTCAAGTATGCGCAGATTTTTGGTGCGGCATATTCAGCATTTATGCATGGTGCACAGGACGGACAGAAATTCATGGGTATTATTATTCTGTGTTTATTTATGTCACAGGGCCAAAGCATACCTTCTGACTTAAAGCCGGAAGCATGGATAATGATCTTGTGTGCAGTGATTATGGCGTTAGGTACTGCCATTGGCGGCAAGAAGATTATTAAGTCTGTGGGCATGGATATGGTAAAACTGGAAAAATATCAGGGATTCTCTGCAGACTTATCTGCATCCACTTCCTTGCTGTTATGTTCTTTGCTTAGTTTGCCGGTTTCTACGACCCATGCAAAAACAACAGCAATCATGGGCGTTGGCGCAGTGAAAAGCATCAAGGCCATCAACTTAGGTGTGGTGAAGGAAATGTGTCTAACTTGGGTACTTACCTTCCCGGGGTGTGGATTCATTGGTTTCTTAATGACAAAGTTATTTATATGGATTTTCTAAAATTAAATCATTTGAAAAATAAAACTATTCACATAGAAGGAGAGAAGAAATATGGCATCTAAAGCGGATCGTTTTTATTTTGAAAACTTAATACAGGCAACAGAATACTCTTGTAAGGCAGCTGAATATTTGGCACAGTGTCTGTCTGACTACAAGTATGAGGGCTTAAGAGGTATGCTTCAAATCATGCATGAATATGAACACAGTGGAGATATTAAAAAGCATGAGATGACCGCAGCGCTTGCAAAGGCCTTTGTAACTCCTGTGGACAGAGAAGATTTATCTATGATCAGCCAGAGTATTGATGAGGTTTCCGATGCGATTGAGGAAGTGTTGCAGGTATTCTTCATGTATAATGTAAAGGAAATGCTTCCCGAAGCAGTCACATTTGCGAAAAAGATTGTAGAGTGCTGCACTCTGATGACAGAAATGGTCGCAGAGTTTTCTAATTTCAAGAAACCGGACAAGCTTCTGAAGATGGTGGTGGACCTGAATCGCGTGGAAGAGGAGTGTGATATTCTCTATGTGGATTATACGCAGTTGCTGAATTCTAAGTTCACAGATGTATTGGACATCATTTCCTGGCGCAAGATTTTCGATCGTCTGGAGGCCTGCGCAGATGCCTGCGAACATGTGGGCGATTGCATCGATTTGATTGTGATGAAGAACAGCTAAGAATTATTAGTAAATCAAAGGTGGTTAAAATATGATACGTATCGGTATTATGGGATATGGAAATCTGGGCCGTGGGATTGAATGTGCCATCAGGCAGAATCCGGATATGGAACTTAGGGCAGTATTTACCCGCCGTGACCCTGGTACAGTTAAGATTTTGACAGAAGGGGTGCCGGTATATCGTGCAGAAGAAGCGGCCGAAAAAAAAGACGAGATTGATGTATTGATTCTCTGTGGAGGAAGTGCTACAGATTTGCCCAAGCAGACCGCAGAATTTGCTTCCTGTTTCCATGTAGTGGACAGCTTTGATACCCATGCTAAGATTCCGGAGCATTTTGAACGGGTGGACAAGGCAGCAAAGGGAAATGGCAAGGTGGCAGTGATTTCCACCGGCTGGGATCCGGGTATGTTTTCATTGAATCGTCTGTATGCATCCGCAGTATTGCCGGAAGGAGCAGATTATACCTTCTGGGGAAAGGGTGTCAGTCAGGGACATTCCGATGCCATCCGTCGCATTGAGGGGGTGGTGGATGCAAGACAGTACACCATTCCTGTGGAGGAGGCCTTAGAAGCTGTACGAAGCGGAGCAGAACCTGAACTTAGCACCAGACAGAAACATACAAGAGAGTGTTTCGTGGTAGCAAAAGAAGGTGCGGATCTGATGAGGATAGAGACTGAGATTAAGACCATGCCCAACTATTTTGCGGATTATGATACCACGGTACGTTTTATTTCTGCAGAAGAATTGGCTAGGGACCATAGCGGCATTCCCCATGGCGGATTTGTCATCCGTAGTGGTAGAACAGGCTGGAATAAAGAGAATCATCATATTATTGAATATAGCTTGAAATTGGATTCTAATCCGGAATTTACTTCCTCTGTGATTGTGGCCTATGCCAGAGCGGCATATCGCCTGGGCGTAGAGGGCGCCAAGGGATGCAAGACAGTGTTTGACATTGCCCCTGCTTATTTGAGTGCCAAGAGTGGAGAGGAATTGAGAGCTACTATGCTGTAGAGCATTGTGCGCCTCGCATATAAAGTTTATAGTTTGATAGAGACCTCCCATCGTTAGTAATAAAACTAACGGTTGGGTGGTCTTTTTTTGTTGTTTTCTTCCTATGCAAATATTTATAGGTATTTTCTTCCGGTGCGCTCATATATTGGAGAAAGGGGAGGACAGGTTATGGACAATAGGCTGATAGAATTATTTCCCCGGGATTACCGAAGATATTGGGAGAGAGTGTGTGGCGCAAAAGAGCAATTACAGGAGATTAGAATTCGGGCAGAAAAACCTGTGGCGGTGCTTTTGCGGGGGGAGGAGTGGTTCGTCACGCCCCAGGGGGAGTGGACCGGTGATGTTGGTAGGGCAAGATGTGCTTCTGCAGAGGAAGTGCGAGCACTGCTACAACATATTTGTGAATATTCGCCCTATGCTTACGAGGAAGAGTTGCGAAGAGGATATCTGACGTTATCCGGCGGACACAGGGTGGGTATCGTGGGGCAGGTGGTCATGGAGGGGACTGCTGTGCGAACCATTAAGAATGTAGCTGCATTAAATTTACGTATTGCACATCAGATTAAGGGGGTTGCAGATGGAGTGATGCCATACATATATCATCAAGGCATGCTACGAAATACTCTGATTATTTCTCCTCCGGGATGTGGTAAGACAACCTTGCTCCGGGATATCATTCGACAGGTCTCCAACGGTAATGTATATGCTGAGGGGATGACCGTGGGAGTGGTGGATGAACGTTCCGAACTGGCAGGATGCTATATGGGAGTTCCACAGAATGATATTGGCGTGAGAACAGATGTGTTGGATGGTTGTCCCAAAGAATTGGGGATGCTGATGCTGCTTCGGTCCATGGCCCCAAAAGTAATTGCCATTGATGAATTGGGGAGTGGGGCAGAGTTCAAGGCATTGCAAGTGGCTTCTGCCTGTGGGTGCAGTGTGATTGCTACGGCCCACGGAATGGATAGGGCAGACGCAGAAGGCCGTTTTTCATTTGCGGAAGGGGGCTTGGGTGGGCTGTTCGGATTATTGATTGTGTTGGGGAGAAGGAATGGTCGGTGTGTGGTAGAAAAAATGGAAAAGATTAGGTGATCATATGCTAAAACTTATTGGTGCGTGCCTGATAGTGTGTGGGTGCTGTGGGCTGGGAAGAAAGGTGGTATCCGGATATCGTGGCAGAATGAATGCGTTGCAGGAATTATGCAATATTCTGGAGTTAATGGCTGGAGAGATTCACTATGAAAGGTCATCTCTGCCCCAGTGCTGCGAACGTGTGGCGGCTCATTTGCATCCGCCCTTTTCTGTGAGATTTCACCGGATATCAGAGCGCATGAAAGAAAACCGGGGAGTATCCTTTGCCGGGATTTTTCGGCAGGAGACAGAGGATTTGTTGGAAGAGCGACCATTACGAAAGGGGGACATAGAAAAGTTTTGGGAGTTTACGGAGACCACGGGATTTGCGGATGGTGATATGCAAGTGCGCGCCCTAAGGAGAAGTGTGGAACATCTAAAAGAGGAAAGACAAAAGCTTCTGGAAGAGGAAAAGGAAAAGGGCAAAGTGGTCAAAGGTTTAAGCATTATGAGTGGACTATTGATTGTACTGATACTGTGGTAGAGGATATGAGGTAACAGACGTAAAGAGGCTTAGAAATGAAAAAACACGGGGAGAGGGGCTGTATGGGTGTTGGACTGATATTTAAAATAGCGGCGGTGGGCATTTTAGTTACAATTTTATGTCAGTTGCTAAAGCATAGTGGAAGAGAGGAGCATTCTTTTATCATTAGTCTGGCGGGGCTTATTTTGGTGCTCACATGGATTGTGCCATATATTTATGAACTGTTCGAAACCATAGAAGCATTATTTTCCTTTTGATAGGAGGAAGAAGCATGACAGAATTGATAAAAATGGCCTTCCTAGGAATTGCCGGAGTGCTGTTGGCACTTCAGTTTAAAAGTGTAAAGGCGGAGTACGCCATTTATGTGGGACTTGCAGTCAGTCTGATTATCTTTGGGTTTTTGCTTCGTCAGGTGGAGGTGGTAATCCAACAGTTTTCGAAAATGAAGGAGTATATGAACGGCGGAGAGGAATATCTTGGGATCCTTCTAAAGGTCATAGGAATTACCTATATTTCTGACTTTAGTGCCGGCATCTGCAAGGATGCCGGGTATCAATCTGTGGCAGGGCAAATCGAACTTTTAGGCAAAGTTTCTGTAATGTTTGCCGGCATCCCCATTCTGTTTGCCACCATTGAACAGATACAGCAGCTACTGTGAAGGGGGCGTGGTGATGGACTACAACCTGGTGTGGAAGGACTATGGGTTAGATAAAATAGAAGAAGGAATCGCCGAACTTTTCCCTCAAATGAGCATCAATTTACCTGAAATTTTGGATGAAATTATGAAGGGGAATTTATGGGGCGCGGTGGTTTTATTGTGGGAGCAGTTCAGCGGAGGAGTCAGCGCCCAAGTAATCGGGCTGAAGGAGCTTTTTATTTGGCTTCTGGTATTAGGTATTCTGTCTTCTGTGGTATCTCACTTTGTGGAATTATTTGACCATAGCCATGTGTCTGATTTGAGTTTTTACTTTATGTACTTATTGTTTGTATCAGTATTGATGAAAAGTTTTCATCAGATTCTTGGGACGGCAGGGCAGACTTTGGGGCAGATACAATTGTTTGTAAAAATGTTGGCACCGGCTTATGTGCTGGCACTTGGGATGTGCGGTGGTACGATTACGGCGGCGGTGTCCTATCAGATGATGCTCATGGTGGTGTATGCTGTGGAATATGTTCTGGCGGGTGGGATATTGCCACTGATTACCGGGTATTGTTTTATGTCTATACTGAATGGTGTGTGGATGGAAGAAAAGCTAACCATGCTGATGGATTTGTTACGCAAGGTCATTGGTGCGGTCCTGAAGGTTGCACTCTGGGTGGTGACCGGAATGAGTGTGTTCCAATCTCTCATTGCCCCTTTGTTGGATTATGCCAAAATGACTGCTATGCATAAATTGGTGACTGTTATACCGGGGATCGGAAATGCGGCAGGAGGCGCGGTGGAATTGGTGCTTGGGTCTGCGGTACTTTTGCGAAATACGGTGGGGGTGGTGCTATTGTTGCTGTTGTTGTTTTTATGTGCGGTACCTTTGATAAAGATTGGATTGGTGGCGGGAGTTTTGAAATGTGCGGCGGCCCTCATGGGGGTGGTGACTGACAAAAGACTCACCGGATGTACTGACCGTGTGGGGGAGGCGGGGATGCTTTTACTGCGCACCACAGCCACAGCCATGCTGTTGTTTTTGATTGCAATCGCCATCACTACAGCCCTTAGCGGGCGGATGGTTTAGGAGGAAGAGATGCTGGATGGATTTTTGGATACCATAAGAAACCTGGGAATATTTGTTATTTGCGCCAAAATGATAGTACATTTCCGCCCCAAGGAAGCCGATGAAAAATATATGAAATTGTTGATTAGTATGATGGTTTTATTACAACTTTTGCTTCCACTGAAGGGGCAATTTACACAAGAAAAAAAGGAGTTTGCACTGACTTGGGAAGAAATCCAAGGGGCAGTGGAGGAAGTGGCAGGAGAAGAGAAGCAGGAGAAAGGATTTGTGGACAGGGTTCAGATTGAGCCGGTGAAAAGGATAGCTATAGAGTAGGGAGGATATATGGGGAAAGGTTGGAAGGAGTTATTGCAAGGAGATGGAAACAGCACGCCAAAAGAAAAGCGAAGGCTCATTATGATGATTCTCTGTGGAGTGCTGTTGTTCATAATTGCTTCTCCGACGAAGGGAGGATTGCTTGGACTATCCGGGAATGAGCAGGGGACCCGGGATCCGGTAGAGGGACGAAACGGCATAACTCAGGGGGGAGAAAATATACCTGCCGGGACTACAAGCGACCTTGGGGGACGGCACTATGCCGCGGGTGCCGGCGGAAATTTGGGGACGGATTTGGGGAGTTATGTGGAATCATTGGAAAAAAGGCTATCGGAACGTCTTTCCCAGATCACCGGTGTGGGACCGGTGGAGGTGATGATTTCTTTGCAATCATCGGCGGAACTTGTGGTGGAAAAGGAGCAATCGGCGCAGAGAAATACCACCAATGAAACGGATGCAGAGGGAGGCAAGCGTACCGCCAGTGAGCATACCACCCAAGAGAGCACGGTGTACGCCAGTGAAGGGAGTACAAAATCTCCCCTAATTGTAAAAACCATAGTACCACAGGTGGAAGGAGTGCTTGTGGTGGCCAAGGGTGCCGGCAGTGGTAATGTGAACCGTACCATTGTGGAAATTGTGCAGGCTTTATTTGGTTTGGAGGCCCATAAGGTGAAGGTGGTAAAAATGGAATAATGGGTTCCCTAAGCTCATACAATAAAATAGTAAAATGCAAAGAGAGGATGCAATGTGAAAACTTTAATTAAAAAGAATCAGCTTATGATAAGTGCATTGGCTATCATGATAGCAATTGCGGGATATCTGCAGTTTGCAGGACCCAATCTGGAAGACGGGATGGGAACCAAAGAAGTGAATTCAGATGATGTTGTTACGGAAAACTATACGGCCGAAGAACTGATGGACATTTCAGATGAGGATTTGCTGGGAAAATTAGAACAGATTGACAGTTTGGATACGGATGTGAATTTTATTGTGGATGATTATCTGGATGTGGGCATGGATTTGGCAGCAGATACCACGGCGACAGATAGTACATTGGCGGATGCCACACAGACAGCAGATGCCACCCAGACTGGGGATTTTACTCAATTGGCGGAAAAGACGCCTGAAGTGGGCGAGATTCCCGGAGAAGCAGTCTTTACTGCGGCAAGCGCCCAGGCAGTGCTCTCGGAAGCAAAACTGTTAAAAGAGCAGACCAGAGCCAGAAATAAGGAAACCTTGTTGGAGATCATCAACAGCGATGGACTCACCGATGCCCAGAAGCAGGATGCAGTCGATGCCATGGTGGAAATGACGGAGATTGCGGAAAAGGAAGCGGCAGCTGAGATTTTGCTGGAGGCGAAGGGGTATTCTGATATAGTAGTCAGCATCAATGGGGATTCTGTGGATGTGGTTGTCAATGAACCCACATTGGATGATATTATGCGGGCACAAATTGAGGATATTGTGGTGCGCAAAACGGAAACAGATGCACAGAATGTGATTATCAGCACAGTAGTACCTTAAACACAAAAGCAATGCTTCGTACTGTTGTACCCAACCCTCAAATGTGGTATACTTTTCCAAGAATAGGATGGGCTTAAGATGAAAAGAGTATTTTTGATTGTGTTGGATAGTTTTGGAATAGGTGCCATGAAGGATTCTGCCCAATATGGGGATGTGGGGGTCAATACGTTACGTTCCATGTTTGGTGCGGAAGAATGGAATATTCCAAATCTGGAAAAATTAGGATTGTATGCGATAGAAGGTGTGGCGGAGGCATTGGGGCTGGACAAAAAACAGCTATCATTACCGATTGCCTCCACAGCCAGATTGCAGGAACGCTCCAGAGGGAAAGATACTACCGTTGGGCACTGGGAGATTGCAGGCATTTGCTCAGAGCATCCTTTGCCCACCTATCCGGATGGGTTTCCGGAAGAAATCATTGGTGAGTTTTCCCGGTTGACCGGTAGAGGTGTGCTTTGCAATAAGCCCTATTCCGGCACGGAAGTGATTCGTGACTATGGAGAAGAGCATCTGAAAACCGGCGATTTGATTGTATATACCTCTGCGGACAGCGTGTTTCAAATCGCGGCCCATGAAGAAAAGGTGCCCCTGGAGGAGCTTTATCGATATTGCCGTATGGCCAGAGAATTGTTACAGGGTGAATTCGGCGTGGGGCGTGTCATTGCCAGACCTTTTATAGGAGATTGTGCGGCCAATTTTAAGCGCACCGGAAACCGTCATGACTATTCTATTATGCCCCCTGCGGATACCATGCTGGATCAGTTGAAGGGCACCGGAAAAGCAGTGATTGGCGTGGGCAAAATATCCGATATTTTCGCAGGAAAAGGATTGACGGAAAGCATTCCCACCAAAAGCAATGCAGAAGGGATAGAGGTGACTTTGCAATTATTGGAACGTGACTTCGAAGGGCTTGCCTTCGTGAATCTGGTGGAGTTTGATTCTGTCTATGGACACCGCAGAGATATTCCCGGATATGCAAAGGCAATCAGTGATTTCGACAAGGCGTTGCCCAAGATGATGGAAAAACTGGGAGCGGAGGATATCCTGATGATTACTGCAGATCATGGATGCGACCCGGGGTATCTTGCCAGCACAGATCACACCAGAGAATATGTGCCCTTTTTGATGTATGGAAAGGCTTTGCAGGCGACCGATTACGGAACAAGAAAAACCTTTGCAGACATAGGGTCAACTGTGTTACAATATTTCGGTATTCGTCCGGCGTTTGAAGGCAGGGCGATGACTATGAATTTTGGAGGCTTTCGCGAAGATGAATAACTATACAGAAGAAATAAACCGCCGTCGTACCTTTGCCATAATTTCCCATCCGGATGCAGGTAAAACCACATTGACAGAAAAATTTCTGCTCTATGGAGGAGCCATCAATCTGGCGGGAAGTGTCAAGGGAAAGGCAACGGCAAGACATGCGGTGTCTGACTGGATGGGCATCGAGAAGGAGAGAGGTATTTCCGTTACCAGTTCTGTGTTGCAGTTTGAATATGACGGATACTGCATCAATATTCTGGATACTCCGGGACATCAGGATTTCTCTGAGGATACCTATCGTACCCTGATGGCGGCAGACTCAGCGGTGATGGTAATTGACGCATCCAAGGGTGTGGAGGCTCAGACCAGAAAATTATTCAAGGTTTGCGTCATGAGAAAAATCCCCATCTTCACCTTTATCAACAAGCTGGACCGGGATGCCAATGACACCTTTGATTTGTTGGATGAGATTGAGAAGGAACTGGGGATTGCCACCTGACCTTTGAACTGGCCCATTGGTTCCGGTAAAGAATTTAAGGGTGTATATGACAGAGAGACCAAGACGGTGATTTCGTATTCGGATACAGAAAAGGGTACCAAGGAAGGTACTGCCACAGAGGTTTCTGTGGAGGATGAGGGTACACTGCGTGCTTTGATTGGCGACTCTGCGGCGGACAAGCTGTTAGAGGAAGTAGAACTTTTGGACGGAGCCAGTGCGGAATTTGATCTGGAAGCAGTGCAGGCCGGAGATTTGACACCGGTTTGTTTTGGTTCTGCGCTTACCAATTTTGGTGTGGAAATCTTTCTGAAGCATTTCCTGAAAATGACCACCACACCTTTGCCTCGTAAAGCGGATATCGGTTTGATTGCTCCTGCAGAGAATGAGTTCAGTGCCTTTGTATTTAAGATTCAGGCAAATATGAACAAGGCCCACAGAGACCGTATTGCATTTATGCGTATCTGTTCCGGCAAATTTGACGCCAATATGGAAGTGCGCCATGTCCAGGGCAATAAAGTGATGCGTCTGTCCCAGCCTCAGCAGATTATGGCGGACGAGAGAAAGATTCTTACGGAGGCCTATGCGGGGGATATTATTGGTGTGTTTGACCCCGGTATTTTCTCCATCGGCGACACCATCTGTATGCCCAAAGAAAAGTTTATGTATGAGGGAATTCCTACCTTTGCACCGGAGCATTTTGCCAGAGTGCGACAAATAGATACCATGAAGAGAAAACAGTTCGTCAAGGGAATTGAGCAGATTGCCCAGGAGGGCGCCATTCAGATTTTCCAGGAGTTCAATACCGGTCTCGAAGAAATCATCGTAGGTGTGGTAGGCGTATTGCAGTTTGATGTGTTGAAGTATCGACTGGAAAATGAATACAATGTGGAGATTCGATTAGAGAATCTGCCCTATGAGCATATCCGCTGGATCGAAAATAAGGAAGAGGTGGATATCGAGAAGTTGACAGGCACCTCAGATATGAAGAAAGTGAAGGATATGAAGGGGAATCCTCTGCTTTTGTTTGTGAATTCTTGGAGCATTGGCATGACCTTGGATAGAAACAAAGGATTAGTGCTCACAGAGTTTAGCAGAAATTAGTCGAAAAACTGGTTGAAAATCATGATATTGTACGACTTTTGGGATGACAAAACGGGTTTTCATGTGATATAATATTTATGCATATTATGCAGGAAAGTATACAGGAGGATTGTCAGATGGAAAAAGAGATTTTGAGAAAGTCTTTGATGTTAAAAAATGATGAAGAAAATGGTTCTGTACAGATTGCAGATGATGTTGTTGCAATGATTGCCTCTCTGGCAGCTTCTGAGATACAGGGCGTGGAAGTACCTGCAGGAAATATCACCAACGAATTGATGAGTAAAGTGGGCGTAAACAAGCTGACCAAGGGCGTCAAGGTGGATATGGCAGAGGGTAAGGTGCAAATCCATATTGCCATCACGGTTGCTTATGGTTTGAATATTCCCGCTACCTGCCACAAGGTACAGAAAAAGGTAAAGGCCACGGTGGAGAATATGACAGGATTGGAATGCACCGATGTGAATGTGCGTATCGTGGCAGTGCATAATCTGTAGGCGGACAGAGATTTGTTTTGATGCAATCTATAAATCAACGGATAAAAGGATAAACACTTATGGGACGAAGAGAACAAAGAGAGCAAGTTTTTCGCCTTCTCTTTCAGGTGGAATTTCATACGACGGAGGACATGCCCAGACAGATGAGGCTGTTTCTGGAAGGGAATGAGGATATTCCCAGTGTAGAAAATGCGGATTATATTGAGAATAGATGTAAGAGCATTCGGGAGCAAATTCCCAAGATAGATCAATTAATCGATGAGAACACGGAAAAGTGGGATACCACCCGTATGGGTAAGGTGGAACTTACCATTCTTCGTTTGGCAGTTTATGAGATGCGCTATGACGAGGAGATTCCTGCTGCGGTTGCAATCAATGAAGCAGTGGAACTTGCGAAAAAGTACGGACAGGAAAATTCCGGTGGTTTTGTAAATGCGATTTTAGGAAAGATTTCGAAACTGGGTGAGTGAGATTAAAAATATATATTCTGTAGGACAACTAAATTCATATATCAAGAATATGTTTACGCAGGATTATTTGTTGCAACACCTCTACGTGAAGGGTGAGGTCAGCAATTGTAAATATCACGCCTCGGGACATATATACTTCACTTTGAAAGATGTAAAGGGGACCATCAGCTGCGTTATGTTTGCCGGCAGCCGTGCAGGTCTCTCTTTTCGTATAACAGAGGGACAACAGGTAATTGTGGGCGGTACCGTGGACGTCTATGAAAGAGACGGCAAATACCAGCTTTATGCAAAGGAAGTCATGCTGGACGGCAGTGGACTTTTGTATGAAAAGTTTGAAAAGCTGAAGCGGGAACTGGCCGACTTGGGTATGTTTAGTCCTGCGTATAAAAGACCCATTCCCAAATACATCAAAACCTTGGGCGTGGTGACAGCCTCCACAGGTGCTGCAGTGCGGGATATCATACAAGTGGCAAGCCGGAGAAATCCCTATGTGCAGATTATTCTGTATCCTGCCATTGTGCAGGGGGATGCTGCCTGTGAAAGTATCGTGAAAGGTATCCGCGCGCTGGAAGCCGTTGGCGTGGATGTGATGATTGTGGGACGAGGCGGTGGTTCCATCGAGGATTTATGGGCCTTTAATGAGAGGGCTGTGGCCCAGGCAGTATTTGATTGCTCTGTGCCCATCATTTCTGCGGTGGGACATGAGACGGACACCACCATCATCGATTATGTATCGGATATGAGAGCACCCACTCCATCTGCGGCAGCAGAACTGGCGGTGACAGATGTGAGAGATATTCTTGGTGGACTGACTCTATATTCCCAGCGTTTGCAGCAGGGCATGGAGCGTCACATTCGTAACAACAGACAAGCGCTGACGAGGCAAAAGTTGCGCCTGCAATTGGTAAGTCCCGGTGCGCGCATTCGTGAGCAGAAAATGTTTGCACTTTCCATGGATGAACGTCTGCAGGAACGGATGCGGAATATTTTACAGGGGAAACGCCATAAAATGGCAATTTATGTGGAGCGTATGAAGGGCCTATCGCCCTTGGAGAAACTAAACAGTGGTTTTTCCTATGTGACGAATGAAGAGGGAGAAAATGTGCGAAGTGTCAGCCGGCTACAGGAGGGACAGGTTCTTTCCATACACATGAAGGATGGCACGGCAAGGACACAGGTGCTGTCAACTGATAGAAATCAGCTGGAGTAAATCGACAAACGGGCGTAGGAAGCGATAAGAAAAGTGGGGGTGACAATCCCTACATGAGGAAATTGTATGAGTGAAGAAAAAAAGACACCCGGTCTGGAAGAAAATTTTCAGAAGTTAGAGGGCATTATTGGACATTTGGAAAATGAGAATATCTCTTTGGAGGAAGCATTTGCGGCGTATAGTCAGGGCATGGCACTTTTGAAAGAGTGCAATGACCAGATTGACCGCGTGGAAAAACAAGTGCTGAAACTTTCTGAGAGCGGACAATTGGAGGAATTCCAGCATGGCGATGGAATGCTTTGATCAACAGGGATTTAATCAAGAGTTAACAGAGAAGGTAAAGTTCACAGAAGAAATCTTACGGTTGTTTTTGCCGGAGGAAAGAGGGTTTCAAAAGCAAGTCATAGAAGCTATGAATTACAGCGTTAATGCCGGCGGAAAGCGGTTGCGCCCCATTCTGATGCTGGAGACCTATCATTTGTTCGGAGGAAAGAATACAGCCTGTGTGGAGCCGTTTATGGTAGCCATCGAGATGATTCACACCTATTCGTTGGTGCATGACGATTTGCCTGCTATGGACAACGATGAGTACCGCAGAGGCAAGAAGACCACTTGGGCGGTATTTGGAGAGGAGTTTGGCATCCTTGCCGGAGATGGACTTCTCAACTATGCTTTTGAGATTGCAGCATCAGCTTTGGATGTGTGCTGTAAGACCAGTAGGGAAGGACAGTTGACGGCAGAGGAAACTTTATTGCAGGTAAAAAGGGTATCTGATGCACTTTCCGTACTGGCAAAGAAATCCGGTATTTACGGAATGATTGGGGGACAGACTGCAGACATTTTGGCAGAGAGTCAAACAGAGCCCATTACCGAAGACCAGTTGATTTTTATCCATGCCCATAAAACAGCGGCCCTGATACAGGCAGCTATGATGATTGGCGCTATCTTAGCCGGTGCGTCGGAAGAAAGCATAGGGAACATAGAAAAATGTGCCTATAATATCGGACTGGCTTTCCAGATTCAGGATGACATATTGGATGTAATCGGTGACAGTGAGGAACTGGGTAAACCGGTGGGAAGTGACGCTCAGAATCACAAGCAGACCTATGTGACATTAAAGAGTTTGGAGATGGCCCAAGCAGACGTGGAAGGGCTTTCTAAGGAAGCCATTCGATTGTTAGGAACATCAGGAGAAAATACATTTTTGGTACAATTGATTGACACACTAATACACAGGACCAAATAACTGTGTAGAGAAAGGTATGGTTCCGGTATGTATTTAGAGACCATAGAAAAAGCCAATGATATCAAGAATATAGACAAGAAAGCCTTAAACGAATTGGCCACAGAAATCCGCCATTTTTTGATTGAGAAAATCAGTCAGACCGGAGGACATTTGGGGTCTAATTTGGGTGCTGTGGAGTTGACCATGGCGTTGCATCTGGTACTGGATTTGCCCAAGGACAAAATCATCTGGGATGTGGGGCATCAGTCCTATACCCATAAACTGTTGACAGGTAGAAAAGAGGGATTTGATTCCTTGCGCCAGTATCACGGGATGAGCGGGTTCCCGAAACAGAAGGAAAGTGACTGCGATGCGTTTAACACAGGACACAGCTCTACCTCAATCTCTGCAGGACTGGGATTGGTCAAAGCCAGAGATATTATAGGGGGAGAGGAAACCATAGTGTCTGTTATCGGAGATGGTTCTCTCACCGGAGGTATGGCCTATGAAGCATTGAACAATGCCTCTAAACTGACCAAGAATTTCATCATTATACTGAATGACAATAATATGTCTATCTCAGAAAATGTGGGTGGCGTATCCAAGTATTTAAACAAGATCCGTACCGCCAACAGCTATCAGGGATTGAAAAAGGGAATTTATAATGCCCTCCTTGGCAGTAAGGTGGGTGATGATGTCATTGATGGTGTCAGACGGGTGAAAAATGTGCTCAAACAGATGGTGATTCCCGGTATGTTCTTTGAGGATATGGGTGTTACCTACCTGGGCCCTGTGGACGGACACAATATCAACGGCCTGGTAAAGGTGTTGAGGGAAGCCAAGCGGGTGGAAGGCGCCGTGTTGGTACATGTGCGTACGGAGAAGGGCAAGGGGTATGCCCCTGCAGAAAGACATCCTGCCAGATTCCATGGGGCGGAGCCCTTTGAAGTGGAGACGGGACTCCCCAGCAAGCCCAGAACGGTAGCAAATTATACAGATATTTTTTCTACAGTGATGTGCAAATTAGGACAAAGAGACGAAAAAGTAGTTGCCATCACAGCTGCCATGCCCGACGGAACCGGATTAAAGAGATTTCGCAATATGTATCCGGAACGGTTTTTTGATGTGGGGATTGCAGAACAGCATGCAGTGACCTTCGCGGCCGGATTGGCAGCGGGAGGACTGAAGCCTATTGTGGCAGTGTATTCTTCCTTCCTGCAGAGAGCTTACGACCAGATTGTGCATGACGTATGTATCCAGAATTTGCCGGTGGTGTTTGCTATTGACAGAGCGGGCATTGTGGGAAGCGACGGTGAAACCCATCAGGGAATTTTTGATTTAAGTTATTTGAATATGATTCCCAATATGCATGTACTTGCCCCTAAGAATAAATGGGAATTGTCAGATATGATGAAATTTGCCGTGGATTTTGGCGCCCCCATTGCCGTCCGATATCCCAGAGGCAATGCCTATGTGGGGCTGAAGGAGTATCGTGCCCCCATTGTATTGGGGGAAGCCGAGTGGATCTACCATGAAGAAGAGATTGCTCTGTTTGCAGTGGGTAGCATGGTAAAGACCGCAGAGAAGGTGCGGGAAGCTCTGATAGAAAAAGGCAGGAAGGTAAGCCTTATCAATGCCCGTTTCGTAAAACCCATTGACACCAAGGCGGTGGAAGAAGCTTGTGGGAACCATACCCTGATTGTGACAATGGAAGAAAATGTCACCACCGGCGGTTATGGGGAGGCAGTATTAGCGTACATGGGTACGTGTGGATATAACAACAAGTTTTTGAATATCAGTATTCCGGACGCCTATGTGGAACACGGAAATCCTGAAATTTTAAAAGAAGAGCTTGGCATTGATGCAGCCTCTATCGTGAAGCGCATTGAAGAGGCATTGCAGAAGTAGGATATTTTAAAATGTGATAGGACATATAAGTTCTATAGATAAGAAAGTGTCGCAATGAAAGAAAGATTAGATGTTTTACTGGTAAATCAAGGCTATGCGCCTTCCAGAGAAAAAGCAAAAGCCATCATCATGTCCGGCAATGTGTACGTGAATGGACAAAAAGAGGATAAGGCGGGGACATCCTTTGACCCTGGGAAGATACAGCTGGAAGTGCGTGGCAGCAGTTTAAAATATGTTAGCCGAGGCGGATTGAAGCTGGAAAAGGCCATGGAGAAGTGGCAATTTCTCTTAGAGGACAAGGTGTGTATGGATATCGGTTCCTCCACCGGAGGCTTTACAGATTGTATGTTGCAAAATGGCGCGTCTAAAGTGTATGCGGTGGACGTGGGGCACGGGCAATTGGCATGGAAACTGAGAAATGATCCCAAAGTGGTGTGTATGGAGCAGACTAATTTCCGATACATGGTGCGAGAGGATATTCAAGACGATTTGGATTTTGCCAGCGTGGACGTGTCATTTATCTCTCTGACTAAAATATTGATACCGGCCAGAAACCTGCTGAAGGTGGGCGGACATATGGTTTGCCTGATCAAACCCCAATTTGAGGCAGGCAGGGACAAGGTGGGCAAGAATGGCGTGGTGAGAGAAGAGGCCATTCACGTGGAAGTGATTGAGAAAATTGTGGATTTTGCCACCATGGTGGGATTTGTGGTGGAGGATCTGGAGTATTCCCCCATCAAAGGACCGGAGGGGAATATCGAATACCTGATACATATCAAGAAGGAACAGGAACCTACGGAAGAAGTGTTGTCCATGACAGAGTCCCAGGCGGAAGGCGCGTTGAAGGAACTAATTGAGAGCGGAAGCGGCGTATCCCGGGAGGAAGGATGGAAACAGTTAATCAAAGCGACAGTAGAGGCATCACATGAAACATTATCTGATTTACACTAATAAACGGAAAGACAAAAACCTGGAGACCACAAATAGGATCAAAGCGTATCTGGAAAAGAACGGGCAAACCGTGTCGATCATTGCCGAACAGGATGCAGAGTTAGATAAATTAGCATTTGACAAGGTAAAGGATACAGTGTGCGATGTGCAATGCATGTTGGTATTAGGCGGAGACGGAACTGTGCTCCGTGCAGCCCGTACCGTTGCGCAGGCAGACATTCCTATTTTAGGCATCAATCTTGGTACACTGGGCTATTTGACGGAGGTGGAACCGGCCGGCATAGAGGATGCACTGCAACGCCTTTTGACAGAAGCTTATTTCACAGAGAAACGTCTTATGTTGGAAGGGTGTGTGGAATATGCAGACGGTACCAGGGAAGAAGAATGGGCGTTGAATGATGTGGTGGTATCCAGAAGCGGTTCACTGCAGATTATCCGATACAATATTTATGTAAACGGGCAACTTTTGAACAGCTACAATGCGGACGGTATGATTGTTACCACGCCTACCGGCTCTACCGGGTACAATCTGTCGGCAGGCGGTCCTTTGGTGGATCCGGGAGCGGATTTGATTTTGATGACTCCAATCTGTCCCCACTCTCTGAATCAGAGGAGTATCGTTTTATCTTCCAAAGATGTGATAGAGATTGAGATTCCACAGGGCAAGGACGGGGAGAATCAGACAGTGGAAGTCAATTTTGATGGTAGTAAGGTGGTGAAGATGGAGGCGGGAGACCGCATTCGTGTGTGCAAATCCACTAAAACCATAGAATTTATCCGATTAAACAAAGTGAGTTTTTTGGAAGTGTTACATAAAAAGATGGGTGAATAGCAAACCGACATATGTAAAGGGACGCGAAAGGCGCAAAAAGGGTAGAAAACATGAAAAAATCCAGACACGGTAAAATACTTGAAATGGTACAAAAGAGGGAAATTGAGACCCAGGAAGAACTGGCACAGAGCCTGCGGGATGCAGGGTTCAATGTGACGCAGGCTACGGTATCCAGAGACATTAGAGAACTGCATCTGACCAAGGTGCCTACCGCTACGGGCGGCCAGAAGTATGTGGCCTTTCAACGGGAAGATAGAAGGACCAATGAGAAGTATGTGCGCGTACTCCATGATTCCTTCGTGTCTGTGGAAAAGGCGCAAAATCTCTTGGTGCTGAAAACCGTGCCTGGAATGGCGATGGCGGCGGCAGCAGCATTGGACGCCATGAACATCAAAGAAGTGGTGGGCAGTATTGCCGGAGATGATACCATCTTTGTGGCGGCTCACACCACAGAAGAAGCAGAAAAAGTGAAAAACATGATTCGTGAGATGGTGAATTAAACATTTATAACAAAGAGTAATTTCACAACCTATGTCGGAGAAGGGCATAAGGAGAAAAAATATGTTACAAAGTTTACATGTAAAAAACTTGGCCTTGATTGAAGAAACTGAGGTGGAATTCGGTAGAGGACTCAATATCCTTACGGGAGAAACCGGGGCGGGTAAGTCCCTGCTTTTGGGTAGCATCAATCTGGCATTGGGTGCAAAATTTGATAAAGAAATGTTGCGAAAAGATGCAGAAAGTGCATTGGTAGAACTGCAATTTTCTATAGAGGATGAGCGTGTCCGTCGCAAATTGGAACAGATGGAATTGGATACCGATTGCGAGAGCATCATTATCAGCAGGAAGATGCAGGTAGGAAAAAGCGTTTGCAAAATCAATGGCGAGATGGTGACAGCCAAGCAGGTGAAGGAACTGGCAGAAGAATTGCTGGACATTCACGGACAGCATGAGCATCAGTCCCTTTTGAAAAAAGCAAAACATCTGGAAATACTAGACGAATTTGGTGGGATAGAGTGCGCGGAGATGAAGGCCTCTGTTGCCGGATGCTATGCGGAGTGGAAGGATTTGCAGGAACAGTTGCAGGCTTCCCGGATGGACGATGCAACCAAATCCAGAGAACAGGCTCTGGCAGAGTTTGAATGCCAAGAAATTGTAGAAGCCAATTTGGTGGCAGGGGAAGAGGAAGTATTAGAAGAGCGCTATCGAAAGATGGCGAACAGTAAGAAAATTTGTGAAAGCCTTTCGGAGAGTTACCATTACACAGGAAATGATTCGGAACAGGGTGCCGGTGCTTCTGTCAGTCGTGCCCTGCGTGCCCTCAGAGGTGTGGCTTCGTATGATTGTGAGTTGGCTGATATGGAGGCGCAGCTTTCCGAAATTGAAAATTTATTGAATGATTTTCAACGGGATATGGCAGCCTATATGGAGGAGAGCCAGTTTGACAGAGAAGATTTTGAGATGGTGGAAGATCGCCTCAATCTCATTCGCCGACTGCAGGATAAATATGGTTCTACCATAGAAGAAATACAAAATTATTATGAAGATAGACAGGCATTTTTGGACCGCATGAGTGACTATGATGCTTATATGGAAGACCTGGGGTGTAGACTTAAGGAGGCAGAAGCTAAGTTACTGATACAATGTGCAGAACTTTCGGCTTTGCGTCAGAGAAATGCCGCCAAATTAGAAACATTATTGATTGGTGCATTGGAACAGTTGAATTTCCTGACAGTGCAGTTTAAGATTGACATACAGGCGAATCAGGCACCTGCAAAAAATGGCTATGATGATGTGGAGTTTTTGATTTCCACCAATCCGGGAGAAGGACTAAAACCCTTACATCGCGTGGCAAGCGGTGGTGAGTTGTCCCGTATTATGCTTGGTATTAAGACGGTACTGGCAGGAAAAGATGCCATCGATACTTTGGTATTTGACGAAATCGATGCCGGTATCAGTGGAAAAACTGCATGGAAGGTAGCGGAACAATTGGATGTGGTGGGTAAGAATCATCAGGTCATTTGCATCACCCATTTGCCCCAAATTGCATCCATGGCAGATTGCCACTTTGCCATTGAAAAAAAACAAACAGCAGATCATACAAGCACCAATATCCGATTGCTTCAAACACAGGAAAGTCTTGGGGAAGTGGCAAGACTTCTTGGAAGTGATGCCCTTACCGAAGAGGCGATTTCCAATGCAAAGTCTATGAGAAACCAAGCGTTAGACCATAAAAAATCTAAATCGTGTTAAAATACCTTTGAAATCAAATTTCAAAATTATTTCAGTATGAAACCGAAAGAACCACACATAATAGAGTAGAAGAGAGTTCCCATGACGGGAACTCTTTTTTTACGCTAATTCGAGAAGCAAGATTGGATTTGTTTCTCTTTATAATATGGAGGTGTGGTATGAACAAAGATGATATGAGGCATAGAGTGCAGCAGCAATCCGGTCAGGATGTGATTGTATTTTTGGATCAGGTGAAGCTAAGAAAGCGAAGAAGAAATGTGTACAGAAGCTGGTTGCTAGTATCCATTTTGGTCAGTTGTGCCATTTTGGCGGGTTTGCTCTACTATCAGATAGATCACCGTTTGCCGTCCATCATCAATGTCCGGGCAGGCAAAGTGGAGGTGCTGGATTTGGGGATTCCCGCCAAAGCGCAGGTGGTTAGTGTCAGTAAGCAGGGCGTCAGCAATGTGCCTGCCGGTTCTATTGATATCGATCTAAGCCGCCCGGTGACACTGAAGGCTGCAGATGCAGACAATTATGGCTTGCAGGTTAAATTGTTCGGTTTCTTAAATTTCAAAGAAATAGACCTGCGGGTGATTGAAGATCAGGAACTGATTCCGGTGGGAATGCCGGTGGGCATCTACGTGAAGACCAAAGGTGTGATGGTGATTGGCACAGGAGAGTTCCAGACTGCAAGTGGGGACAAGGTATCGCCCTCGAAAGGTTTATTGAAATCCGGGGATTATATTTTATATATGAATGGAGTGGCAGTGTCGGATAAAGATGATTTTATGAAAATGATCCGTTTTGGAGCGGGCAAGCCACTTACCATGACTGTGATACGGGACGGGAAAGAATTGAAACAGACCATACATCCTCAAAAAGATACGAAAGGGGAATACAAAATTGGTCTTTGGGTGAGAGATTCGGCGCAGGGAATCGGCACTATGACCTATATGGATGGAGAGGGCAATTTCGGCGCACTGGGGCACGGCATTGCCGATGTGGACACCAGCGATTTGATGACCATGGATGACGGTACACTTTATATGGCTGAGGTGGTAGATATCAAAAAAGGTGCTGTAGGGAAACCGGGAGAAATGACGGGACTCATTGTGTATTCTAATGACCGTATCTTGGGAGACATCAATAACAATTGTGAGCGTGGAATTTTTGGCCGATGCAATAAAAAAGCGGGAGGTAAGTTCAGAGAAAATCCGGTTCCCATCGGTCTGAAGCAAGAGATCACTTCCGGACCGGCGCAGATTATCTGTACCGTGGATGGTGTGCCGAAGTACTACGATATCGAAATCAATGATATCAATCTCAATCACAGCAATGTGAATCGGGGAATTGAACTCACTGTGGTGGACGAAGAACTGTTGGCAATCACCGGAGGTATCGTGCAGGGGATGTCCGGCTCGCCCATCCTGCAAAACGGCAAAATAGTGGGAGCGGTAACCCATGTGCTGGTGAATGATCCGACCAGAGGGTACGGGATATTTATTGAAAATATGCTTCAGCATTGAGTCCGTGCGACGGAGCGAACAAAAGACACCGAGTAAGCTTGCTTACAGAGGTGTCTTTTGTGACGCTACGGCATACGGCGAAAGCCATATTGAACTGATTAATCAAATTGTATATAATGTTCCGTCAATCGTATTGTTTTGACTTCCATTGAACCGTTCAGGTTATGTAGCCAGATAAGAGTCAAACAAAACATCAATGCAATTTATCTTTCAATGCTTGGATGGTGCTCTCGTCCATACCATGCCGGAGCAAATAATTTGTTACGGCAGATTCCAAATTTGTCTGTGCAAGTTCCTCGATGGTTTCCGTTCCCGTCACATGGTAAAGCATCGTGAATAAATTCGTATTAAGTACGGTCTCATATCTTTCGGGATCGTTTTCTTTGTCAATCTCGTAGTAATTATAGAAACTGAGCATATAATCATCGATGACCTCCTGAAGAGTTGCACCCATCATTGCCTCCAGAAGCATGGCTGTAAATCCGGCCCTGTCTTTTCCCTCCGTGCAATGTATACTGTACGGAGGATCGTTTTGAGCAAGGAAACGAAGACCTTCGATTAGTGTAGTATTGAACTCGTCTGAGTAGAAGTTTACATTCAAATCCAATGCGATTACATTTCCTGACTCATAGAGGCTACGATAATACTCTGAGTCAAAGTCTTCGGCTTCGCAGTATTCCGCAATATCCTCTTCGGAATCCGCAAGATTCAGAACCGTAGCAACACCGGCCTGTGCAATCAGATTATTTGCATAGCTGGCACGTCCGTGCTCGTTATTGATTGGGGATGCGCTTCTATACAGTTTCCCATCGCCAATGGTGCCGGCTGTTATAGCGCGGAAATTTGCAAATGTAACATCATCGGAGTATTCCGCTCGATTGTCGCTGTACTTCAGTGCAGAAAGTTCATAGAATGTAAGCATCCCGGCTTTTTCTGCCATGGTGATTTCAACATGGTCGCCAATCGCAATCCCTGTTTTGTTGGAAAAGTCGCCGTAGTTAATACAAATGGCTATGTTATCTTCCGATGACGTCCCGCGTAACATTTCTGTACCGGGAGTTGAATAATATCCGTCAAAATAAGGCATATTTGCTTCGTAGGAATCAAAACTCACACAGACAATGTCGCCATACTCATATCCGTGGCCTGCAAAATCCGATGTAGTGATATCGAGCACGGCATGGCCGTATTTTTCGATTTCAATAACAGTCGCCTCAACCGCTCCTTCTTTGCCGGAGGGCTTCTCAGCCAAAGTACAGGAACTCAGATTCAGAAGCATCACACATAAGACAACGATTGCAATAGATTTCTTCATCATTTTGTACATAGGATTTTCCACCTTTCATAAAGTAATAGTCGTTGCTTTACTTTGTATTATAATTATACTCGTATAGAGGATATAATTCAATTCGAAAAAAACACAAAATGATGTGACAACTGTTGCCTATAATGATAATTGCCACCACAATAACACCTAAAACAGGCAACACAACACCGGTAACAAGGAACCCTATGGTTGCCCAAAGCGTGTGTGCACCTATCAATCGTTTTTGGTTTTCTATATCTCATATCTTTCATATATGGCTTTTGAATATTCGCGAGGTGTTTGCTTCATCCTGCGTTTAAAGACATAGCTGAAATAGCTTTGCGATGAAAAACCGCATTCAAAAGCAATTTCAGTTAAGGACAGGTTCGTTGTCAGAAGTAAATGTGTTGCCTTTTTGATTCTTTGCTCCTCGATGTAATCACGTAAAGTTTTTCCCACAGAAGCTTTAAAAACATGATGAAAATAAATGGGACTTAAAGAAACACGTGCAGAAACCTTTTCAAGTGTCAGTTCTTCGGTTAGATTTCTTTCAATATATGCAAGAGTGTCTTCTATCAAGGAATAATTACCTGACTCGGCATTATGCTTCACGAATCGCTGAGAATCCCTGCTGATGGTATAAATAAGTTCCAGCAGGAGGCTTTGGATCATGATGTTTTCGCCCCGGTCAAATGTATTATAATGATTTATTAGTTTTTGAAAGATATTTGCATAAATCTCTTTTTTTTCTGTTTCAAAGAAATCCGGAGCATTCATTAATACATCGTATAAATCACCTTCGTGTAGAATCATGTGGATATAGTAGCACTTAAAAGGAAATTTCGAATGTCTGTTTTGATTCGGTTTTGCGCATATAAACATATCGGGGTGTATATGGGCGGAATCGGAATTGATATAGGTTATACCGCCTTCTTCTATGGGCAATTCCAACTCAAACATGGTTGTTTTTCGATTTTTGCTAATCTTTGTATTCCTGGCTGCAATTTTTGAATCATAAATACCAATTGCAACGATATCTGGTAAAGTCATATCCAACACCTCCTTCATAATAAGATTTCTAATAAAAACCATAAGATAATTATATTTTATGAGTTAAAAATATAATATACTAAATCAAGAAAATATGTCAATGGAAGTAATGATATGAAGATATTTTGGCTTGGACAAGCCGGGCTGTTGCTGGAAAAAGAAGATTTTAAAATAATGATTGACCCATATTTGTCGGATAGTGTCCAAAAAATGAATCCAAATTGCTACCGCAGGGTGGCAGTAGATGAGAGATTTTTTGACATAGAGCCTGATGTTATGATTTTTACGCATAATCATCAGGATCACTACGACCCGGAAACAGTTGCCGCGTTTTTAAATGAAAACAGTAATATTACCATATTATCCCCACGGTCTGTTTGGGATGATGTGCGTAAAATGGGTGGTAATAATAACTATGTATTATTTAACAGACATACCGCTTGGACACATAGAGGAATCACATTCACCGCTGTAAAAGCAGAGCACAGTGATGCGTCATCCATAGGGGTCATTATTGATGACGGTACGAAAAAGTATTATGTAACAGGTGACACGCTTTACAATGAAGAGATTTTCATGGATATTCCCAGTGATATTTATGCTGTGTTTTTGCCTATAAACGGGGTTGGAAACAATATGAATATGTCGGATGCAGTACGTTTCGCGAAAAGAGTAAAAGCGGAAAAAGTAGTACCGGTACATATTGGAATGTTTGATGAACTAAGTGCTGAAAATTTTCCGTGCGAAAATAAAATTATACCGGAAATTTATAAGGAGATACAGCTATGATGGTAACAGATATTAAAACATTTACGGTGGATTGTTTCAGGACCAATTGGGTGTTTGTGAAAATTTATACTGATGAGGGAATCACCGGTGTGGGGGAAGCCACTCTTGAGTAT
Organism: uncultured Acetatifactor sp.; assembly: GCA_904501885.1. GTDB lineage: Bacteria > Bacillota > Clostridia > Lachnospirales > Lachnospiraceae > Acetatifactor. The sequence goes on along the minus strand of CAJGCP010000012.1, from coordinate 27,734 downwards.
AAGGAAAAGGCTTTGATTGGAGCAGTAGAGCATATCAAGGAATATCTTGTCGGAAAGAACCCACTGGATATTGAAAAGCATTTCCATGACATTTACCGCGATGCTTATTGGCGCGGCGGTGCGGTTTTAATGTCGGCTTTATCAGCCGTTGAAATGGCACTCTGGGATATTTTGGGTAAACATTTAGGTGTTCCTGTCTACCAGCTTTTGGGAGGCAAAGTAAACGACAAGGTCAGAATATATGTCAATGGTTGGTTCGCAGGAGCAAAGACGCCTGCGGAATTTGGGGAAAAGGCTAAAATTGCAGTACAACGTGGTGTTACTGCAATGAAATGGGATCCCTTTGGAAAATCTTACCTTGAAATTTCGAATCAGGATTTAAATACGGCGCTTGAATGTGTGGCTGCAGTAAGAGACGCGGTGGGAGATGAAGTTGACTTGCTGATAGAGGGACACGGAAGATTTAATGTTCCTACAGGTATTAAGATTGCAAAAGAACTGGAACAGTTTAAGCCTATGTTTTTTGAAGAGCCTACACCACCCGATAATTTAGAGGCCTTGAAAGCAGTCAGGGATAAGTCGCCGGTTGCAATTTCTGCAGGGGAGAGACTTTATACCCTGAAATCATATAAAGACCTGTTTGAAATGCGGGCCGCAGATTACATTCAGCCGGATATTTCCCACGCAGGCGGTATTATGGAACTTAAGAAGATTGCAGCTATGGCAGAAGCATATTATATTCCTTTTGCACCCCATAACCCGTCAGGGCCGGTTGCAAATGCGGCAACCCTGCAATTAGCTGCATGTTGTCCGAATTTTGCAATATTGGAAATCATGTACAGCGATGTGGAATGGCGTAAGGATGTAACCAATGAAAGTCTTGTATACAGTGAAGGATACATTAATATCCCTGATAAACCGGGACTGGGAATTGAAATCAATGAGGAAGAGTGCCTAAAGCACCCATATCAACCACATACATTGAGGCATTATACAGGCGCCTTGACGGATATCAGGCCTGCTAAAACAGAATTTTATTTTTAAGGAGACAATCATATGAAAAAATATGAAGTTGAACAACATGTACCAAGTTTTCTGCCTGAAGACAAAGAATGGAAACTTGTATGGAGCGATGAATTTGATGGCCAGGACTTAGATCAAAGCAAATGGAATTTCCGGGAGTATTACTGGGGGAGAAAATCCCCCACATTTACCAATGAAGTGTTTTTAGATGGGGAGAGCCATCTGCATATCCCGTTGATATACAGGGATGGGGTATTTAAATCAGCACATCTCCAGACGGGTGGATTAACCTTTGATATCCCCAAAGATACCGACGGGTTCTGGCCTTTTGGTAAGAGGGTTGAGCCAAAATTTATGCATAAGTACGGATATTACGAAATTCGTTGTAAGCTTCCTAAGAACAATGGATGGCATGCTGCCTTTTGGCTTCAGGCTCCCGGTATTGGTTCTCATCCGGATCCTGTTCAGTGTGGCATAGAGTGTGATATTATGGAAAATTACCGCCAGCATACAGAAGGTTTATTACTTTGTGGAATCGGATATAACGGATATGGTAAGGAGACAACCTGGCCGGGACATTTTAGAGTGCCCTATGTGGAAACCGTGGATGGTTGGCATACATACGCAGTGGATTGGTCTAAAGAAGGTTATATATACTACTTTGACGGAAAGGAAGTAGCCCGTCAAATGGCACCCCAGGTTCCGGTTTCTGATGTAGAGCAGTATGTACTTGTGTCTACCGAATGCCATGGCTACCACAGGGCCTTTGGAAATACCAATGCAAGTGCCGGCCTAGCCGGAGATGCCAATGTGTGGGCCGGTGAACCGGTAAAGGAATTATATGATGCAAAATTACCGGATGAATTTGTAGTGGACTACGTAAGGGTGTTCGATGCAGTATAGCGTTTGCTTGCATGAATTTTCGGATTTTAGAAATCAAACGGAGAAAAAAGAATGAATAAGGCAGTATTTATAACAGGTGCGCACACAGGTACCGGTTACGCGATTGCAGAGACTTTTGCAGAAAATAAATGGGATGTGTTTATTACCAGCCGGTGTGGTGAAAATGCAGAAAAAGCAGCACAAAAGCTTGCCGAAACATATGGCGTTTTTGCTAAGGGGTATGAGTGTAACATCCGCAATGAGCAGCAAGTTATCGATATCTTCAATGATATTGACCAGACAGGGAGATTTGTAGAGACAATCATACTGAATGCGGCGAATCTTGGCTTTAATCCGCAAAATCCCGCGGCCGGGCAGGATTTTTGGTCGGTGCCGGTAGAAGCGTTTGGTGAGGTTTTTGAAACAAACCTGGTATGGAATTTTACATTAATCAGACAGGCAGCTATCCGTATGAAAGAAAAGGGTATCGGCTCGGTGGTCTTTATAAGTTCTAACACCGCATACAGAGCGATTCCCAACCGTGCAGCGTATTCTGCTTCGAAGGGTGGTATTAACGCACTTACAAAAGCACTTGCGGTTGACTTGGGCCCGTTTGGTATCAGGGTTAATGTTGTTCTCCCGGGTACAATTAAAACAGAACGATGGGTACAGATGGGAAGTAATCAGACAGTGAATGGGGAACTCACACCCATAGGTGATATTTCTGATTTTCGGGATATCGCTAATGCATGTTGGTTCTTCGGTACTGATTTATCCAAAAATATCACGGGCAGCGAATTGATCGTGGATGGTGGAATGAGTTGCCAGTTATATCCCCGGATTCTGAATGAACTGAAAAGAAATTAAGAAAGATAAAATTATGTGCCGGTTCTGTGTTACCCCCTCGGATTTCGAGGGGGTTTTGTGTGTGTCTCAGAAAAACAGCGCACATATTTGCTAAAAAAGTACAAAACACTTGAAAACAGTCCGTATATTGACTATATTAAACATACCACTTTTAGTTCGTAATGATGCGGAGTTGAAAAGGTGGAACCTGGAATTTAAATTCATTCAACCGATGGAGGACCCGGTATGGAACTTAAAAATTCCGAAATGTTAATAGAAGTAGATGAGCAAACAGGGGCAACATCAGGAATTTATGCCCTGAATGATGCCTACAAGATGAATTGGGTTTTGGAAAATTCAGACTGGGGATTGATAGAAGGATTCCGAACGGAGAGTGTTACTAAGGAAGGTAATATAATCACTGTTGCGGCAGTACATAAATCCATGATGTTATCTGTTAAAATTGAAAAGGAAATGACAGATGAGGGGTATTTTGAGACCTATCATATGACAAATTGCGGACATGCAGAATTCTTTCTGACAAAAGAAAAAATCGGCATACCTGTTCCATATGCCTGCAATTATTCAGATATGTCTAAAGTTATGAACGAAAGCTGTGTCAACCATGTTTGGTGTGGCGGAGACAGTGCGTGGCTGTATTCTGTTAAGGCAAACGGAGAGAAGCCTTACCTTGTGATGACTACTTTGGAAGGTGCCATTGACGATTACAGCATCAAATATGATATTTCCAGGACGTTGAATGGTTCCTACTATAGGGGGGCAATCATCCTTTTGCCTAGGGAGCAGGTATTGGCACCGAATGAAACGGTAATTTATCGGTTTTTGTACCGATTTTGCGATGAAAGACCGGAATTTGCACCTGTGACAGAGAAAGGGACAATTAGACTCAGCGCGGATAAATATACTGTGGAAAAAAATGAGGAGATTACGTTCTCTTTAGAATGTTCAGATGAAATAGACACCATATCCATTTGCCTCGGTGATGAAGAACTGCCCGTATACGAGGAGGATGGTACAATCAAATGCCGTGTCAGCTTCGTCACCTTAGGGGAAAAAGAAATCATTGCAAAAGTGAATGGCAAGAAGACGAGAGCTTTTGTAAAGGTAAGTGAACCTGTTTCTGAAATATTAGAGAAAAGGGCGCATTTTATTGCAGAAAAACAGCAATATCATTGCGCAGGCAGCCCTATTGACGGAGCATATTTGATTTATGACAACGAAACGAAATCCTGTTATTATGAAGCCGGAGATAATGACCACAATGCCGGTCGCGAACGTGTAGGCCTTGGCGTAGTGGTGTGTAAGGCGTTACAGGAGAAGTATGATGAAAGTCTGATGAGCTCTTTGAAAAAGCACCGCGCATTTATCGAACGGGAACTCTTTGATGAAGAGACGGCGACAGTTTACGGTGATGTGGGGAGACGGAGTGATAGCGTGAGAATTTTCAATTATCCATGGCTATCTACATATTACCTGGAATGGTATTGCCTGACCAAAGAGAGAAAATGTATTGAGAATGCCGCGAGAATTATCTTGCATTTTTTTGAACTGGCGAATATGACTAATTCAGCGCAATGCATTGAAGCGGTCAGAATTTATAGCGCGCTGAAGGAAGAAGAATTTAACGAATTGGCGGAAGAGTTTTTAGCTAAATTCTTGAAGTATGTGGAGAATCTTGACGGCGCACGCGGTATCAGTTCACCTTCAGGGCATATGGAGTGCTCCTGGTGCAGCGAAATTCCTGCCAGCATCCTTTGTTACTGTGCACAGGCATACATTTTGAGCTTGGATGAAAGATATTTGAATCAGGCAGAAGCCTATGATAAGATGTCTCAAGCCTTTTTTGCCTATCAACCGGATTTCCATGTGAACTGTATTCCTGTCAGATATTGGGATAATTTTTGGTTTGGGAAGTATGCTTGCTATGGAGATGTGTTCCCACAGTACTGGAGCGCACTCACCGGCTGGGCATACGCATGGTATGATAAGGCGAGAAATACCCAGGAACATGCTTGTGTGATAGAACGGAATTTGTCCGGAAACCTATGCGTCTATAACGAGGACGGAAGCGCTTATAATAATTACTTGTACCCGTATAAAGTAGAGTTATATTCTTCCGTGCCCGGTGCGGAGAAAAAGTATTTGAAGCCGCAGAAGGATTATGGAAAAAGATATGATGCATGGTCAAATGACCAGGATTGGGCATTGTATTATGCGTCTCAATTTTTGATGTAGATTTATCAAGAAAATTGAAGGAAATACATATGATGAAATCCTATAAAACAACCATATTCGCCTGCTTTACAGGGTATGTAGTACAGGCGATTATAAACAATTTTGTTCCGTTGCTTTTCATTACATTTCAAAATACATACCATATTCCGCTGGCCCGGATAACGCTTTTGGTTACGATTAATTTCTGTGTGCAGTTGTGCGTGGATTTTTTGGCAACATTTTACGCAGATAAGATAGGTTATCGCAGGGCGATTGTGGCTGCGCAGTTTTTTGCGGCGTTGGGATTGGTTCTGCTTACCATATTGCCGGAGTTAATGGACCCTTTTACGGGAATTCTTTTGAGTATTGTGGTATACGCCGTCGGTGGTGGCTTAATAGAAGTATTGATTAGTCCGATTATGGAAAGTTGTCCCACAGATAACAAAGAAAAAGCAATGAGTCTGTTACATTCCTTTTACTGCTGGGGACATGTGGGGGTAGTCCTTTGTTCCACTCTGTTTTTTGGCATATTTGGAATCCGAAACTGGAGAGTTCTTGCGTGTATTTGGGGTATCATTCCTTTGATCAATGGACTGATATTTATGAGGGCACCCATTGCGCCACTGATTGCCGAAGGTGAGAAAGGGATGACGGTAGGACAGTTGTGCAAAAACAGGTTGTTTTGGCTGTTTGTGATTATGATGGTATGTTCCGGTGCATCAGAACAGGCTGTGAGCCAGTGGGCGTCAGCCTTTGCAGAAGTAGGACTGGGCATATCAAAGACAGCGGGAGATTTGGCCGGTCCGCTGACTTTTGCGGTGTTGATGGGGACTGCTCGCACCCTATATGGCAAGTATGGAGAGAAGATTTCATTAGATAAATTTATGATAGGAAGCACGCTATTGTGTGTAGCAAGCTATTTGTTGACAGCTGTTTCTGCAAATCCTGTTTTTAGTCTGATTGGTTGTGCGGCTTGCGGATTTTCCGTGGGCATTATGTGGCCGGGCACATTCAGTAAGGCGGCGGCCTCTCTGCCCACGGGGGGAACGGCCATGTTTGCGTTATTAGCGCTGGCAGGAGATTTGGGATGCTCCTCGGGGCCTACGGTAGTGGGATTTATCTCGGACAAAATGCAGGGGAATTTACAGACGGGAATCTTGGTTGCAATTGTATTTCCGATTATGCTACTGATATGTTTATTATTACTTACAAAAAAGAAACTTCGCTGAAATGATTTCGGCGAAGTTTTTTGATAACAATTTTATATAGATGTTCAAATTATTTCTTGTTTTTATAGAACACCTTAAACACCAGTATCTCAGCAATCAGGCAAACAGGAAGTGCGGCGAAGAAATCTACTGCAGAATGCTGTTTGATAAACATCGTGGACAAGCATATCATAGTCACTGCAAATACGACGAAAGCCTTCCACCATTTGGAAACATCCTTGGCCTTCAGCCACACAGAGGCGATACCGATGGAATAGGCACAATGCAGGGAGGGGCACACTCCTGTGTTGGTGTCGAAGGTATAAATTAGGCTTATGATATCGGTCAGGAAGTTTTCTCTGGGGAAAACTTCGGGGCGTAAGTTCTGGCAATTGGGATAGACGATGTAGACTATCATGGCAATTGCCTGGGTAATCATAATAAAAACCTGCAGTTTCTTAAAACTACCCACGTCATATAAAGCAAAATATCCGAGAGAAAAGACAATCAGTAAATACCAAAATACATAAGGCAGAAGAAACCATTCGCAGAAGGGAATGAGATCATCCAGTTTGCAGTGCATCACATGGCAATTTTCTATAGGGATAAAATTTTCTGTAATAAAATACAGTGCAAAATATACCACCCAGCCCAGCAATAGCAGCAGGTGGGAAAAACGTGGATCAGTTAATTTGGAAAAACGGAAATCGCGATAGTTTACAACAGGTGTTTTCATAGTGACTCCTCATCGAAAGTATGCACATCTACGGATGCAGCATTTTCTGTAATGGTATTGTTCATAGGATACAGTTTCTTTGATATATTGGGGTAGGGCACCACTCTGTGTCGGGGGAGCGCTTCTGCAAGATTTGTAATTTCCTGCATCAGATAAGCACAAATTCGTAGGCGCTCCTCGTGGACGTCGCCTTGGGCAGAAAAACGAATCGGCTTGCCCGGACACATTTTTCCTAATGCCGGGCATATGTACATGGGCACAAAGGAGATTGCTTTGCCGGTACGCTTGTGATACAGCCTGGCGATATCCACGAACCCTTCTTGAAATTCGTATACAATGTGGTTATGTTGCTTGTTATGTTCCGGGAAGATCACAATGCTATTTCCGGCCAACAACTGTTCCAGAGAATCCCGGAAGGTGTGCTTCAGACGGCTATCTTTATATACCGGGATGGTTCTGGCGTTGCCAAACACCAATACGGACAGCGGTGCAATGAGATAGGAAAGAACCTTATAAAACGGCCGCAATAGGTTGGGCTTTGCGGACCAGAAATCCTGATATGCATAGGCAGGTACTTCACTGCATTTCATCATTTCACCGGCACACCAGATATGGCAGTTGTCAGGCAGATACAATTCGCAGGCGATGGGCCCATACATCTGGGAGTGGTTGGCCACAATTATGACAGGTTCTTGGAAAGGCGCATTGCCATTGCGAGAGAACATTTCCTGCATTTCATCGCTACCCTCCAATGTCATCTTGGGAGAAAATATTCTCACCAGATATTTCACTGCTAAAAACAAAGGAGACTTCTGTTCTTTGTTTTTCAAAATCAACACCTCTTTGTGATAAATTTACTAAGATAATCAGTAGCATATTTTCTTTCAGAAGGCAATAAAAAAATTGCAAAATTTCTATAAAATAGTGACAAGCAGGTACAAACAAAGTATAATAATTTATTGAATAAAGAAATGTATATGACCCGACGGAGAGATTTAAATTGTGTGAAATGTCGGAGTAGAGGAGAAACTGTATGCGTTTGGGGAAAAGAAGTGTGTTATGGACATGGACATGCTCCTACATACTGATATTTATTATCTTTTTGACCATGGTTTTTATCAATTATCATAGAAGTGTTTCCGCATTGAAGGAGGAAGTAATTAGCGCCAACGAGCTTTCCTTCCACAATGCCTCCGGCAGTATTGATAATTATATCAAACTGATGCAGGAGAACTATGCCTATGCGTTGCTCAACAAGACCTCCGTATCCCTGCAGGGGCATAAGGCCATGGATGCACAGTTTTACCAGCAGACCAATCAGCTACAGGGAGAACTGTACCAGTACTGCATCGGTCAGGACAATGTATTCCCCTTGATTTATTTTAAAGATGTAGATTATTTGATCAATGGTATGAATTCCTGTTCCTCCAGATTGTATTATGGAGGATTGCAGAGTTATGCCGATATACAGACGGAATATGACCAGTGGAAAGAGATTTTGAATGGTGATTACAGAGGCGCATATTTTATCGCCGAAGGATTGAACTGGTGGTCGAAGGATGCCAGCCTTGTGTATGCCAACACGGTGAGAAGAACGCCCAGAGGACCATATAATATATTTGTCAGCATTCCAATAAGCAAAATAGAAGAAGCAACCCAATACGTGGGGCCGGATGCATGGCTTTTGATTCAGCCTAAGGAAGCGGATGCCATCGTGATAGGTAATGGTAAAATCACCACTGCGCCGGATTGGCTGAATGATGGAAAGTATTTTATCCGAATGGAAAAACAGTCCGAGGTGGCAGATATCACTTACGAACTTGTCTTCACACAAAAGAGTGTGGAAGATGCCTTCCGAAGCGTCCGGACCAACTTTTGGACCAATTTGATTTTGACTATCCTTTTGGCTGTGGGCTGTATGATTGCACTGCTTCGCTTTAATTATCGTCCCATCCGCTCTGTGATTGAAGAGTTGGGAGAGGGAGAAGAGGGAGAAGCTAATGAATTTGAGCGATTGAAGGGGACCTTCGTCCGCTTGAATCGGGAAAAACAATCCACCCAGCGATTGGTAGAACAACAAAAGAAGGAGTTAGTCAACTCCCGCATGTTGATGCTGATGAAGGGCAGAGGTGGGCAGTTTGCAGAGTCCGGTGAAAATGCGCTGGCAGACACTCTGTCTCGGGGAAGAGTAGGATTGTTGGGATTTTTGGTTCCCATTCATCCGGACACGCCGGAAAAGGAAGTGGATTTACATTTCTTTGTGTTGGATAATATCTTCTCTGAGTTGATGGAAGGAGAGCGTATCTTCCATATAGAAGACGGCGGATTTGTATATTATCTCTGCGATTTGGGAGAGGAAGCGCCTGAGGAGTGGAGAACCCGCACCATGGAAAAAATGGATTCCCTGTGCAAACTCATCTATGACTATTGGCAATTGCCTGTGGTTGCAGTTATGGGCGAAACGGGAGAGGACGCCACGGTGCTGAAGTATTTGTACCAAAATGTAAAAGCGGCTTTTGAGTATGGGGAGCTGGTGGGAGGAAAAGGTGTTATCGATGTAAAACTCCTTCCTCAGTATGATGAGCTCCATTTGATGAGAGAATATTTGGATCAAAGATTCCGTCAGATGTTTGCAGAGAATGATAAGGAACTGATGCAGAATACCTTGGATCAAATGTTTGCAGAGGAAGATGTGGCAAACAAGAGTCTTGCGTTGATGAAGATGCGGGTATATGAAGCCTTTACCGTGTCTATGGAAGTGATGCGTGAATATGTGAATAGTGTTTCTTTGCAGGAAACTGCGTTTGGATATTTGGAAGGTTTGGTGAGAGCCCGCAGCATCTATCAGATGAGAGACGAGTTTGAGGAATTGTTGAAATTCCAGATGCAGGCCATATCCAGAAATCATGCCGGCGAAGGAAAAGGGATTGTATCTAAGGTGATCCGTTATGTACAAGAGCATTATGATGACAGCAATTTAAATCTAAATTATATTGCAGATGGACTGGACAAGAACCCAAGATACATTTCCAGAGCATTTACGGAACAGACCGGCGTAAGCATCCTGTATTACATTAACGAGGTGCGCGTAGAGAAGGCCAGAGAACTGATGGTGACGAGAAATTATTCTCTTCAGGAAGTGGCGCAGATGGTGGGCTATTCCAATATGAGAGCATTCCGCAATGCATTTGAGAAGGTTAAGGGAGAAGCGCTCGAGAATTTTAGCAACTAAAAGTGCGCTTTTTGCAAAAAATGTCTTTTTTTGGTTGTTGTACATATATTTCTATATATGGTACTATTTAGATAGCTTCATGACCTGCAAATGACTTGCGGGTCGCAAAAAATTATTAAAGGAGGATTTAATATGAAAAAGAAGCTGATTTCTATGCTGCTTGCTGCAGTGATGGTTCTTGGTGTAACCGCATGTGGCCAGGCAGAAGTAGTTGATTCTTCTGTAGCAAGTGATGCTGTAGTAGAATCTGAAGTTGCAGAAGCTGGCGAGGTTGTTTATCCTCTCGGCGCTGAAGACAAGACCATCACCATGGCGATGATGAGTTACAACTTCAAGATTGCAGGCGACTGCACCAACATCATGGACACTCCTTTCTGGGAGCAGTACGAGAAGAACGTAGGCGTAAACCTGGAATGTGAAATGTTCGAAACAGAAGACGCTTTCAACCTGATGCTTGCAGGTGGCGACCTTCCTGACATCATCATGTGGGGTCCCGTACTTACCAACGGTGGTAGAGAAGGTATGTTGGCTGACGAAATCATCGTTACCCTTTCTGATGAAGAAATTGCAAAGTGGGCTCCTGACTATGCAGCAGCACTTGCAGCAAATGATGTTGCAGAAAAGTTGTTGACCATGGAAAATGGTGAGATCGTTGGTTTCGGTAACTGGAACGGCGATGTTAGAATGAGTGCTACCAACGGTATGATCGTTCGTGGCGACTGGTTGGATGACCTTGGTATGGAAGCTCCTACCACCCCCGATGAATTGCTTGATATGCTCCGTGCATTCAAGAACGAGAAGGGTGCAGAGTACCCCATGGCATTGACCGCTCACAGAATGAACCTGTTGTTCTCTTACGGATTCTTCTCCACTCCTTACGGCTTGATCAATGGTGGTGAATATCATGTAGACGGCAAGTATGAACTTGGTTATATGCAGCCCGGATACAAGGATTATCTGAAACTCTTCCATACTATGTATGAAGAAGGGCTTATCAACCCTGACTATCTGACCTTGGAGCAGACTACCGTAGACGGTATGCTGTATGACGGACGTACCGGTATGGTACAGCAGTCCGTAATTGCTGGTCTTGGTTCTTATGTTCCTGCTATGAAGGAAGTTAATCCCGATGCTGAGCTTCGCGGTATTCCTTCCCTTCCCGGTCCTAACGGCGAGAAGCCTTTCTACGGCGCTACCGAAGGTACCATCGGTTCCTTCCAGGGTATCATTACCTCCGCTTGTGAAGACAAGGAATTGGCAATGAAGGTTCTGAACTATGGTTATACTCCCGAAGGTCAGCTCTTCATGAGTTTCGGTACCGAAGGCGTATCCTATGAGATGGTTGATGGTGTTCCTACTTATACCGAGATCATTACCAATGACCCTGATTTCACCATGGGTCAGATGTGCCATCAGTATGCTCGTGCAGGTTCCTTCTGGCCTTGGAATCCTATGTATGAGTACTTCGTACAGAATACTGCACTTCCTGAGCAGAGAGCAGCTGTAGAAGCGTGGGATGCAAATGACAGACTTCTCTACAAGATGCCTGAAATCGAAATCGCTGAAGAAGATATGGCAGAGTACTCCAGAATTCACACTGACGTTTCTACCTATCAGAGCGAGATGAGAGCTAAATTCGTTTCCGGCGAAGTAGATATCGATGCAGAGTTTGACAACTATATCCAGGGATTGAAGGATAGAGGCGTTGAGACCTTGATCGAAATGAAGCAGAAAGCACTTGACAAGTTCAATGCACAGTAATTTGAACTGCAAGTAGAATGATTTATTTTACGAATTAAGTATGAAAGATGGGCAGCACTCAGCGGTATGCCGCTGGGTGCCACCTATCCTTTTTGGAAGGAGTACATACTATGTTAAAGAAGAGAATCAAAAAAGATTTCTCCCGGTACGGTGGACTGTATCTGCTGGTGATTCCGGTCGTAGTATATTACATAATTTTCCATTACATTCCTATGGGTGGAGTGTTGATGGCATTCGAGGACTTCGTGCCTCGTCGAGGAGTATTTAAGAGTGATTGGGTGGGTGTACAGCATTTCATTTCCTTCTTCAAATCCTACGATATTTGGAGATTGATTAGAAATACACTGAGAATCAGTTTGACCTCACTTATTTTTGGTTTCCCGGCACCGGTAATTCTGGCGCTGTTAATCAACGAAGTAAATAATAAGTATTTCAAGAAGTTTGTGCAGACATGTTCCTATCTGCCTCACTTTATTTCCATGGTTATTCTTTGTGCCATGGTAAAGGAATTTGTATCCACCAACGGTTTCATAACACAGTTTTTGGTAGACTGGTTTAACATTGAAAAAGTATCGTTGCTGATCAATAAGAATTATTATGTGCCTGTGCATGTAATCTCGGGAATCTGGGCTGAGATCGGTTTCGGTTCCATCATATATCTGGCAGCATTGAGTGGAATAGATATGGCTTTGTATGACGCTGCGGCAATCGATGGCGCAGGAAGATTTAAGCAGGTACTTCATGTAACCCTGCCCGGTATCGCACCTACCGTTATCATCAAGTTGCTGTTGGCAATCGGTGGTATCATGGGTGTAGGACACGAGAAAATCATTCTGTTGTACAATGAAGCCATTTATGAAACATCGGATGTTATCTCCACCTATGTATACCGAAAAGGTTTGGTAAGTGGAGAGTACAGCTTCAGTACGGCGGTAGGTCTGTTTAACTCTGTGATCAACTTTGCGTTGATTATGGTGGCGAACAAGATATCCGCAAAGGTATCTGAAGTGAGTCTGTGGTAAGGAGGAGAAAACGTATGAAGATTAAAAAATCACCTGCAAGAATAGCGTTTGAAGTGTTTAATACGTTGTTTATGCTTTTTATCGTGCTGATTACGGTTTATCCTATGTACCACGTGGTAGTAGCATCCTTCAGTGAGCCCTATCAGTTGGCGGCACATTCCGGATTTTTGTTGAAGGCGTATGCTCCTTACGAGTGGGGTGCTTACAGAGACATTTTCAATCACCCGCTTCTGATTTCCGGTTTTATGAATACGGTTATCATTGTAGTTGGCGGTACGGCGCTGAACATTCTGTTTACCTCCCTAGGCGCATTCTTCATGAGCCAGAAGGGACCTATGCTGAAAGGCGTGGTAGCGGTAATGATCATCATCACCATGTATTTTGGTGGCGGATTGGTGCCCAGCTATATGTTGGTAAAGAATTTAGGACTGATGGATACCAGATGGGCGATTATTCTGCCCGGTCTGATTGGTGTAACGAATCTGATTATTTTGAAGACTTCCTTCCAGGCGATTCCTGACAGTTTGACGGAATCTGCACTTTTGGATGGTGCATCTTATCTTCAGATTATGTTTCGTATTATGTTGCCTTTGTCGAAGGCAACCATCGCAGTGCTGGTACTGTACTACGCGCTGGGTCACTGGAATGCATGGTTCTCTGCATCCATCTATCTGCGTGACAGAGCGAAGTTCCCTCTGCAGCTGGCAGTAAAACAGCTGTTAGAGTCAGACTCTAAGTTTGCGGGCGACTTTGTTGCATCTAAGCATGCACAGTTGATGAAATACGGTATCATCGTGGTAACTTCCGCACCGGTAATTGCTATTTATCCGTTCCTGCAGAAGTACTTCACCAAGGGTGTATTGATGGGCTCTGTAAAGGGCTAAAGCACCAGATAGTATTTGCTTGAAACATAGGCCTTCACTGGGCCGGACTACTCCCGACCCCTTCCCTTCTACATACATACGCTCGGCTGTGGGCTGACACAGAGGGGGCCTGTGCTTTCATATAAAAACCCTTATGATATGTATCCTGGATTTGGATATATATCATAAGGGTTTTTTATTTCATATGTCTCCATTTGCTTGGGGTGATACCGGTCTCTTTCTTAAATACTTTGCTGAAGTAATAGACATCAGAAAATCCGCAGGCATCTGAAATACCGGAAAGATGTAATCCGTCAATGGAGAGAAGGGTTTTTGCGTGTTCGATTTTCTTGCCTGTGATATAGCAATTAGGGGTGATGTGAAAAGCATTGCGGAACAAATTGTTGAAATGCCGTTCACCGACTTGGCTTTGTATTATGGCTTGCTCCAAGCAATCTTTTTCTTGAAAATGTAAATCCATATAATTTTTTGCAACAACCGCCCTGCGATCGTGGGGCGATTGTATTTTTTCGCGGATGCGGACAAATTCAGCACACAGCTGATAAATTAGGGATAACATAGAGAACTCATCCCCTGATTTGTATGCCGTTTCTGCTTTTTGTAAAATGGATATGATTTTAGTGGCGTCAGATAACTGGATGCAAAAACTGTTTGTTTCAATGGGGACAGGAGTGGTGAAGTGGAAGGAAAATGCTTCTGGTTGCACTTCCGTGTTCACTTCCACATGATAGGCATCCTTTTGGTTTAAAAAATAGATGCAGTTTTTTCGCATCACAAATTCATCGTGTGCAAAGGTGTGGGTAGCCTCGCCATCCAAGTGCACACCAATGATATGTTCATTTTTATTATCACTGTCCCAGGTTCTCATGGTGGCATGGTACTTGACCACCTTCACAATTTTTTCGACCCTTAAGTTCTCAAATCTCATTTCTGATTCCTCAATAGTATTTATATGGAAATTTCTATGCTTATTTCTGTATTTTACCATAAAAATAAGCAGAATTGCAAATAAATCAAAAAAATAGTTCTGTATTTTACAAAAAAGCAAATTATTACATTGTTTTAATGGAATGAAATTGATATGTTGGAAGTGCAATAGAAGAAAATATGAATAGGAAATAGATACAAGAAAGGATTTGGAGATATGAATTATCGGGAAATGAGACGGGAAATAGGACAATTCTATTTCGATGCACAGGCGAGTTTAGAAAAATCCAAGGTGTTTGCTAACCATTGTTTTGGTATATTGGACGAAAAGGTACAGGAAGGAATGACAGTGCCCCAACAGAAGGTATTGCAGTACAACGTGATTGTGGATGAGTGTGATGTGACGCTGTTTCAAAATGCCCCCTTTTATTTTGAATCAGGCGTATTATCTTCTTTATCCGATGGTGCCAACGTGGCAAAAAATGGCGGACATTATCAGGCAAATGGTTGGGTGTACCGCAGAAATGAACATATTTTTAGGGAAGCTGACCCTGAACTGTGGGAGAGAAGAAACATACAGGGAGACGCATGCTTATATTTGATTTGCGGTGATTACAATGATGTGATTCAGCATTTCAACTTCAATCACAGACCTGTTTTAGAAGTTGGATTGAAGGGAATTTACGACAGAGCAAAGGCGGAGATGGAACGCCACGAGAAGGCAGAAGAAAAGGAGTTTTTCTGGTCCGTGTGCGAGGGGATGCTGGCCCTGCGAAGACTTGCTGAAAAGTATGCGGTAAAAGCAGAAAAAATGTTGAAGGAAGCAGATGCAGATGCTGATGTGGAGAATCTTCGTCTGATTGCAGAAACAGCAAAAAGAGTCCCTTGGGAGGCTCCGAACACTTTTTATGAAGCACTTTGTTGTTATGCCTTTATGCGCACCGGATTGGGGAGTTTAGAAGGCGTGGGCCCCAACACTTTCGGCAGACTGGATATGGATTTATATCCTTTCTATCAGCGTGACATCCGGGCAGGGATTCTGACCAAGGCGCAGGCGTATGATCTGGTGTGTAAATTTTTATTGATTTGGGATTTACATTATGATCATGATATGAAGATGGTTAGTTATTCTGACCATGAATTGGAAAACACCTATACCCTTGGCGGAGTTGATCGGGAGGGGAATCTTGTATATAATGATTTGACGAGGATGTTCCTGCGGGCGACCAGAGAAGAACAGGTGATTTTTCCTAAAATTACAGTGCGTTATGATAAAAATTCGCCCAAAGAATATCTTGATGAAATTAATTTGTCTGTTATTAACGGTACCACCACTATCATTCACCAAAATGATGATGCCACCATACAGGCATTGGTAAATGGAGGCGTCACCATAGAAGAAGCCAGGGATTATTTGGTGACCGGTTGTTGGGGCGTTACTGTTCAGGAGGAAAAGTTTGACCACGGTAGTTATGTGAATTTGCTGAAGCCTCTTGAATATGGTATTCATAACCTGAAAGACCAAATGGCATATGTAGGTCTGAATTTTGAGACCTATGACCATGCTCAAGATTTTGAAGAAGTATATCGCATTACAGTGGAAAATAGCCGCAAGTTGATTGAAGAAAGATGCCGTATTGTAAGCCAGGGCGGTGGGATTTGGCCTAAAGTTGATACTGTGCCTATTTTTTCTTCAACATTGAAAGGGTGCATGGAGAGCGGAAAGGACCATACCAGACAGGGGGGAAAGTACCATGACGACCATCTTTTAATCTTTGGTTTGCCCAATATTGTGGACTCATTGATGGTACTTAAAACCTTGGTGTTTGATCAGAAGAAATATACATTGGAAGAATTTTTGGATGTGGTACGTAATAACTGGGAAGGACACGAGGATATGCGCATTGAGGCAATGCGCTGCTCCGGATGGGGTGATGGTAAGGAAGAATCTTGTGCATTGGCCAATCGTTTCAACAATGATTTGTATGACATCGTATCCAATTTGGAGGGCTCCTACGGTGGCCGGGTGCATATGGGGCACCTGACCTACACGGAAATCCGTTTCTGGGGCGAAAAAACTCTGGCTACGCCGGATGGAAGAAAGAATGGCGATTATTTCTCTCAAGGTCTGACCCCTTCCAGATTAAAGAAAATATCTTCTGTAACCGATGTGATTAACAGCATGAAATGTTTGGATCCTAAAACCATGGCAGGAGATAATGTGGTAAATATTATTTTACCTTCTGACAGAGTGGATTTGGATGTTTGCGAGGCCTTCCTACGTGCAATAAGCGAAAGTTCTTTGATGTCATTGCAGTTCAACTGTGTGACCAAGGAACAGCTTCTGGATGCGCAGAAACATCCCGAGAAATATCCGGAACTGATTGTCCGTGTCTGCGGATTTTCTGCAAAATTTACCAGTTTATCATCGGAATGGCAACAGGAAGTATTGACACGAAATTTCTACGATTGATATAATTAAGATATCAAAAAGAGGAGAGTGAGTGGTGGAAGCGGTAATTTTTGACATAACCAGAAATTCATTTGTAGACGGTCCGGGGATTAGAACAACAGTGTTTTTTAAAGGCTGTAATCTGCGATGTGCCTGGTGCCATAATCCGGAGAGTCAGTTATTTCAGCCCCAGATGATGTTTTATCAGGATAAATGTACGGGTTGTGGTATGTGCAAGGCCAAATGTCCAAATCATTTGGAAACCTGTACATTGTGTGGCATCTGTGAGATGTATTGCATGGCAGATGCCAGAAGGATTTGCGGCAAGACTTATTCTATGGAAGATGTATTGGCCGAAGTGGTGAAGGATAAGAGTTTCTACGACCATTCCGGTGGAGGAGTCACTTTTTCCGGCGGAGAATGCATGCTACAGACCGAATTTTTGGCAGAAATCCTGAAAAGGTGTAAAGAAGCAGGAATTCACACCGCTGTGGATACTGCCGGACATGTGGCCTGGGAGAAGTTTGAACAGGTGTTGCCCTATACGGATTTGTTCCTGTATGATGTGAAGTCTATGGATTCCGAGGTACATGAAAAACACACCGGTGTTGGGAACAAACTGATTCTTGAAAATCTTTCCAAATTGTTTGCTTCCGGTGCCAAGGTGTGGATTCGAATGCCCATTATGGCAGGGGTAAATGATTCGGAGGAGGAAATCCGGGCGCTTAGAGAACTTGTGCATGGAAAAGCGGAAAAAATTGAGTTGTTGCCCTACCATGCTATGGGAGAACATAAATATCAGGGCCTTGGCATGGAAACACGATTTTTTGAAGTTCCATCCAAAGAAAAAATGGAATATTTGAAGCAGTTGCTCCAATAATGTAAAATATCTGAGGAATTTGTCAATTTACTCTTGTAAAGTGATAAATTCCTCTTGTAAATTAAGAATAAACAATGTATAATAGGTTTAAATTTTTTATTACAAAAATTTAAATCAATGGAGGGCTTCATTATGAAGAAATTACTTTCAGTAGTATTAGTAGTAGTTATGGCTCTGTCCATGGTGGCATGTGGCGCTGCAACAGCTGATGGCGAAAGCGCAGCTGCACCCGCTACAAAGTTGACCATGGGTACAGGCGGTACCAGCGGTACTTATTATGGATACGGCGGCGTTCTTGGTCAGTACATCAAGAATCATGCAGGTATCGACGTAACTGTTGTTTCCACAGATGGTTCTAAGGCGAACATCCAGGGTATCCAGGCAGGCGATTATCAGTTGGGTACTGTTCAGTCTGACGTTATGGCTTATGCTTGGGAAGGTACCCGTTCCTTCGAAGAAGGCGGCAAGGTAGATTCCTTCCGTGTTGTAGCAGGTTTGTATGCAGAGGCATTGCAGCTTGTTACCATGGATCCTGAAATTAAGAGTGTAGCTGATTTGGCAGGTAAATCTGTTTCCATCGGTGCTCCCGGTTCCGGTGTTTACTTCAACGCAATCGATGTGTTGACAGCAGCAGGTCTCACCGAAGAAGATATCCAGGCACAGTATCAGTCCTTTGCTGATTCTGCAGATGCTTTGAAGGATGGCAAGATAGATGCAGCATTTATCGTTGCAGGTGCGCCCACACCCGCAATCACAGAGCTTTGTACTACCAACGAGGCATACCTTGTTCCAATCGATGGCGAAGTGGCAGAGAAGTTGATGGCAGATTGTCCTTTCTATACTCTGTACAATGTACCCGCAGGTACTTACGCAGGTCAGGAAGAAGATGTGACCACAGTTACCGTTAAGGCTACTTTGATTGTGTCTGCTTCTGCTTCTGAAGAAGATGTTTACAAATTGACCGCAGCAATCTTTGATAATATCGAGGGTATCACTGCTGAGAATGCGAAGGGTGGAGAACTGAGCATCGAAAACGCTACCAGCGGTATGACCGCACCTTTCCACGCAGGTGCAGCAAAGTATTTTGCTGAAAAGGGTGTTACCGTAGAGACAGAATAATTACGGTTACAATAGCAGCAAAATAGAGTTCTTTTTAGCAGTTTTAAATTACGGCTGCGATGTAAAAAGCGTCGCAGCCATATTTTTGTGTAGGAGTGAGTATATGGCTTTTTTTAAGAAAAAACAACCTCAAATACAGGAGCCCATGGATCTGGATGCGGTGATGAAAAAATATGACCAGGAATCCAATGTGAGAATCTGGGAGGGTAAAGCACAGATAGCAGTGAATGCGGTGCTTGCCATATTTTCATTGTTCTGTATTTATGTGACTTTGTTTGCCACCTGGTTAGAGGAACTTCGATTGACTACATTTGTGGCTTTTATCGTGTTCATGGGCTATTTGGTATTCCCGGCAAGAAAGGGACACCAAAGAGTGAATTATATCCCTTGGTATGATGTATTGTTGATGATTTGTGGCACGGGAGCATTTTTGTACTTTGCATTCAATGCCCGTGGCATCATACAGCAGGGTAGTATCTTCGAATGGTATCAGATTGTCATCGGTATTGTGGGCATCCTTTCTTTGATGGAAGTGTGTCGCCGTAGTGTGGGTCTTCCAATTCTTATCGTGGCAAGCTGTTTTATTGTATATGCATTGGGTTGGGGCTTGAGCAATCCCAGTATGTGGGGTAAGTTGAATTATTCTGTCCGCTATCTGTTTTACGGAAAAGAAGGTATTCTTTCTACGCCCATCAATGTTTGTTCCAAATTTATTGTTGTGTTTATTATTTTCGGTGCCTTTTTGGAGCGTACCGGAATTGCTGATTTCTTTATCAAGATTTCCAATTCGATTGTGGGTGGATTTTCCGGCGGACCTGCAAAGGTTGCAGTTGTGGCAAGTGCGTTGGAGGGAACGGTTTCCGGTTCTTCTGTTGCCAATACGGTTGGTTCCGGCTCTGTGACCATTCCTTTGATGAAGAAGACCGGATATAAGCCTGAATTTGCGGCAGCTGCAGAAGCGGCAGCTTCCACAGGAGGACAGATTATGCCCCCGATTATGGGCGCGGCAGCATTTTTGATGGCGGACTATGTGGGTGTACCATACAGCAACATTGTGGTACGTGCGATTTTGCCGGCTGTGCTTTACTTTGCAGGGGTATTTATCACGGTTCATTTAGAGGCAAAGAAGGAAGGGTTGCGCGGATTGACCAGAGAAGAGTTGCCCCGTTTGAAACCCTTGTTGAAGCAGTTGTATCTGTTGCTTCCGTTGGCTCTTTTGATTTATCTGGTTGGCACCAGTCAGAAGTCCATTCAGTATGCGGCGGCATTGGCTATTGTGGCAGCCATTGTGGTTAGTATGTTTAATAAGGAAACCCGGATGACCCCGAAACGTCTTTTTGAGGCATTGGCGGCAGGCGGTAAGGGTATGATTACCGTGGCGGCAGCTTGTGGTGTGGCAGGTATCATTGCAGGTACCTTGACTATGACCGGTCTTGCAAATGTGATGATTAATGGTATTGTTGCTTTGGCGGGGAACCGTGTCATCATTGCACTGTTCTTAACTATGCTTTGCTGTATTGTGCTGGGAATGGGTGTTCCAACCACAGCAAATTATTGTATTATGGCAGCTACCTGTGCACCGATTCTGGTAAGAATGGGAGTGCCCCAGTTAGCCGCACACTTCTTCGTATTTTACTTCGGTATTGTGGCGGATTTGACTCCTCCTGTTGCGTTGGCGGCATACGCGGGTGCGGCAATTGCCCAAGCAAACCCTATGAAGACAGCCATAACGGCGACAAAACTGGCGATTGGCGCATTTATCGTGCCTTATGTATTTGCATTGAATCCTGCAATGCTCTTTATCAACACATCCGGAGCAGGAGAGGTGGTTTTGATTTGTATCACTTCTATCGTTGGTATTTTTGCAGTGTCAGCTTCCTTAGAAGGCTGGCTCATCCACCATATGCCGGTATGGCAGCGTGTCATTTGTCTGGCAGGTGGTCTTGCGTTGATATATCCCGGTATTGTGACAGACCTTGTGGGAGTAGGTTTGGTTGGTGCAGTCGCAGCGGTGCAGTTTATCACCAAGAGGCAGAGTATATGCAATGGATGATTTCATAACAAAAGATAAAGACATTTCCGAAGATAGTTTCGGGAATGTCTTTTTTTGTTGGTTTGTAGGAGAGTAAGGGGAGGTAACTGTATGGCAAAATACACAAAAAAATGGATGTTTGATTATAAAATTTATACAAATTGGTTATGATATTCAAAAAACATCTTGCACAATAATATATTTAGATATATTATTAGATGTAGGAAATGGAATCGTTTCCAAAAAGCAAATTTCTATAGGAGGAAACTAAATATGGGAAAGAAATTATTGGCACTTTTACTTTCTGCAGTTATGGTTTGCGCTATGGCAACCGGCTGTGGTAAGGAAGAGGCTCCTGCAGGTAGTGAGCAGGCAAATGCTGAGGTTGGAAAGGTTTATTATTTGAACTTTAAGCCCGAAGCAGATGCTGCATGGCAGGCACTTGCAAAACAGTACACAGAAGAAACAGGTGTAGAGGTTAAGGTTGTTACCGCAGCAAGCGGCGAGTACGAGACCACATTGACCACTGAGATGGCTAAGTCCAGCGCACCTACAATGTTCCAGGTTGGTAACCAGAACGCATTGGCTACATGGCAGGATTACTGCTTGGATTTGACCGGTACCGAAGTATTCAACGAGATGACTACCGAAGATTTCAATATCAAGGGTGAAGATGGTGGTACTTATGCTATCGGTTACTGCTACGAAGCTTTTGGTCTTATCACCAATAAGGCTCTGTTGGCAGAGGCAGGATATTCTGTAGAGGATATCAAGGATTTCGCATCCTTAAAGGCTGTTGCTGAAGACATCACCGCAAGAAAAGATGAGTTGGGATTCTCCGCTTTCTCTTCTGCAGGTCTTGACGGATCTTCTTCTTGGAGATTCTCCGGTCACTTGGCTAACATGCCTATGTACTATGAGTTCCGTGATAACAATGTAACCTCTCAGCCTGCAGAAGTAACAGGTGCTTACCTTGACAACTTCAAGGCTATCTGGGATTTGTATATCAACAACTCTACTGTTGACGTAGCAGCTCTTGCTACTGCAACCGGTGACCAGTCCGAAGCTGAATTCGGTAAGGGTGAAGCAGTATTCTTCCAGAATGGTACTTGGGAGTACGCAAACCTTGTAACTGATGAGACCAAGGGCTTCCTGATGAACAAAGACGATTTGACCATGCTTCCTATCTACTGTGGTGTAGAAGGCGAAGAGAATGCAGCACTTTGCTGCGGTACCGAGAACTGCTGGGCAGTAAACAGCCAGGCTTCCGAAGCAGACCAGAAGGCTACTTTGGACTTCATGAAGTGGGTTGTAACCTCCGAAGCAGGTACTCAGATGATGGCAGAGCAGTTTGGACCTATTCCTTTCAAGGCAGCTAAGGCTTCTGAGAATGTATTCTTCACTGCAGCTAACGACCTTATCGCTGATGGCAAGTATGTTGTTACTTGGGCATTCAACTATACTCCTAACGTAGACGCATGGAGAACCGGTATCGTTTCTGCATTGCAGCAGTATTCCGCAAACGGCGGAAGCTGGGATGATGTAGTGACCGCATATGTAAATGGTTGGGCTACTCAGTATCAGAATCAGTAATTAGATTTTTAAGTGGGGAGCGGTATTTTACCACTCCCCATTTTGTCTACAAAAAAACAAATGTATTAGGTGAAAATCATGAGTAAAAAGAAAAGAAATAGTGCGGCTGTTGTGAATAGCAAATTGATTTCCAGACCGATCCAGAGATGTTTTCCTCTGTTTGTACTTCCTACGTTTATCGCATTCTGCATCGGGTTTATTTGGCCTTTTGTGCAAGGTATTTACTTGTCTTTTTGCAAGTTTACCATTCCTCAGAATGCGAAATTTGTGGCATTTGATAATTATGCGAGAGTGTTCCGTGATTCGGGATTCTTGTATTCCTTTTTCTATACTGCAGCCTTTGCCATCGTATCCATCGTGGTGATTAATGTGGTTGCGTTTTCC
The DNA here is from genome assembly GCA_904501885.1 of uncultured Acetatifactor sp. Classification (GTDB taxonomy): domain Bacteria; phylum Bacillota; class Clostridia; order Lachnospirales; family Lachnospiraceae; genus Acetatifactor. The sequence continues at coordinate 4,518 of CAJGCP010000012.1, read as the reverse complement.
GTTGCTTATTTTTTAACCCAGAATATCAAGGGGGCAAATATGTTCCGTACCGTGTTCTTTATGCCTAACCTGATTGGTGGTATCGTGCTGGGTTATATTTGGTCCATGATTTTTGATGGAATTTTACGTAAATATGGAACTTTCCTTTTGGCTAAAACAGAATATGGCTTCTGGGGTCTGCTCATTTTGATGTGCTGGCAACAGGTTGGTTATATGATGATTATTTACATTGCCGGCATCCAGAGTGTCTCAGAGGATATTATGGAAGCGGCAAAGATAGATGGCGCAAATAAGGTACAGACATTATTCAGAATTACCATTCCAAATGTAATGTCTTCTTTCACGATTTGTATTTTCCTGACCATGACCAACTCCTTCAAACTGTTCGACCAGAATCTGGCATTGACAGGAGGTATGCCGGTGGCATTCCAGCCCGACGGCACGATGGTGAATACCACAGAAATGTTGGCATTGAATATCTTTAACACCTTCTACACAGGTGCCAACAGCCGTGGTGTGGCTCAGGCCAAATCTGTGATTTTCTTCCTGCTGGTTGCAGCATTATCCTTGTTGCAGTTGAAATTTACACGTGAGAAGGAGGTGCAGTCATAATGAAAGTGAAGAGAAGTTTTGGAAGCAAACTCCTGACAGTGATTTTCACTCTGATCAGCGTGGTGTATATCCTTCCCATTGTAGCAGTTCTGATTAACTCGTTTAAAGAGAACTCCTTCGTAAATATGGATCCCTTCGCATTGCCAAACGCAGAAAGTTATATGGGCTTTGCGAATTATATCAAAGGTATGACCTTTGGTAACTATCCGTTCTTTATGGCAGCACTTTACAGCCTGATGATTACGGTATTGTCAACTGCACTGATTTTGGTATGTACTTCCATGGCAGCATGGTACATCATTCGTGTAAATGATGTATTGTCAAAGGGGTTGTATTTCCTCTGTGTGTTCTCCATGATCGTACCCTTTCAGATGGTTATGTTTACCCTGTCCATGACGGCTGACAGACTGAAATTGAACACGCCTTGGACCATTCCGGTTATCTACTTGGGATTTGGCGCAGGTCTTGCGGTGTTTATGTTTACCGGATTTATTAAGAGCATTCCTATCGGTATCGAAGAGGCGGCTGCCATCGATGGCTGTAATCCCTTCGCAACCTTTTTCAGAGTGGTATTTCCGATGTTGAAATCCATTATGATTTCCGTTGGCGTATTGGAGGTAATGTGGGTATGGAACGATTATTTGCTTCCTTACCTGGTGCTTGACAGAACAGAGTATATGACCATTCCCATTCTGGTGCAGTATTTGAAGGGTAGTTATGGTACTGTGGATTTGGGTGCCACCATGGCGATTATTATGCTGAGTATTTTGCCGGTGATTATCGTGTATTTGTTCTGCCAGAAATATATTATTAAGGGTGTTGCAGCAGGAGCTGTCAAAGGATAAAGGATGACCATCAAAGACATTGCAAAGGAATCGGGATATGGTGTTGGTACTGTATCCCGAGTACTGAATAATAGCCCCGGTGTATCGGAAAAGGCACGAAAAAGAATATTGGAAGTGGTAGAGAAGTATCATTTCCGATTGAATAATGCTGCAAAACTGCTGAAGCAACATAGTAATAAAGACGTTGCCATCATTGTTAAAGGGTCTAAGAATATGTTGTTCGCAGCACTGCTGGAAACCTTACAGCGCCAGATCAAGGAGAGTGGATATGCTTCCGTAATATATTACATTACAGAGGATGAGCATGAGGTGGAGCAGGCCATCCAGGTGAGCATTGAACGTGCGCCATTGGGCATTCTTTTCTTGGGAAGCAATAAAGAAAACTTCCGGGAATTGTTTGCACATGTGGATATCCCCTGTGTGCTTGTGACAAACTCTGCAGATGATATGGAGTTTGAGAATTTATCCAGTGTGGCAGTGGATGACTGTCAGGCGGCATTTAGTGCGATTGAATATTTGATTTCCCTTGGACATGAGAAAATTGGAGTTTTAGGCGGTGAGATGCAGCATTCCAATCCCGCCAAGAGCAGATATAAAGGATGCTTGGAAGCGTTTGAAAAGCACGGCATTGGCTTTTGTGCTGAAACTCAATTTGCCAACTCCTATTTTACGGTGGAAGGTGGCTATGATGCGATGACGGAACTTTTGAATAAGTCAAAGGATCTGACGGCGGTATTTGCCATGTCCGATGTGACCGCAATCGGAGCAATCCGGGCCGCAAAAGACAAGGGATATCGTGTGCCGGAGGATATTTCTGTGATTGGCTATGATGGCATTGAAATGGGACAGTATATGGTTCCCAAACTGACTACAATCAGTCAGCCGGGAGAACAGATTGCTCAAATGTGTATTGCACTGCTTTTGCAGGCAATAGGCAGAGAAAAAACGGCGGTTCGAATGACCGTACCATTTGAACTTATCGTCGGAGAAAGTACCGTTAAGATACGGAAATAACATGCGTAAAGGAGTGTGTTTAATTTGAGAAAAAGTGGAGTCTTAATGCATATTTCCTCGTTGGCTTCCCCTTATGGTATTGGAACCATGGGTAGAGCGGCCTACGAGTTTGTGGATTTTTTACATGCGGCCGGTCAGAAATTCTGGCAGCTGTTACCGATTTGTCCTACTAGCTATGGTGATTCTCCGTACCAATCTTATTCCACTTATGCAGGAAATCCGTATTTCATCGATTTGGATTTTTTGTCTGATTGGGGGTTGTTAAACAGAGAGGATTATTGCTATATAGATTGGGAGTCGGATGCCACCCATGTAAACTATGGTGCGATGTATTTTAAGAGATATCCCGTATTACACAAAGCAGTGGACAGATTTTTGGAACTGCATAGTGAGAATCCCTGGGAGGAGTATGATAGATTCTGCGAAGAAAACAACGCGTGGTTGGAAGACTATGCACTGTTTATGGCGCTGAAAGATGTACATCAGGGCGCGCCTTGGAGTATGTGGAAAACAGAACTTCGCAATAGAGATGAGGCGGCAATCGCACAGGCGACAGCAGAAAATAAGGAAAATATCTTATTCTGGAAGGTTGTTCAATTTTTCTTCTTCCGTCAGTGGTATCATCTGAAAACATATGCCAATGAGAAGGGGGTTCAGATGATTGGTGATTTGCCCATTTATGTATCCCTGGACAGTGTGGATGCATGGGCTCATCCGGAATTATTTCAATTAGATGAGAATAAGGTACCCAAAGAGGTAGCCGGTTGTCCTCCTGATGGATTTTCCGCAGACGGTCAGTTATGGGGCAATCCTTTGTATGACTGGGAGTATATGGAAACCACAGGATATGCTTGGTGGATTGAAAGAATCCAGTATTTGTGCCATGTATATGACACTTTGAGAATCGACCATTTCCGTGCATTTGACGCATATTATGCCATCCCTTATGGAGATGCTACGGCCAAGAACGGTTGTTGGAAAGAAGGTCCCGGCATGAAGCTGTTCCGCGCCATTGAGGAAAAAATTGGCAGACAGCCAATCATTGCAGAGGATTTAGGTCATCTGACAGACTCTGTGCGCCAACTTTTGAAGGATAGTGGCTTCCCGGGCATGAAGGTGTTAGAGTTTGCCTTTGATAGCCGTGATGCCAACGGAAATGAATATTTGCCACACAATTTTGTAAAGAACTGTATTGCCTATGCAGGTACCCATGACAACGATACCATCAATGGATGGTTCAACGAGGCCGATCCATCCGATACTTATTATGCCAGAAGGTATCTTCGGATTGCGGAAGGGGAAGAACTGAACTGGGCAATGATGGACGCTCTGTGGGCGACTGTGGCGGATACCGCCATTGTGCAGGCGCAGGACCTTCTGGGACTTGGCAGTGAAGGCCGTATGAACACGCCTTCCACCGTGGGGAACTGGACCTGGAGAGCATGGCCGGGAGCATTTAGCTGGGAATTGGCAGATCGCATTCGAGAGAAAATGTGGTTATATAAGAGATAAAAGAATCGACAGGCATTGGGCTTAAAACTAAATATTGAGATAATCTAAAATAGTAAAGCGTTCAGGATGTAATAAACATCTTGAACGCTTTTTTTAATTACTGCAAGTACAGTATATACGGCACATCGCAACCGTAGTGGCCTGTATCCACAGGAGATTTGTCTATCCTTTGGAATCCGAATTTCTCATAAAACTTAATTGCTGCATGCATATTGTGAAAGGTTTCCAAGAAACAAATCTTATAGTAGTCTTTGGCATAATCCAGACACAGTCGCATCAGTTGGTGGGATGCGCCGGTACCTCTCACTATGGGTAAACAATACATTTTCTGGAGTTCGCAGATGTCGTCGGTGTGATAGCCGATGCCTGCACCACCTAAGATAGTTCCGTTTTCGTCTTCGACTACCCAATATTTGTTGCCGGGAGAGTTATAAACCTCAGAAAAACGGTGTAAGTAAGGTTGCTGTGACAAATCTTGCCCGCGAAGATATGCACGAAGCGGTTGAAGATGCTTTCCGATACGGAAAAATTGTTC
>CAJGCP010000011.1 GCA_904501885.1 uncultured Acetatifactor sp. | reverse complement strand
TTCGCACACCTTCGCCGGATGCTGTTTCACATCGCAAAACCGGTTCCCGGTTCGGCTCATTGTGTCTGCGAAAATTAAATCATCGGTACTCACATGTGTTTCCCCAAGTGTACGCGCTGTTTATCTGTAATACAGAATCCAACACTCATCTTAGTTTCGTTTTTGTGGTACAAAATTGCCTAAGAATTATTTCTTTGCGTCCTTAGGTCTCTTAGCGCCGTACTTAGAACGAGCCTGCTTTCTGTTTGCAACGCCTGCAGTATCAAGGGTACCACGGATGATATGATATCTAACACCGGGCAAGTCCTTTACTCTACCGCCACGGATCAAAACAACGCTATGCTCCTGAAGGTTGTGACCTTCGCCGGGGATATAGCTGGTTACTTCGATACCGTTAGAAAGGCGTACTCTGGCAATCTTTCTAAGAGCTGAGTTAGGCTTCTTAGGTGTGTCAGTTTTAACAGCAGTACAAACTCCACGCTTCTGAGGAGCGGACTGATCTGTTGCCTTCTTGTGAAGAGAGTTGTAACCCTTCTGCAATGCAGGTGCAGTAGACTTCTTTACAGAGGTCTCACGGCCCTTTCTTACTAACTGATTAAATGTGGGCATTCTGTTTCACCTTTTCCTTTCATATATTTACATTTTGTGCGCACAAAAAAAACACATCCGCACGCATGCCTTTTAATTATAGGCGCACACGAATGTGTTGTCAACAATTTTTTTGCGTTATTTTTTCAATTTTTCCGCAGTTTTCCTGGGGTTATGCCCGAAGTTCTCTAATATACCTGCTTAAGGCATCCTGCCATGTGGGCAATTTTTCAAAGCCATTCTCTGTAAGCTTCTCTTTGCTCATTCTACTGTTTAAGGGGCGATTTGCTTTGGCGCCGTACTCCTCGCTGGTTACGGGGTTAACGGTCATCTTGATGCCGGCTTCCCGAAAAATCGCACAGGCAAATTCATACCAGCTGCAGATGCCTTCGTTGGTGGCGTGATAGATGCCATACTTTTCTGTCTGTACCATATCCACCAAAAGACGGGCCAGGTCATAGGTATAGGTAGGAGAACCAAACTGGTCATTGACCACACGCAAGGTGTCATATTTTTCTGCCAGCCCCAGCATGGTCTTTACGAAATTCTTTCCGTTGATGCCAAATACCCATGCAATTCGAACGATGAAGTACTTATCCAATGTTTCCCTCACTGCAAGTTCGCCCTCGTATTTGGTCTGTCCGTATACACTAACCGGTCCACATACATCGTCAGGTTCCCAAGGTCTGGTACCTTGTCCGTCAAAGACATAGTCGGTACTGATATATATCATTTTGATATCCAAATCCTTACATACCTTGGCGATGTTCTTAGGGCCGTCTGCGTTTACCTTGCGGCATACGTCCACGTTTTCTTCCGCTGCATCCACTGCAGTGTAAGCCGCACAGTGAATCACCGCATCGGGATTGGCTTCCCTGATGACCTGATTCACGCTTGCTTCATCGGTAATATCCATCTCTTCAATGTCCACACCAATGGCTTCCATGCCACGCTTTTCTAATTCCTTTACCACATCGTAACCCAATTGTCCCTTGACACCTGTTACCAGAATCTTCATATTATAGAGTCCTCTCATTTTCAAAACAAGGTGGCAACCTCAGGTCACCACCTTGCATTCAGTTACTTTGTTACAGTTTATTCGGTTACAACCTCTTCCACTGCTTCCTCTGCAGGAGCTTCCTCTACTGCAACTTCATCTACCATTTCTTCCACCGCTTCTGTCACTTCTTCTGCAACTTCTGCAGGGGTTTCTTCCTCTTCTGCTTCGAAGGGAATATCCATGGTCTTATCGGTGCTGAGGATGGTATTACGGTATCTCTTCATACCGGTACCTACAGGAATCAGTTTACCAATGATAACATTTTCCTTCAAACCAATCAGGTTATCTACTTTACCCTTGATTGCCGCCTCGGTAAGCACCTTGGTGGTCTCCTGGAAGGATGCGGCAGACAGGAAGGAATTGGTTGCAAGCGCTGCCTTGGTAATACCCAAGAGTACCTGCTTACCTTCGGAAGGCTCTTTGCCTTCTGCCTTCAGCTGTTCGTTCATATCCTCGTAATCCAAAACATCTACCAATGTTCCGGGAAGGAAATCGGAATCTCCGTTGTTCTCGATGCGAATCTTCTTCAGCATCTGGCGAACGATTACTTCGATATGCTTATCCGCAATGTCTACACCTTGCAGACGGTAAACTCTCTGTACCTCACGGAGCATATAATCCTGTACAGCACGGATACCCTTGATCTTCAACAGATCGTGAGGATTTACGCTACCTTCGGTCAACTCATCACCTGCTTCCAGCATCTGACCGTCTTCAATCTTGATACGGGATCCGTAAGGAATCAGGTAAGCTTTGGACTCACCGGTTTCATCGTTGGTGATGATTACCTCACGCTTCTTCTTGGTATCACGGATCTCAGCCTTACCACCGAACTCTGCGATGATTGCAAGTCCCTTAGGCTTTCTTGCCTCGAAAAGTTCCTCTACACGGGGAAGACCCTGGGTGATATCGTCACCCGCCACACCACCGGTATGGAAGGTTCTCATGGTCAACTGTGTACCGGGCTCACCGATGGACTGTGCAGCAATGATACCAACTGCTTCACCAACCTGTACAGCCTCGCCTGTAGCCATGTTTGCACCATAACATTTTGCACAAATACCCACATGGGAACGACAGGTCAAAATGGTACGAATCTTTACTTCTTCGATGGGCTCACCCTTCTCATTTACGCCAACGCTCAAAATCTTAGCAGCACGGCTGGGGGTAATCATATGGTTGTGTTTTACAATCATATTGCCATCTTTATCATAGATATCTTCGCAGGTATATCTACCTGTAATTCTATCCTTCAGGCTTTCAATGGTTTCCTTACCATCGGTAAATGCTTTTACCACAATGCCGGGAATCTCATTGCGTCCTTCACAACAATCCACTTCACGGATACTAAGTTCCTGAGATACGTCTACCATTCGACGGGTCAGGTAACCGGAGTCCGCGGTACGAAGTGCGGTATCGGACAGACCCTTACGAGCACCATGCGCAGACATGAAGTACTCCAATACGTCCAGACCTTCACGGAAGTTTGACTTGATGGGCAACTCGATGGTTCTACCGGTTGTATCTGCCATCAAACCACGCATACCTGCCAACTGCTTAATCTGCTGATTGGAACCACGGGCACCGGAGTCAGCCATCATATAGATGTTGTTATACTTATCCAAACCGGAAAGCAGCTCCTCTGTCAACTCCTTATCGGTGTCATTCCAAGTCTCTACAACCGCACGATATCTCTCTTCTTCAGTAATCAAACCTCTGCGGTAGTTTGCAGCGATTCTATCTACGGTCTTCTGTGCCTTTGCCAAAAGTTCAGGTTTGCTTGCAGGCACTGTCATATCGGAAATGGATACGGTCATTGCAGCCTTGGTAGAATACTTGTAACCAATGGACTTCACATCATCCAAAACTTCAGCGGTCTTAGATGCACCGTGGGTATTGATTACCTTCTCCAGAATCTGCTTCAATCCCTTCTTGCCTACATGGAAGTCAACTTCCAACTTCAAGAAGTTCTCGGGGTTGGTTCTGTCCACAAATCCCAAATCCTGAGGAAGAATCTCGTTGAAAATGAAGCGTCCCAGTGTGGATTCCACATTTCCGGTAACCACTTCACCATCAGCGGTGGTCTTTGATACACGAACTTTAATTCTGGAATGCAAGGTTACATATCCGTTTTCATAAGCCAAAATAGCTTCATTTACACTCTTGAAGAACTTGCCTTCGCCTGTTGCGCCGGGTCTCTCCTGGGTCAGGTAGTAAATACCAAGCACCATATCCTGGGAAGGTACTGCCACAGGGCCACCATCGGAGGGCTTCAACAAGTTGTTAGGGGACAGAAGCAGGAATCTACATTCTGCCTGTGCCTCTACGGACAAAGGAAGATGTACTGCCATCTGGTCACCGTCGAAGTCAGCGTTGAACGCGGTACATACAAGGGGATGCAACTTGATTGCCTTACCTTCTACCAGGATGGGCTCAAATGCCTGGATACCCAATCTATGCAGTGTAGGAGCACGGTTCAACATAACGGGATGTTCTTTGATTACTTCTTCCAAAACGTCCCAAACCTGATTGTCCATCTTCTCCACTAATTTTTTAGCGTTCTTGATGTTCTGGCTAATGCCTCTTGCGGTCAACTCCTTCATAACGAAAGGCTTGAACAGCTCGATTGCCATCTCCTTAGGCAGACCACACTGATAAATCTTCAGTTCAGGTCCTACTACGATAACGGAACGTCCTGAGTAGTCAACACGCTTACCAAGCAAGTTCTGACGGAAACGTCCTGACTTACCTTTCAGCATATCTGACAGGGACTTCAGCGCTCTGTTGCCAGGTCCTGTTACAGGACGGCCACGTCTGCCGTTGTCGATCAAAGCATCAACTGCTTCCTGAAGCATTCTCTTCTCATTGCGCACAATGATATCGGGAGCGCCCAGTTCGAGCAATCTCTTCAAACGGTTATTTCTATTGATAATTCTTCTGTACAAATCATTCAAGTCAGAAGTTGCAAATCTACCACCATCCAACTGTACCATGGGACGGATATCGGGGGGAATGACAGGAATGATATCCATAATCATCCACTCGGGCTTATTGCCAGAGGTGTAGAATGCTTCTACCACTTCCAATCTCTTGATGATACGGGCACGCTTCTGGCCGGAGGATTCCTTCAGTTCAGCCTTCAGCTCCACTGCTTCCTTCTCCAAATCAATTGCCTGCAAAAGCTCCTTGATAGCCTCTGCGCCCATTCCCACACGGAATTTATTTCCGTAGGTTTCTCTTGCTTCCTGATATTCTCTCTCGGACAATACCTGCTTATATTCCAATGCGGAATCTGCAGGGTCAAGCACGATGTAAGAAGCAAAGTAGAGAACTTTTTCCAGCACACGGGGAGAAAGGTCCAATACCAATCCCATTCTGCTGGGGATTCCCTTAAAATACCAGATATGAGATACAGGTGCTGCCAATTCGATGTGACCCATACGCTCTCTACGAACGGATGCCTTGGTTACCTCAACACCACATCTGTCGCAGACTACACCTTTATATCTGATCTTTTTGTATTTACCACAATGGCACTCCCAGTCTTTGCTGGGTCCGAAAATCTTCTCACAGAACAAGCCATCTCTTTCAGGCTTCAAGGTTCTGTAGTTGATTGTTTCAGGTTTCAACACCTCTCCATGAGACCAGTCACGGATTTTCTCGGGTGAAGCCAATCCTATTTTAATCGCATCAAATGTCATAGGCTGATAATTCAATGCTTCGTTTCTTGTTTCTGACATTTATGGCACTCCTTCCATTTTGTTTTAGAATTAGAATTCCTCGTCGCCGTCAAAGCTTTCTTCTTCGTATGTGTCACCATACAAATCATCGGCACTTACCAATTCTCCGCTTGCTTCATCAAACTCTTGTGCCTGGTAACCCATCTCACCCAGAGAGCCCTTATCGTAATCATCATACTTACGATCATCTCCCATTTCGTAACGGTAATCTGTGTCACCGTAATCGATGGTTTCCATAATTTCCACTTCTGTCTGATCCTCACGCAGAACTCTCACGTCGAGACCAAGTGCCTGCAATTCCTTAAGCAATACCTTGAAGGACTCAGGAATGCCGGGCTCAGGGATGTTATCTCCCTTGATAATTGCTTCATAAGTCTTCACACGACCGATCACGTCATCGGACTTCACAGTCAGGATTTCCTGCAAGGTGTAGGAAGCACCATATGCCTCCAACGCCCAAACTTCCATCTCACCGAAACGCTGTCCACCGAACTGTGCCTTACCACCCAGAGGCTGCTGGGTAACCAGGGAGTACGGTCCGGTTGCACGTGCGTGAATCTTATCGTCAACCAAGTGATGCAGTTTCAAGTAGTGCATGTGACCGATGGTTACAGGACTGTCGAAATATTCACCTGTTCTACCGTCACGCAGACGCACCTTACCGTCGCGACTGATGGGCACGCCCTTCCACAACTCTCTGTGGTCTCTGTTGTCGGACAGATACTGCATTACTTCGGGAAGCAACTCTTTTTTATGCTTCTTCTCAAATTCTTCCCACTCCAGATTTACATAATCATTTGCCAAATCCAAAGTGTCCATAATATCCTTCTCGTTTGCGCCGTCAAATACAGGGGTTGCCACATTGAAGCCTAGCGCTCTTGCAGCCAGGGAGAGATGAATCTCCAACACCTGACCGATATTCATACGGGAAGGAACGCCCAGAGGATTAAGTACAATATCCAAAGGACGGCCATTGGGCAAGTAAGGCATATCTTCTACAGGAAGCACGCGGGAAACAACACCCTTGTTACCATGACGACCTGCCATCTTATCACCAACGGAAATCTTTCTCTTCTGTGCAATGTAAATACGTACTGCCATATTTACGCCGGGAGACAACTCATCGCTGTTCTCTCTGGTAAATACCTTGGCATCTACGACAATACCATACTCACCGTGAGGCACCTTCAAGGAGTTATCACGAACTTCTCGTGCCTTCTCACCAAAGATTGCACGGAGCAATCTTTCCTCGGCAGTCAGTTCTGTCTCTCCCTTAGGAGTTACCTTACCAACCAGGATATCACCGGCGCGAACCTCAGCACCGATACGGATGATACCTCTATCGTCCAAATCCTTCAATGCATCCTCACCAACACCGGGAACGTCACGGGTAATTTCCTCGGGTCCCAACTTGGTGTCACGTGCTTCTGCTTCGTATTCTTCAATATGAACAGAGGTATATACATCTTCCTGAACCAATTTCTCAGAAAGCAAAACCGCATCCTCGTAGTTATAACCTTCCCAGGTCATGAAACCGATCAAGGGGTTCTTACCCAGTGCCAATTCACCCATTGCAGTGGAAGGACCATCTGCAATTACCTGTCCTGCTTCTACATGGTCGCCCTTAAATACGATGGGCTTCTGGTTGTAGCTGTTGGACTGATTGCTTCTGGAGAACTTGGTTAACTTAATCTCTGCCTTTTCACCATCGTCATAAGTCATACGGATCAATTCAGAGGATACATAATCAATCGTACCCGCCTTCTTTGCCACCACACAGTCACCGGAGTCAACTGCTGCCTTAGGCTCCATACCGGTACCTACAACAGGTGCTTCGGTCACCAAAAGGGGCACTGCCTGACGCTGCATGTTGGAACCCATCAACGCACGGTTTGCGTCGTCGTTCTGCAGGAAAGGAATCAGCGCAGTCGCAACGGAGAATACCATCCTGGGGGATACATCCATGTATTCAAACTCAGAACGGGGATACTCTGCAGTTTCCTCACGGAAACGTCCGGATACGGAACTGTTCACAAAATGGCCATCCGCATCCAAAGGCTCACTTGCCTGTGCTACATGGTAGTTATCTTCCTCGTCAGCGGTCATATAAACCACTTCCTTGGTAACCACAGGATTTGCAGCATCGGTTCTGTCGATGACTCTGTAAGGAGCCTCCACAAAACCATATTCATTAATTCTTGCATAGGATGCAAGGGAGTTAATCAAACCAATGTTAGGACCTTCAGGGGTCTCGATAGGACACATTCTACCATAGTGAGAATAGTGTACGTCTCGAACCTCGAAACCTGCACGGTCTCTGGACAAACCGCCGGGACCAAGTGCAGACAAACGTCTCTTGTGTGTCAATTCTGCAAGAGGGTTGTTCTGATCCATAAACTGGGACAACTGGGAGGAACCAAAGAACTCCTTCACAGCTGCGGTTACAGGCTTGATGTTAATCAATGCCTGAGGGGAAATATCGTCGGTATCGTGGGTGGTCATACGCTCACGAACCACTCTCTCCATACGGGAAAGACCGATACGATACTGGTTCTGCAAAAGCTCACCAACCGCACGGATACGTCTGTTACCCAAGTGGTCGATATCGTCGCTGTTGCCAAGACCATACTCCAAATGAATATTGTAATTGATGGAAGCCAAAATATCTTCCACAGTAATATGCTTAGGAATCAACTCGTAAATATTCTTCTTAATGGCATCTGCCAAAGCCTCAGGATCCTCGCCAAACTCTGCGATAATCTGCGCCAATACAGGATAGTATACTCTTTCATTGATACCAAGTGCCTTAGAATCACAATCCACAAAATTAGTGATGTTAACCATCATATTGGAAAGAACCTTCACGTTTCTTTCCTCTGTCTGCACCATCACAAAAGGAACTGCAGCATCCTGAATCTTGTCCGCCAGTTCAGCTGTCAATTTATCGCCTGCACTTGCCAACACTTCACCGGTAGAAGGATCGATGACATCTGCAGCCAACAACCTATGTCTAACTCTATTCTTAAATGCCAATTTCTTGTTGAATTTATAACGTCCAACCTTAGCCAAGTCGTAACGACGGGGGTCGAAGAACATGGAGTGAATCAAGCTCTCCGCACTTTCTACGCTCAAAGGCTCGCCGGGACGAATTTTTTTGTACAACTCAAGCAGACCCTCCTGATAATTCTCAGCAGTGTCCTTAGATAAACTAGCCTCAATCTTGGGTTCATCCCCAAACAACTCACGAATTTCCTCATTGGTACCCACACCAAGAGCACGGATCAGGACAGTTACAGGAACCTTACGGGTTCTGTCCACGCGCGCATAGAAAATATCGTTGGAGTCTGTTTCGTATTCTAACCAAGCACCACGATTCGGAATCACGGTACTGGAAAATAATCTCTTACCAATCTTATCATGACCGATGGCATAGTAGATACCGGGAGAACGTACCAACTGGCTAACGATAACACGCTCTGCACCGTTAATCACAAAAGTACCGGTCTCGGTCATCAGAGGTAAATCGCCCATAAAAATCTTATGTTCGCTGATTTCCTCTTTCTCTTTATTATATAAACGCACCGTTACGGTCAAAGGCGCCGCATAGGTGGCATCTCTTTCCTTACATTCTTCAATAGAATATTTTACATCATCTCTACACAATTCAAAGTCAACAAATTCAAGACTCAATGAATTGCCGTAGTCTGCGATAGGAGAGATATCGTCAAAGACTTCCTTCAAGCCTTCGTCGAGGAACCACTGATAGGAATCCTTCTGGACTTCAATCAGGTTGGGCATCTCCAAAACCTCTTCCTGTCTAGCATAACTCATACGCATAACCTTAGCACCGGCAACTGGACGTATTCTGTTTTTCTCCATTGACATTTCACCCCGTTCTATTTGATTTATGCACTGTTTACATGACCAACAGGCACAGTTCTGCACAATAGTGCACCCTACATACTACCACATCACTTCCGCAAGGTCAAGTAAAAATTTTACAAATGCGGAAAATAATGGCAAGTATGTAGGGTGCACTATGAAAAAGTGAAAAACTCCCATGGCGTTCACCGGCCACGGGAGTCCTCATTTCGTATTGTTTTGGGAAATTTAGAATTACTTCAAAGTAACCTTAGCGCCTACTTCTTCAAGTTTCTTCTTGATATCCTCAGCCTCTTCCTTAGAAGCGCCTTCCTTAATTACCTTAGGTGCGCCGTCAACAGCGTCCTTTGCTTCCTTCAAGCCAAGGCCGGTGATCTCACGAACTACCTTAATAACCTTAACCTTCTCAGCGCCACAGTCGGTCAACTCTACGTCGAACTCTGTCTTCTCTTCTGCTGCTTCAGCAGGGCCAGCTGCTGCTACAACAACACCAGCTGCTGCAGATACGCCGAACTCCTCTTCACATGCCTTTACAAGGTCATTCAATTCCAATACGGTTAACTCTTTGATTGCTTCAATCAATTCCTGAGCTGTCAATTTAGCCATTTTTCATTTCCTCCATTTTCTTAGACTAATGTGTTTCAACTTATGCCTCTGCAGGAGCTTCTTCTGCTGCAGGTGCTTCTTCTACTACGGGTGCTTCTGCAGGAGCTTCCTCTACTGCAGGTGCTTCAGCTGCGGGTGCCTCTTCTACTGCGGGAGCCTCTGCTACAGCTTCTTCTGCTGCAGGTGCTTCACATGCGCCGGCGCCACCTTTTTCAGCCAACTGGTTCATAACGCGAGCGAAGTTGGTAATAGGACTCTGCAAGCTGCCAAGCAACTTGGAAATAAGTACTTCTCTGCTGGGGATGCTTGCGATAGCAGCCATACCCTTTGCATCGTACTTGGTTCCTTCTACTACACCGCCCTTGATTTCCAGCTTATCAGCGGTCTTTGCGAACTCAGACAACACTCTTGCGGGAGCTGTCGCATCCTCTGTAGAGATTGCAATTGCGCTGGGTCCTTCCAAATACTCTGACAAACCTTCAAACTGTGTACCCTTGAACGCGAAGTTCATAAAGGTGTTCTTGTACACTTTGTAGGTAACTCCTGCCTCACGCAGTTTCTTACGAAGCTGTGTATCCTGCTCAACAGTAAGTCCACGGTAATCAACCAATACAACAGACTGTGCGTTTTCGATACTAGCAGAAATCTCTTCTACAATCGGTTTCTTCAATTCAACCTTTGCCATTTTTCTACCTCCTTTTAGATTTTGATGCCGAAAGGAGCTTTCTGATTTATCAGTCCGCTTACGGACTTCATTAAAAAAGCCTCCCAAAGACAGGGAGGCAAAAAGTCATCGCAAAAACTCTTTTCCTCGGTAGGCGACTTGGCTTACGTCCATCAGGTGGACACCTACTGTCTTCGGCATGGTCTTATGACCGAACATCATATTAACATAGACTACTGTGTCATGTCAAGTCTTATTTTTTGCTTTTTTAAAGAAAATGCACATCAGTAATTTTTAATTCCAAATCTCTATAGTTTACAATTGACATGGTGAAATATTTTGCCTATAATTAGGATACAATAAATCAACAGTGATTGATTTTGGGCTGGCCGAAAGGCCCTGGTCCACCGAGCGGCGGGGAATTTCCCCGCTATTTTTACTCTATCTATTCATTCTAAAATCATGTCAAAAGGATTTCTATATGTCAAACAAAACTCTCAGCGTATTTATCGACGAGTCCGGAGACTTCGGTCCCTATGATATTCGCGCACCTTTCTACATAATATCTATGGTATATCACAATCAGAGTTCCGATATTTCTCAAAATATTAAATCGTTCAATACCCATCTATTAAATATAGGGTACAAACACCACGCCATCCATACCGCTCCTTTACCCATTCCGAATTAGATTTCTTTGAAAACACCCGCAATTTCAAAAAGAATTATTTGAAGCACCTAAGAGCGAAAATATTCCGGGAATAATCATCCCCGGAATATTTAATCCGCATACACTTAGTGTCCTCTACAAAAACTTCTTTTTTTCCTAAGAAGCACACAAGCAACACCCAACCCACTTATAACAGAAATCACATTCGATACTTTCTGCGTCGGGGTGCCGGCATAAGATATAGCCACCACCTCGGCATCCTCTACTCTCACCTGTACCAAACCATCCACGCTTTTTCCAATTACAAGCCGTTCTGTGCCCTCACCCTCAGGCAGGTGCGCCTCGTATCCCTTATAATATAGAAGAGGCAATACATACAGTGTCTCCTCTGTGGGCTTGAAACTGTAACTATTGTATCCCTCCACTATCCAAGGCAGGTCCTCACCCATAGCGGTAAGCACAATGCCCTCACCTTGGCCATTGAACACCTGCTGTGTGACGCCCTCCGGCACCCACTCGCCTTTGCCCACATAATGATTGTTGGCAAGCACATATTCATCGTCCATCGGATATCTGTCGCCGAAGCGATAACAATAGGTGTTCTGCCAAATGCCACATACAATAGCCAGTACCATTACAACGACAAGCAGTAGATTTGTCCACTTCATAGTTGTTTTCTCGGCGAGCATGGTCATAATACCAAACACTAAAAATACAAACGCGTAGGGGAACAGGCGATAGGTAAACTGTATCATATTTAACGGCGTGTTATCCAGAATCCTCCAGGGCACCAATTTGGTGGTGGACAAAAACAACAATACACCCAAAACGAACGCACCCTCTGCCCATTTATTCTTTACCTTACCCATAACTGCCCTGCCGGCAACCAGCACCAGTACCGGAATACCAACCCCAAAGGTGGCTGTATTTAGGAAAACTCCCACCGGCATAAGTAAGGATTTTAAGGTCTGCGTATAATCACCTGCGTTGGCCCAAGGGGTCTGATACCAGAATCGGTCATGCAGCATTTGCTCTATCATAGGAAAAATATAAAAGCTTACCAAACCCACAGTACAAAGAGCAACTTTACAAAGGCGTACCAGTCTGCTCTTTTCAAAAACCATCTTTCGTGTGGCCGGAAGAATCAGGCAAATCACAAACACGCCCAGGAAAAGCAGACAACCCAGAAAGGCCATAATGGTATGGCACAAAAGCATACCGCCCAAGGATACACCAATGCACCAGCTACGTTTTCCCTCCAATGCAAAATAATCATAAATGCCAATCAATAACACCGGCACCAACATGATGGCAATATACTCCCCAATGCCTGCACGATTGTTGATGTCTGCCAAATAGTAGGTGGACAACATCAGGACGTAAGTACCTACCAAGGCGGGCTGCCACTGTTTCGTAAAGAATTTCAAACAATAGTATGTAGTCAAAGTGCCGGCTACCATAACCAGCATCAGAAATATCTTATAAGATGTAAGCAAAGATAAGCCACGGCCATACAGAATGGCAGGCAACAATAAACACACATCGGGATAGAACAGGGAACTGCCATACCCGTACCCGTCAAAATAAATAGGATTGATCCGGGGCGGGAATACGCCACTTGCCAGTGCCTCCTTCACAGAAGCAATGCGAAGCAGATGATAATTCAAATCCCAGATATCCCCTCCGATTCCGGGCATCAAAAGAGGAAAGCCCGCGATTAGCGCTATGATTATGACTGATACTGCCAAGGCAATCTTTTCTATATGTTTACACTTCATATTAGGCTTCCTCCTTTCTTCTCACATTATATATGAGAAAACAAAAAAGGGAAATAGTTTTTCAACCATTTCCCTTTCGTTTTCACAATTAGAATTTTGCAACGCTAACCTTTACGCCAGGTCCCATTGTACTTGTCAGAGTGATGCTCTTCAAATACTGACCTTTAAGTGCGCTGGGTTTTGCCTTTACGATTGCAGCCATCAATGCATCGAAGTTCTCCTGAAGTGCTTCTTCAGTAAAGGAAGCCTTACCTACGGGAACATGCACGATGTTGGTCTTGTCAAGTCTGTACTCGATCTTACCAGCCTTGATATCGGCGATAGCCTTAGCTACGTCCATAGTAACGGTACCAGCCTTGGGGTTAGGCATCAAGCCCTTAGGTCCGAGAACCTTACCCAAACGACCTACAACACCCATCATGTCAGGGGTTGCTACTACCACGTCGAAATCCAACCAGCCTTCGTTCTGAATCTTAGGAATCAGCTCATCGCCACCTACGTAATCAGCACCAGCTGCCTCAGCCTCGTTTACCTTATCGCCTTTAGCGAATACCAAAACCTTTACTTCTTTACCGGTTCCGTTGGGCAGTACAACTGCACCACGGATCTGCTGTTCAGCGTGACGTCCGTCACAGCCTGTTCTAATGTGTACTTCGATGGTCTCATCGAATTTTGCTACTGCAGTCTTCTTTACCAAAGCGATTGCTTCTGCGGGCTCGTACAGATTTGCACGGTCTACAAGTTTTGCAGCTTCGGCATATTTCTTACCATGTTTCATTATCTTACCTCCTAGGTTCTAGCGGCAATATCCATTGCCTCCCAATATTTTCCAATTACTCTTCTACAACAATACCCATACTACGTGCAGTACCTGCGATCATGCTCATAGCAGCCTCAATACTTGCAGCATTCAAATCGGGCATCTTCAGTTCAGCGATTTCGCGAACCTTTGCCTTAGAAATGGTTGCCACCTTAGTCTTGTTAGGCGCGCCAGAACCTGATTTCAGATTACAAGCCTTCTTAAGCAGTACAGCTGCAGGGGGAGTCTTAGTAATGAAACTAAAGCTTCTATCTGCATATACAGTAATTACTACGGGGATGATCATGCCATCCTTATCCGCGGTCTTTGCGTTGAACTGTTTTGTAAATTCAACGATGTTTACACCGTGCTGACCCAAAGCAGGACCAACAGGCGGTGCGGGTGTTGCTTTTCCGCCGGGAATCTGCAACTTGATATAACCTGTTACTTTCTTTGCCATTTTCGGCACCTCCTATAATGTGGTAAACCGCTATCGGAAAACCCTCTAACGGTGGTTTTGGCGCAGACGTCTTTGCATCTGCTCCCACTATTGTTGCCGGGCGAATGCCCAATTGCACTTTGTGCAATGTATTCAACCGCTTGCGCGGGAAATACCTGATTAAAGTTTTCTGACTTCTGCAAAACTGATGTCTACAGGGGTCTCTCTACCAAACAACTCTACATTGATAGTAGCTGTCTGCTTACCAAAGTCAAGCTTCTGTACAACACCGATGGTATCTTTCCAAATACCGGCTACAACTGCGATGGTGTCGCCTTCTACGAAATCAATGGTTACATTCTCTGACTTGATACCAAGAGGCTTCATCTCTGCCTCGGTCAAGGGAACGGGTTTGCTTCCCGGGCCCACAAAGCCTGTAACACCACGGGTGTTGCGAACAACATACCATGTATCATCGTTCATTTCCATATTAAGAAGAACATATCCGGGGAACATCTTCTTCTGAACGGTCTTCTTCACACCGTTCTTTACTTCCACCACATCCTGCAGGGGAACTCTCACCTCAAGAATTTTTTCAGCAAGATGCTTATTGTTCTCGATGGTCTTCTCAATATTGGCTTTGACTTTATTCTCATATCCTGAATAGGTATGGACTACATACCACTGTGCCTCTGCCATATAATCACCCTCGTCCTATTTAATTATGAAGTTTACGCCGTACTTTACAACATAGTCTACGACTGCAATAATGAGTCCAACTACGATGGAAATAGCAACAACTGCAACGGACTGCTTAATCGTTGTCTTTCTGTCCGGCCAATTGATTTTCTTAAATTCTGATTTCACACCCTTGAAAAAAGAGGGGCGTGCTTTCTTTTCTGCGGAATCACCCATGATAATCATTTCCTTCCACTTATGGTGCTAAATTATTTTGTTTCCTTGTGCAAAGTATGAGTCTTGCAGAATCTGCAATACTTCTTGGTTTCCATTCTGTCAGGATGGTTTTTCTTCTCTTTTGTAGTATTGTAGTTACGCTGCTTGCATTCTGTACAAGCCAAAGTGATTTTTGTACGCATTTTATTACCTCCGCTCTTATCTTAACCGACATTTTTTCGTGTCAATTGCATAATTTTAAGCATAAAAAAAAGACCTAAAATCCAATCTCGCTTGTATAATGTACCATAAGAGTTTCCTTATGTCAACAAAATTTTTAGGTCTTCTCATTAATTTTTATGTTGTGTTATTTAGAGAAATATTTATTCCTTATCTCATCCGCTATTTGTTCTTTTTGGATTTCGCCTTATACTTATCTATCTGCGCCAGGTCTTCCATCATTTCCATTACCTTATCCCGGCCGTCCTGGTTCAACTTTAAATATTTCTGCATCAGATGATTCTCCAGAATCTTGGCACCCAAGGAAGCATCCTCCTCCAAGGGAGTAAAGTCTATCGGATTAAGTCCAAGTTGCTGACACATTTTAATGACGGTGCCATAGCCCATACCTTCTATTCCACGCTCCAGTGCCGTCACCAGCGTGCTGTAGGGAATGCCCAGCTCCGTTGCAAATTGTCTTACACTACGGTAATGGCTCAGAATCGCCTTCTTTAAGATCTCTGCCTTCTTCATACTCCATCTCCTCCATACCTTTTCTTTTGTAGGACTTCAGTACATCAGAATCTCTGAGGGGGAACGTCTCTTCTTTTGTATAATTATAAATTATACAAATGCTCTTCTTTATTTCAATAGGCAAACCGCCCATAATTTTTCAATTTTCTTCCAACAATTCATCATAATTACCTACAATCTTCCACAGGAAGCCCATACACCTGCACAACCTCCAACAAATCACTGTCAAAAATATCCTGTGGGGTCACGATATTTCCTCCATCACTGTTCAAATCATATCCGTAGTGTGCGTAGGCATACCAGACCAAATGGGCACATTGCGTCCCCCTGATAGCATCTCCGCTACAGTCCTCCTTCGTAAAGCTGGATAGCCTGTAAGGAATCTTCTCCAAATTCTCTTTTGCAAAATCCGCAATCCGATCCCGCTTTTCCTGATCTACATCTTTCAATCGCAGCAGCACAAATCCCGGATAGGTAGCCCACTGCTCTATGGGCCAAAACTCTGACGTCCGCCCCATAGCAACCGCCTCCAATGTCACTCCTTTGGCCGCATCCGTCACAATGGCTGCGTGCCCACACCGCCAGCCAAACACATGACCATTGAAGGTGACCAGAATATCCCCTGTCCGAACCGCCGGCATAAATGCCCGCTTGCTACTGACGCGATTGAGCCCGTCTTTGATTCTTTCACTGTGAACGATGACACAGTATCGCTCACACACGGTATCTATCTTTTCATAATATAAATCTTGCAAGCGCAAAATATCCCGTCTACGATTTTCTTCCAGTAACTGTTCCACCCCCGCCCGAGCCAGACCCGTCTGTTTGAATATGGCATCGTAATCCTCCGGGGATAATTCTTTCTTCAATAAGACAGGCAGAAGACTCTCCTTTTCATATTTGGGTGCAGTGTGTATCTGCGGCTCCACGCTGTCCGTCCACCATGAAACGGTGGTAATCAGGACACCCAGCAATAAAAAAAACAAGAATAAACGCCTCTTTCTCATACACTTCTCTCCTACGAATCTTCGTAGTAGGGTTTGTGTTTTCAGGGGAATTTATTCTTGTATCAAGTTCTGCTGTATGATTTCTACTATTGCGATACCGGTACGCATCAGACCAAGCAAGTAAACTTCTTAGGCTTCACGATAGGGTTTTCTGCCACAGCATTTCTTCTCGGTGCAGTAGCCTTTCAACTCGCATTTGGGAACAAAGTAATGATCCACCAGGTATTTCCATTCCTCGGAATACTCAGAAAGGGCCTTCATCAAATCCTGCATTAGCTTCCGGTACTCCCAATAAGCTCTGGTACAAAGTCTCTGATGGGACATCTCAATCAGATTCCGGACATTTCTCTTGTCCACAATCTTAGTGGTCATTCCCAAAGGCAACAGCATTGCAGCATCCTCTCTGGGCACGCCGTACTCTGCCTCCAACTTGGTACAGGTAGCCGCAATATTGTCCATCATTTCCTTATATAACGCAGCCGCCTCTTCGTTCTTTGCCACGGTGGGCGGTGTCACATAGGTAAAATTCTTATAATTGATGTATCTAGTACTTGCCTGCAGTCTGGTAGGTGCACCACCGATGTGGGTGTACCACTCTCTGATAACGCGGGCAGAGTAGCCATCGATGATCATTTCCACATTGACATATTCCATCACGCGATGGTGACCGGACTGGATACAATCCAGACCGCGCTTATAGTTCTTTTCCTTATCTGTAATATCTGCGCCCCAACATACGCCTGCGCGCTCTCCCATCAGGGTAATGGGATTGTGGGGGGTTTCATTTAAAATCGTAATCATTTCTTTTCCTCCAACACATTCGGCTGACCATTTTATGTCTGTTATTTCACATCTTCTACCCTTTTTTCCAGAGGTTCTTCCAAGATGGCCGGATTTTTCATGATTTTTCTCAGCTGACGCAGGGAAAGTGCATAATACAATCCGTCGCAGATACGTTCATCCGATACCAGGCCAAAACTCATATGTTTCTCCTGCACCACTTCACCATCCTTTGACACAGGAATCATTTTTTCCTTACCCATCGCCAGGAACAGGCTAGTGGTTCCAAAATTGTAAATATGATGGAACACATGGCTGATGCCCAAGGACTTCAGATTGGTGATGAAAAAGGAGGTATGGAAAGGACTCAACTCCACCACCGCTTTGGGCATGATATTGTGCTTATCCATCCACATCAGAAGATTGACCAAAAATCTGATTAACCAGGAGGGAACAAAGGTAAGTAATCTCGCCAGCTTGTCAGTTCCATTTTCTCCCTGACGAGCCACTGTTTCCTTGCGGATTGCCTCGTTCAGTTTCTGGGCTATCTCTGTGATAGTTTCTGTTCCTTCAAAACAAAGTTTGATGGTGGTGTCGATACTGCCATCCTCTAATGTGGGATGAACGGCAATGCTCATCCAAATCTTGGGTCTGGCATAAATCTTACCATTCATGATAAAGCGGTTTAACTGGGGACGCATAGCGATAAGACGCACAGTTGCTGCAATGAGAATGTGCATATAATTCATCTTGATCCCTTCTGCCGCCTTTTCCTTGATGTAGGCATCCATGGCCTCACAGGGGAAAGTCTCCTCGTACATGGTCATGGAATCGGATCTTTCCTTCATTATGTAGGGCATGATTTTCTGCACAGGTTCAATGCCTCTGATGGCCCTTCCATCGGGTCGTCTTCCAAACATAATATTTCCTCACATTTTCTGCTTATAAACTTTCACTTGCAGTTTATAAAAATTTTATAATCACTAATTTACCATTCTTTTCGACATTTTTCAAGAAAAACCGACAGTTACTTTTTACCAGCAAGCTGTTCGCTGCATTCTTGTCTATTTGCCCCTGTTTTCCTTTTAGGCATCTGTGGGCTACATTTTAGGCACGCAACCGGGCATACCGGCACGCATTTTCCGCATTTGATACACTCCAAAGACACGGAAATTTCCTCCGGAGACAGATGTACAGGACATGCATTCTGACACGCATTACAATGAATACAGTCCTCTTTTTCCCAACGGATTTGCACCAGAGAAAATCCATTAAACCAGCCGTAAACCGCCCCCAAGGGACATAGATACTGACAAAAAGGCCGGTAAATTTTTACAGACAAAAAGGTGAGCGCTAACAGGACTGCCAGTTTCCAACAGAACAGACCACCCGCCTGTGCCCTCAATTGGCCATCCGCCGCCATCAGGGGCAGGGCCCCCATCAACGTGCCGGAGGGACACAGGAATTTGCAAAAAGTGGGTACCTTAGCAAATCCACCAAAAAGAAGGGCCGAGCCAGCAACGACCAATCCGAAAAGCACTACATACTTTCCATATTTTAGAATGGAATGTCCGGGCAGGTGTTTTTTCTTTTTGAAAATAGGAATCTTATGTAACAAATCCTGAAACAGACCAAATGGACATAGCCAACCACAGACAAATCTGCCAAACAAACTTCCGAATACAAAAAGAAATCCCAGCACCCCGAAAGGCACCTGGATATCTCTTTTGTTTAGGGCCATCTGTAGCGCACCCATGGGGCATGCCCCCACAGCACCCGGACAGGAATAACAATTCAGTCCCGGCACGCAGGTGTACTTCAGTGCTCCCTTGTATATTTTCCCGCGAAGAAAGCCGTACAGATACCCGTTACTGACTATAGTATAAATGATCTGCACAAGCAGGCGTGTTCTCTCAATCAGTCTTCTCATACTTATCTCATATCCGTTCTAACTACGTCTATCCAATGCCGATGCATTCCAGGCAGATGCGGGTAGCCTTTAGAAAAATGTCTCCAAACTGTCCAAGCAGACCACCCAGCCCCAGGAAGACAATGCCAAGCAATACGCCCCACCACCATTTCCATTTACGGCTCATATTTCCCCCTCCTACAGCGGACGAAAAGCCTCCGGTCCGTGCTTGCACCAAGGACATGTGAAGTCTGCAGGCAATTCCTCGCCTTCGTACACATAACCGCAAATTTCGCAAACAAAACCTTTTTTCTTTTCAGCTGTCTTCTTGGGCTTAATATTATCGAAGTAGTACGCGTAGGTAACAGAGTTACCCTCTGACAACACAGCACCTTCCACCACCTCTGCATAGAACATAGTGTGGGTACCGCAGTCCATGGTTTTTATCACCTTGGCAGACATATATGCATTAGTGTACTTCTTTAGATATAATACCCCGTTTCCGCTACGGCTGCAGTCCGCTTCATATTTGCTAAACTTATCCACAGTTCGTCCACTCTGGAAGCCAAAATGCTGAAATAGTTCAAAAGGTGTGTCCTCTGTCAAGACTGACACATTGAAGATCTCCGAGGACATAATCAAATCATGGGTATAGTTGTCCTTGTTCACAGCAATCATAATGGTCTCAGGTTTTCCGGAAATCTGTGTCACCGTATTGATGATACAGCCGTTGTCCTTCTTGCCATCTCGCGTACTTAACACAAACAATCCATAACTTAATTTGAATAAAACCGCCTTGTCTAAATTCTTTTCGCTCATACCTAGTTCCCTTTCTTTCTTATATGATATTGGCCATTCATAAAATACCCTGTTCATTTGTGAATCTTCTACAATGATTATACCCTATTTCTTCGCAAAGAAAAAGCACAATTATTTATAACATCTCCAATAACTGTTCAATGATACTCACCCACTGTTCCTTGCTCTTGGAACCCACCACATAAGTTAACAATTCTGCATTTTGATTAAAGAAGTAAGTCGTGGGAACATATTCAGAGGCCCCTACGAGATTCCCATACAATTCTCCATTCAGTAATAGATGCGGGTAGTTGGCTCCTGTTTCATCAATCAGTTCCGCCAAGCCTTCCAATTTCTGTTGGTCTGCGCCTTCCTTCACATCTGAGACAATTCCTATGAGTTGAAATTCTGCCACATCATATTCGGATGCAATCTCTCCCAGCTCCGGCATTTCATTCAGGCACGGTCCGCAAAAAGTCCCCCACACATTGATCATAGTGAGTTTGGAATCTGCCAGCCGATCAGATGTAAATTCCTCTCCTGTGGAAGTAACTGCAGAAAATTGTAACACATAGGGTTGCCGGGATTCCGGAGAAGGCTCTTGGGTTGCATTCTGCTCCTCATCTTGGACCACCTCTTGTGTCACTGCATCGGACGACTTCGGTTGGGTGTCGTCTGCTTTGGCGCAACCAACTATGCAAAGTGTCATTGCAATCAATATAACAATCTTACTTTTTCTCATATCAACCTTTCTGCCCTTTCCTCTCTTTTTCTTTTTGCTTCACCATACGCCACAGTTCCAATGCCTCCTCGGGACTGGTTGGCTTGGGCACATCACCAAACACATGAGGGTGACGACGAATCAATTTGTCGCAGAGCATTTGTATCACATCCTTCATTTCAAAGGCGCCCCTCTCTCTGGCAATTTCCGCATGCAATACCACCTGCAATAACACATCTCCCAATTCTTCACAGAGGTTCTCATCATCCTTATGATCGATGGCCTGAATTACTTCTTCGGTTTCATCCGTAAGACATTTCTTCAGCGTCTCGTGGGTCTGGGCTTTATCCCACTCACAACCCTCCGGTCCACGCAGCGCTGTAATCAATTCCAGCAGTTCCTCATAGCTGTGAGGGAGGTGTTCCTGATGCCTCTTGTCACCTTTACTATCCTGTCTGTCGTTATCCACAATGACATTTTTGTCGAGACCAGTTTTCCCCGTGTTTTCGGCATTTTCGACATTTTCTGACACGTGTGTCACACCGCATGTACAGGAACATGTGTCATATGTCACTTCAGAGCAGGCAGAGGGCTCCGTCGGTGCTTCCCAGGGGAGGCAAACCATGATGGGAACATGTCCCATTTGAGGTAATATTTTTTCTAATAAATCACTCAATTTTACCTTAATACTGGAGGTGTTAATGCATGGATGACAACCAATCTCCTCTCCCTGCAACAAGTCCTCATCAATCACCAACTGCACACGGTTTTCGTGGTCATTCATCAGACCCATAACACTGACCGAACCCGGCGTGATATCCAAAAACTCTTCCAGGTACTTTTCATCAGCGAATGACAATCTGGCCACGCCCAGTTGAGCAGAAATATCCTTAGTCTTGAATTTTTTCTCTCCCGGCATCATCAGCAAATAAAACTGTGTCTCCTGCCTGTTACATAAGAATAGATTCTTGCAAACGGTGGTTTGCAACGCTTCGTCTATCTCCCTGCAAGCCTCCATAGTCATTGCTGCATCATGGTCCACACGCTGATATTTTATCCCCAGCGCATCCAACAAATCATAAGTCCGTACTTCCTTCTCCAACCTGTCTGCAATATTTTCCGGTCTTCCATCGTGTATTTTTAACATATTTTTGGCCTCTTTTCTGTATTTTATTTCTTTTATTTTATTATTATCAGTGCATCTGTGCAAGTTTTTCCGCCCAAAAACGAATACAGAGCCCTTTTACAGACACTCTTTGTACACTTTTAGGACATTTTTATATAAAATCTTATCCAAATCCGTTCCTGTGAATCCACCCTCTTTCAGTTTCCACCATAATTTTTCTACCCCTTCTACTCCCGGGATGGCTTCGTTTGACGGAATACCATCAAAATCACTTCCCAATCCCAGCACCTCAATGCCACCTTTTGATACGATATGCTTAGCGTGGGCGATCAATGCCGGCCATATAGATTCATATTTATAATAAGGAAGTAAAAATTCCTTGTGGTAATTTAGTCCCACACATCCCCCCTGCTCTCCTATAGCAGCGATCATTTCGTCCGACAGGTTCCGTCCATGAGAACAGAGCATTCTGGCATTGGAATGGCTTGCTACAATAGGCTTTTTTGCCAGCGCTAACATATCCCAAAATCCCGCATCGGATAGATGCGATACATCCACAATCATCCCTATACGTTGCATTTCCTGCACAAATTCCTTGCCTTTATCCGTCAACCCGTGGGATGAATCTTCACCGTCAAGAGGTGTTGCCGGCACCCCCAGTTCGTTCCCATAGTTCCATGTCAGGGTCATCATGCGCACCCCCAGTTCATAGAGTTTATGCAGTTTCCCAATATCTCCTTGGCATACGCCCCCCTCCTCTACGGTAAGCAGGCTACGCATACGACTGTCTTCTTTGACAATATCTTCATAAGTGAATACCGGCCTTAGAATATCCCCATTTGCCTCCACTTCCCTTTGATATAGATTCCACAAAGTCAACACGCCTTCCCAGGGATCCGGCCAAAGTGCTTTATCTATAAACAAAGCAAAATTTTGCAAAAAATATCCGCTCCGCTGCATCCTCATCAGGTCTAGTTGACCTTGGTTTTCTCGCAAATTTTCTATTCCTTTTCCTTCGCCTTGTAGAAAATACAACCTTTCTATGGTATCACAATGCATATCTATAATTTTCATATTACCCCTCGTTTCTACTTTTCAATCCGTTCCACACTTACTATTTATATTTACTTATTTATGCTATCGTGTTACATTTTAATTAATACAGATTGAGAGGAATACATTGTGAAAAAATTACTGGACCCACGCATGATGTTAATTACATCCATGACCATCTTTGGCACCATCGCTGTCTTCGTGAGAAACATTTCTGTTTCATCCGGAGAATTGGCTTTGTACCGGGCTATTTTGGCTGCGGTTTTGATTGGACTATTTTTGCTGATTACCAAACAGAAAATCCCCTTCGCAAAAATAAAAAAAGAAGTGCCACTGCTTTTGGCCTCCGGTATGGCAATGGGCATCAACTGGATTTTGCTGTTTGAAGCATATAAGTACACGACAGTATCCAACGCCACATTGAGCTATTATTTTGCTCCCGTGATTGTTACACTGGTGTGTCCCATTCTATTCAAAGAAAAACTGACAGGCAAGCAGATTATATGTTTTGCCATGTCCACACTGGGTCTGGTTATGATTACTGGTATCGGTGGTGCCGGCAATGGGAAGGACTTTGTGGGCATACTATTCGGTTTGGGCGCCGCCCTCTTTTATGCTACTGTTATCCTGCTAAATAAATTTATTAAAAATGTAGAGGGAATTCACCGAACCTTCCTGCAATTTTTGTCCGCCATTGTGATCCTGCTGCCCTATGTCTGCCTGACAAGCGGTGTAACATTAGGAACCCTTAACAGCAAGGGCTGGATAAATCTTTTGATTGTAGGTCTCATTCATACCGGAATCACTTACTGTTTGTACTTCTCTTCCCTGAAGGAATTGCCTGGTCAGAAGGCCGCAATCCTCAGCTACATCGACCCGCTGGTTGCAGTGCTGATTTCTGTCATCCTTTTGGGCGAGCCTATGACGTTACTGCAGGCGGCAGGCGGCGGTTTAATTCTTGGATTTACTTTGTGGAACGAGATTTCGCCCAAGGGTTAAATTAGTGATAGAAACAAGAATGTACTTAATAGAATTTGGAGGAACCCAAATGAAAGAAAAACTCTACACCATTCCCTTAAATGATGCATTGGATGCAGGCGACGAATGTCCCCTGTGCTTTTGTCAGCGCAAAATTGAGCAAGACTTAATGGATTTTGTGTTGGGACACAGCGCTTCCTATATGGAAGCAGACATTCGGGAAATGACGGACAAAGCAGGCTTTTGCCGGGAACATTTTAAGAAGATGTATGATTATGGTAATACCCTGGGCAATGCTTGGATTCTAAAGACCCACTATATTCGCACCATTGACGAAATGAAACGGGAATTCGCCAAAGTAGCATCAGAAAAGCCTGCTGCCAAAGGTCGTTTCAAGAAAAAATCAGAAAGTACCCCTTCTCTTGGCGCTTGGATCAAATCCAAAGAGCACTCTTGCTATATATGCAATCAGTTCCAAGATACCTATCACAGATATCTGGACACCTTTGTATATCTGTGGGCACGGGACGAAGAGTTCCGCCAAAAAGTAAAGGCAAGCAAGGGCTTCTGCCTCCAGCACTTCGGCGACCTCTGTTTACAGGCCGAGACCCAATTAAAGGAAGCAAGTCTGGGGGAATTCTATGACGCTCTCCTGCCCCTGATGGAAGAAAATATGAATCGCATGAAAGAAGACATATCTTGGTTGGTGGAAAAATTCGATTATTGTAACAAAGACGCAGACTGGAAAAACTCCAGAGATGCCATTCAACGCGGCATGCAGAAAATGAAGGGCGGATATCCTGCGGACGCTCCTTATGTAATGCAAAAATAGGAATAAAACCATAAACTTTTTCATAAATAAATGTATATTCTCTTCCCAATTCTACAAAATAGTATTAAGATAGAATTACACCAAGAGAAGTTGTATTATGACAACGAAAGGAGTTCGTTATGGCAAACAAATTCGGTAAATTTTTGTTAGTGACTGCAGCAATAGGTGCCACCGCAGCTGCCACCTATTATTTTTTGAAAAAGAGAGATTCCATCTCCTTCTTCCCGGAGGATGATGATTATGATGATTTCAGTGATGATTTCGACGAGGATGACCCAAACTACGTATCCCTCACCCCTGAAACCATTTCTGACAAGGTTGAGGACGCCGCTGAAAAGGTGGCTGATAAAGTTGAGCATGCTGCCGAAGCAGTGGCTGACAAGGTGGAATCTGCCGCAGAAAAAGTTTCTGAAAAGGCAGAGAAAATGGTAGAAAGCGTAGAGGAATTCTTTGATTCTGAAGAATAACTTATCCCCATAGTTCTTCCTACAATATATTTGGCACACTCAAAAAGCCGGTGTAATCACACACCGGCTTTTCTTTATTTCTTCTACTTCAACCACGCCTTTTGTAACAGTTCCACACCTCGTCTGATTGCGCTTTCATCTAACCCTCCAAAGCCCAGCAGCACGGTACCACAGGGTGGCTCAGTTCCCGCATCCACTATGCTATCCGACAAGCCATACACCTTAACGCCGACAGACGCTGCCGTTTCCAGCAACCACCGCTCGCTTTTGTCTGACTTTGAGGTGAGCAAAAGATGTAAGCCTGCATTCTCTCCGGAGATTTCAAAAGCACCACGCAAGGGCTTTAGGCATTCCATCAACAAATCATGTTTTTCCTTATAGATTTTGCGCATCTTATTCAAATGGCGCTCAAAATATCCCTCACTGATAAATCCATCTAAAATACACTGGTCAATTCGGGATACCGTGCAGGAATAGAAACCACAATCCGCCTGATACTTTTCTAGAAGAGCCGGTGGCAACACCATGAAACTGACACGAATGGCCGGCGCAATGGCTTTGGAAAAGGTTCCGATATAAATCACCTTGCCCCGCTTGTCAGAAGCCTGCAAAGCAGGAATAGGTTTTCCTCTATGGCGGAATTCACTGTCGTAGTCATCTTCTATCAAATATCTGCTCTCTGCCCCATTGGCCCATTTCAGCAACTCCATTCTTCGTCCGATGGGCATCACGGTTCCCGTGGGAAACTGATGGGAAGGCATCACGTAAGCCACGTCCGCCTTGGTCTTTTTCAACTCCTCTACTATCATACCATCCTCGTCCATGGGGACGGTAACAACATCATAATCAAAAGAATGGAAAATCCGATAGGACCTTTCGTAGGTGGGATTCTCCATGGCAATCCTGAGTTTCCCTCCCAAAATCTTTTCCAACAGCATCAACAGATATTCATTTCCCGCTCCTACAATAATCTGGTCAGGAGTGCATTCCACGCCCCGGGCAGAATGGATGTAACGGCTGATGCTTCTGCGCAGACTCATATCTCCCTTTGCATCCCCCTTGGCAAACAAATCCACGCCCGCCTCTGTCAACACCTTGCGGCTCATCTTTTTCCAGACACTCATAGGGAAACCACTCATGTCAATGGCGTAAGGGGAAAAGTCCACCTGCCATGCCCGTTTTGATGTATGTGCTTCGAAACCGCCATCAGCTGTTGTCTGCTGCTCTTTCAAGGCATCTGTAAGCTGGCTGCTGCCCTTAGGCACATTGCCACTATAAGTTCCCTCCACCTGAAGCAATTCCTCTACGGCACACACAAAGTATCCACGATAGGGACAAGCCTCAATATAGCCCTCGTCACATAACTGGCCATAGGCCTCATCCACCGTACTTCTAGCCACTTGAAGATATTCTGCCAAAGAACGCGTAGAGGGAAGCCTCTCTCCTGCGAGAAGCTTCCCTTCTATGATTTCTTGTTTGATATGTCTGTAAATCTGTTCATACAGACGCACCTTGCTGTCCGTCTGCAATTGAATGGTCATTTCATACATACGATTGATTTCCCTTATTTCGGTAATACAAAGGAACTCTTCAGAGATACGATGCGGTTAAATACCAATGCATCCGGCTTGGAATCCTTAGCATCCACACAGAAGAAACCGTTTCTTACGAATTGGAATCTATCGTAGCTCTTTGCCCCTGCAAAGGCAGGCTCCAAGTAACAATCCTTCAGCACTGTGAGAGAATTGGGATTCAAATTCAGACTGCCGTCTTCGTTGTACACACCCTTTTCTTCGTCAATGATATTCTCATACAGACGAACCTCTGCTTTCACCGCACTGTGTGCAGCCACCCAGTGAATGGTACCCTTTACCTTTCTTCCGTCCGGGCTGTTACCACCCTTGGAAGCAGGGTCATAGGTACAATGTACTTCGACGACCTTGCCGGTCTCATCTTTTACGCAACCGGTACAGGTGACAAAGTAGGCATTCATCAGACGCACTTCGTTGCCGGGGAACATACGGAAGTATTTCTTAGGAGGCTCTTCCATAAAATCTTCTCTCTCAATGTATAATTCTCTGCCAAAAGGTACTTCACGGCTTCCCAGCGCCTCATTTTCAGGGTTATTACCCGCAGGGAGCATCTCTGTCTGTCCCTCAGGATAATTGTCTATAATCAGTTTTACAGGATCCAAAATAGCCATCATACGAGGAGCCTTGGTCTTCAAGTCCTCACGGATACAATACTCTAACATTGCATAGTCTGCGGTGGAGTTTGCCTTGGACACGCCGCACAGGTCCACGAACATACGGATGGACTCAGGGGTAAAACCACGACGGCGCAGTGCGGAAATGGAAACCAGTCTGGGATCATCCCAACCGTCTACCAGTCCGTCCATAACCATCTTCTTGATATATCTTTTGCCTGTCACCACATTTTTCAGATACATCTTTGCCTGTTCAATCTGCTTGGGGGGATGAGGGTATTCCAACTCTCTTACCACCCAATCATACAAAGGTCTGTGGTCCTCGAATTCCAAGGTACAGATGGAATGTGTGATTCCCTCGATGGCGTCCTCAATGGGATGTGCAAAATCGTACATAGGGTAAATGCACCAAGCATCCCCTGTGTTGTGGTGGGTCATATGAGCCACACGATAGATAACCGGGTCACGCATGTTGATGTTGGGGGATGCCATATCGATACGGGCACGCAGTACCTTCTCGCCATCCCGATATTTGCCTGCTCTCATCTCCTCAAACAGCTGCAGATTCTCTTCCACAGAACGGTTGCTGTAGGGATCTTCCTTGCCGGGCTCCACGAAGCTGCCTCTGTATTCCTTGATCTGCTCTGCGGTCAAATCAGACACATATGCTTTGCCCTTCTTGATGAGCTTTACGGCACCCTGATACATTTCTTCGAAATAGTCGGAGGCAAAAAACAGTCTGTCTTCCCAGTCAGCACCCAGCCACTGTACATCTTCTTTGATGGACTCTACAAATTCTATATCTTCCTTGGTGGGATTGGTATCGTCAAAACGCATATTAAACTTGCCGCCATACTTCTGTGCCAAACCATAGTTTACAAGGATGGCCTTGGCATGTCCGATATGCAGATATCCGTTGGGCTCGGGAGGAAAACGGGTATGTACCTTCTCATACACGCCCTCTGCCAAGTCCTTATCTATAATCTGTTCAATAAAGTTTTTCGACTCTTTGACTTCTTTTTCTTCTTCTAAAATCACATTGTTTTCGCTCATGATGATTTTCTATACCTTTCCAAATGTCTTTCCTAGTATCATACCACATTTATTTTATTTTCTAAACAACTTTTTTTATATTTATGTGGTGTAGTGCCAAATTTTTGCTTGAATTTTTGGATAAACCGGGAACAATCCGTAAATCCCGACTGAAAACAGGCTTCTGTAACGGAGTAATCACTGCGTAGCAGCTGCTGCGCACGGGCAAGTCTCTTGGCTTCCACAAACTGATACAGACTCATCCCCACATATCTTCGAAACATGCGGTTAAGACTGGATTCCGAGATGAAAAATCTGGTGGCAATCTCTGAAATCTTTATCTCATCCTGGAAACTGCTCTCCAAATAGGCCAAAATTTCTCCCAACTTTCCGCCGGATGGAGTAAATCTCGCCGACTGCTTGGAACTCTCTCCACCCAGGAACGCCAGAAATTCAATAAAATAAGCATTCCGTAAATAGGGCTCCCTGCACTCTTCCAATTTCGCAAGCAGGGACCACAGTTGAGCCAAATCATCCGGGCGGATATGGGTCGGAAGCCGTTTGCTGTCCAAATACCTCAAAAGAGGTCCCTCCCCACCAAACCACAGACAATAATGATGATGCATTGTAGACTTATGATAAATGCAATAATGCACCTCTCCGGGGCGGGAAAAAATCACATCGCCGGGACGAATCTCATAAATGTTATGTCCCTGCAGAAATGATAAGTCTCCGGATAAATTGACATAAATCTCATAACAACTATGAATATGCGCCCCGTCACAGACTGTTTTTTCCACATCAAAAAACTCCTCCGGATGCACCATTTGAAATGGTATGGACCCCAAACTTGTCAGATTCTCATTTAAAATCGGTTGATTTGCCACGGTTTCACTCCATTTATGACCAAAATCGCATATTTTTAAGTAGGACTCGTATATTTTTATGCATATGCGTGTGCTAATTTTATAACATGTATGAAAAAATTTGTCAATCTGACTGAAAGGAGTTTTGAATGGATTACATATTAGTTTTTCTATCAGTAATATTAATGTCCTTCGGCTTTGTTCTTCAAAAAGTATATCAAAAAAAGGCCGGTCCCTGGGGCGGTGCAAGCTTCAGCGTATACTCTGCTGTATTCTGCATTATTTCCCTCTTGGCTATCGGCGGGTTTACCATGGATTTTTCCTGGTATTCCCTGATTAACGCTGCGCTGAAATCCCTGTGCGGATTCCTGTATACCGTCATTGGCTTCCATATTATGGCCAAGGGCTGCGTGGCACTCTATATGCTGTTTTTAATGAGCGGCGGCATGGTACTGCCGGTGCTTTGGGGCTGGATTTTCCTGGATGAACCTGTGGCTATTATGCGTGTGCTGGGTGTGGGTGTCATCATAGCAGCAATTATTTTGACACGTGATAAAGAAGAAAAAGCCGGCAGCGGCCTGATTATTCCTCTGATGGCAATCTTCTTTTTAAACGGAATGGTCAGTGTATTTTCCAAATTGCATCAGATTGAAACCATACATAGAACCGTGGAAACAGCCACTTATGCCGTATACTCTGCAGGATTTTCCTTCCTGATGAGTTTGACTGTAATGTTGTTCCGGCATCGCAAACATATGGTAGAGGATACTGTGGAGGATCATCCCACAACCAAGAGCCCTGTTACCACCACAAAACAGGTACTCCTGTTAATTGGTATTGTAGCTCTTTACAGTCTCTTAGGAAGTATCTCTTCTCTTCTACAATTAGAAGGAGCAAAGAATCTGGACGCAAGTGTTCTCTATCCTATGATCACAGGCGGCACCATCGTCTTGACCGGCATTATGGCCCTGATATTCTTTGGCGAGAAACCTTCCAAAAGAGAATGGATCAGCATCGGCTTATGCCTGGCCGGCACATTTATGTTCTTAGAATAATACACAAAAAATAAAACCTGTGGCAGAAAGGAAATCACGATTATGATTACTTACAGATTAGGACTATTCCAAAGAGAACCGGAACGTGCGAGGGAATTGGTGGAAGCTATTAACCGCCACCCGGGTTCCTGTGACACCGTATGGCTGACCAGTATCGGCTACTACCCTTCCATTGAAAAGCATCGCGAGTATGCGGAAAGCTGGGTGGAGGCCGCAGATATTTTACGCAAAGGCGGATTGCGGGTCTCTATGCAGATAGCCAATACCATCGGCCATTGCGACTGGGCACAATTAAATCCCGAGAAAAAGGATACCTACGTACTGGGTATGTTGCCTGATGGTGAAGACCCCTATTTGGTGGGTCCGGAAGGCATCAAAAATATGAGTTGCTTCTGTTGGAGAAGCAAACAGTTTAAAAAACACATCCACGATGTGGTACAGACCTATGTCAGCATCCTTAAGCCCTACCGCCTGTGGTTTGACGACGACCTTCGTCCCCTGAATCACAAGCCCAATAAATTTGCCTGCTATTGTGACCGTTGCATCGCTAAGTTCAATGAAGAAAACGGCACTTCCTACACAAGGGAAGAACTGGTAGAGAAGATGAACTACTCCGATATGGACCTGCGGGAGAAATACATTAACTTCATCCGTCAAGGCGTATACGAATTTGTTTACGAGGCGTCCAAGGCCGCTTTAGAAGTTGCCCCCGACACCCTGTTCGGACACGAATATGAACATGAACACAATTACCTTGGCGCTAACGACGAGCATATTTTAGGGGCTTATCACGATGCAAGCGGCAAGGAAGTGGAAACCCGTCCCGGCGGACGCTATTATAATGACAAAGCACCTTGGGATCAGTATAAGAAGTTTTTCTCCTTGAATATGGCAAATTCCATTTTACCCCCTTATGTAACTGCATGCATTGCAGAAATCGAAAATCTTCCCGGGGTTGTATTTGGCAAAAGTATTGGTGGTATCCTAAACGAATCCACCATGGATTTGGCAATGGGCGCATGTACCGGTCTATCCTACACCGATGTACAGTCCGTACACGAGCCCATGGCTTACTATGAGAAAATATTTGCAGCAATCGCAACGGCCCGTCCTTACTGGGAAAAACTGTCCGATCTGTCCCGCCATGCTCATCGCGGTGGTTTGAATATTTTCACCGGTGAAAAGCAGCATCTGCGCATTTATCCCAGAGAAAAAGGTCTTGTGGCTTGGGACTGGATCATCGGTGAATCCGATATCAATCTGACCCGAATCGGCGTACCCTTGACCTACGAAAAGAAAGGACCTGCAGCATATTTGCTGCACCACGATATTGTAGACGGACTGACCAACGAAGAAATCGAATTCCTATTGACACAGCCCGTATTGGTTGACGGAGAAAGTGTTGTCAAAATTATGGAAAGAGGCTATGCAAATCACTTTGCACTGACCCCCAAGGAAGCCCACTATCTCACAATCGAGTACTTTACCGGCAGTCCTCTGAACGGAGAAAAGTGTGGTCTTTTCTATGATGAAAATCCCTATGCAGCAAGCCCTATGAGGCGATACAGCTACCACGATTTGGATGGTCGCACAGAAGTGTTAGGAACCATTCACAACAATGAAATCCTGAGCGACGGCTCCTGTTTGGGTGCCTGCACCATTGTCACAGAATTGACGCAATCCAAAGCAAAATGGGCGATTTTCGGATATAGCCTGTGGAGCGATTTGGTAAGCTCTGCAAAGCGAAACGAAATCCTGTCTGCATTGGACGCTATCTGCATCATGCCCGCACGCATCCTAGCGGAGGAACAGGCATCCCTGACCCCTTGCGTGGACAGTGACGGACGCACCATGGCAGTTACGATTGCTTCCACTTCCCAGAATGGCACTGCAGAAATGGAGGTTGCCGTACGCAAGCCTTTCGGAACCAGGGTACGAGTAATGGATGCCTACGGAAAAGATATCATACTTGACTATAAAGAAATAAGCGAAGATGAAATCATTGTGAAACTTCCTGCATTGATTCCTTATGGTGTGGCTACCATTTTCTTAGAAAGATAAGGTTTTATGCAAAGATTGTAAAATAAGATTTCAAAAGCACAAGACAACACAAAAGCCCCCTCCTAGGAGAAGTATAAGAGAATACTTCTCGGGGAGGGGGCTTCGTTATGTTTTCTATGCCGCATCCATTAATGATGGAACAATCTGATTCCTGTAAATGCCATGGCCATGTTGTATTTGTCTGCACATTCAATGACTGCATCATCACGCACAGAGCCACCGGGCTGAGCAATGTATTTTACACCGCTCTTGTGTGCTCTCTCGATGTTGTCGGAGAAGGGGAAGAAGGCATCGGAACCCAGAGTTACATCCTGCATTTTATCCAGCCATGCTCTCTTTTCTTCTCTGGTGAATACGGGAGGCTTTACTTTAAAGATACTCTCCCACGCGCCATCTGTCAATACGTCCATGTACTCATCGCCGATGTACACATCGATAGCATTGTCTCTGTTGGCTCTGCCAAGACCATCCACAAATTCCAGATTCATAACCTGGGGTGCCTGACGCAGGAACCAGTTATCTGCTTTGCTTCCTGCCAGTCTGGTACAATGGATACGGGACTGCTGTCCTGCACCGATACCGATGGCCTGACCACCCTTCACATAGCACACAGAATTGGACTGGGTATACTTTAAGGTAATCAATGCAATCTTCATGTCAATCAATGCTTCTTCCGGGATTTCCTTGTTTGCAGTCACCAAATTGGAAAGCAGTTCGCCGTCAATGTCCAGCTCGTTTCTTCCCTGCTCAAAAGTGATGCCGTACACCTGCTTTTTCTCCACGGGAGCGGGTTTGTATGCCTCATCAATCTGAATCACATTGTAGTTACCATTCTTCTTACTCTTTAAGATTTCCAATGCTTCTTCAGTGTATCCGGGTGCGATTACACCATCCGATACTTCTCTCTTGATTAACATAGCAGTATCTTTGTCACAGACATCGGACAGAGCGATGAAATCGCCAAAGGAAGACATTCTATCCGCACCTCTCGCTCTGGCATAAGCACATGCCAAAGGAGATAATTCACCAAGGTCATCCACCCAGTAAATCTTCGCTAAGGTTTCTGTCAAAGGAAGTCCCACTGCCGCACCTGCGGGAGATACATGCTTAAAAGAAGTTGCTGCAGGAAGACCGGTTGCCTCCTTCAATTCTTTCACCAACTGCCAGCCGTTGAAGGCGTCCAGGAAGTTAATATATCCGGGCTTACCGCAAAGTACGGTAACAGGCAATTCACTGCCATCCTCCATATAAATACGGGAAGGTTTCTGGTTGGGGTTACAACCATATTTCAATTCCATTTCGTTCATGTTTATGTTCCTTTCTCGCTGTCTATTTGTTTGCGTTTTATTACTGATTTTTATTCACAATGCGCGTCTCATAGGCACCGGTCGCAATGTCAATATATCTCACAAAAAGAGACACCTTATTATCAGGATTCAAATTCTCCCAAACTTCCTTGGTAAAGGAATCAATATCTCCTGCGATTTCTACCACCTTGGGCTCTCCTGCGAAGCTGGGAAGGGGATTGCCGTCATGCATATATGTATGGATGAATCGTCCCTCTCCTGCCTTAGGTACATCGTAGGTAAAAGTGTATCTATTACAACAGGAAGGATCTCCATTGTTGCTCTTTAAAATAGACATCGCAAAATCATAATCGCCATCTTTAATATTCATCACACCGGAAATTCTAGGGGTGTAATTGGGCGCATCAGGCTCGAATTCTCTGCTTCTCAAGGACTGCTCAAAAGTAAGTCCTGCCGCCATACCATCATAGATGGTATCTGTCTGGTCGCCATTGGTAACGATGGTTGAATTGCCAAGCACGCGCACAGGTGCATAAATAATCAAACTGGGGTCTTCCAATTTAGAAGGGTCAAAGGCTTGGGTACGGATTCCCTCACCTTCGGTGACAAACACTCGGTTACGGCTGTTAGAACTTCTGCCCATGATAAAATATGCAGTTACCGCCTTGGTACCATCCGCAGAACGGCCAATCACAATACCTCTTCCGGGATATTCATTGTTCTTCAATTCTTCTTTGAGTTGTAACATGTTCTCTTCTTCCTTTCCTATCACGCACCCGCGTTGGCTTTTCAGTTCCTGTAACTTCCCTGGAAATAAAAAACGACCTCCGGGCACTACAAATAATCAGTGCCCAGGCGGTCGGCTAAACTCTCTACTGCACTCCCTGTGGTTTCTCCACTTCCGCCAGTCATGCAGCCACTACTTAAATATTACACAGAAACCTGCGGTATTGCAAGTTCTTTTTGCACAAAAAATATCTGAAATCAGTCGATGGCTCTTGTCTTTTTTACCACCACCGTCTCGTCCAGACAAGTAAAGATTTCATCCACCTTTTGCTTGTTCATTTTGGGAGAAATCGAGCTCACTACAGGTACCACAATCATACCTGCCACCATAGCAACGGCACCCGCATTGATGGGAGATGCAATAAACTTCAAAAACATATTGGAAACCGTCAGAAGCACGCCACAAGCGAAGCTGGCCCAAACGGACGCCTTCGTCACGCCCTTCCAGTACATTCCGTATAGGAACGGTGCCAGAAAAGCACCTGCCAAAGCCCCCCAGGAAATACCCATCAGTTGCGCAATGAAAGTGGGGGGATCCAATGCAATCACCACAGAAATCACAACAAAAAATACCAGCATCACGCGCATCCAAAGTAATTGCTTTTTCTCGTTCATATTTTTAATCACGTTGTCCTTCAACAAATCCAGCGTCAGAGTGGAACTGGAAGTCAGTACCAGCGAGGACAAGGTGGACATGGATGCGGACAGTACTAGCACCACCACAATGCCAATCAACAAATCAGACAAGGTTGCCAGCATGCTGGGGATAATGGCATCGTACACAATCGCTCCATTCTCACCATAAATTGCAGGGGTGTCAAACAATCTTGCAAATCCTCCCAAGAAGTAACAGCCACCGGATACTACCACAGCAAAAAGCGTAGAAATCACGGTGCCGGTTTTGATGGATTTCTCGTCTTTGATGGCATAGAATTTATGCACCATCTGGGGAAGGCCCCAAGTACCTAAGGAAGTCAACACAACAACCCCCAATAATCCAAGCAAATCCGGACCAAAGAAGGAGGCAAACACTCCCTTTTGTCCCATGGTAACGGCCACATCGCTTTCAATTTCCGTCAGATTCTTAATGGCCTCATAGAAGCCCCCCTGACCATTCAATACAGATGCAATCACAGCCACAATACCCACCAGCATAATGATGCCCTGAATAAAATCATTGATGGCTGTGGCCATATAGCCGCCCAACACCACATATACTCCGGTCAGTACTGCCATACCCAGCACGCAGGCTGCGTACGGAATATCGAAGGCCATTCCAAACAATCTGGACAGACCATTGTACACGGATGCGGTATAGGGGATCAGAAATATAAAAGAAATGGCAGAAGCCGCAATCTTAAGTGCCTTGGAATCGTATCTTTTGCCAAAGAAATCCGGCATGGTAGTGGCAGACAAGTGCTGACTCATAATGCGGGTTCTTCTGCCTAATACAACCCATGCCAAAAGAGAGCCGATAATGGCATTGCCGATACCAATCCATGTGGATGCCAAGCCATATTTATATCCAAACTGCCCTGCGTAGCCCACAAATACTACTGCAGAAAAATAAG
Organism: uncultured Acetatifactor sp.; assembly: GCA_904501885.1. Lineage (GTDB taxonomy): Bacteria > Bacillota > Clostridia > Lachnospirales > Lachnospiraceae > Acetatifactor. Next base: position 30,249 of record CAJGCP010000011.1, on the reverse strand, counting down.
AAGTACCATATGCAAAAGCGGTAAGCCAGGGGCCCACGCTTCTTCCGCCTAATACGAAATCATTGACACTATTTGCATGTTTTCTGGAATACAGGCCCACTGCCACCATGGTGCCAAAGAATATAATCAATAACATAATTTTAATAAACATAACTTCCATCTCCTCTGTCACTTTAAAGTGTTGCGCTTTAAAGTGCTGGTGTATTTGATTATACAAAACCCCTGCATAAAATGCAAGGGTAATTTTGTAAATATTTAGAAATTTAGCAATTCCACGCCTGCGTTTTTCAGCACCTGCGCAGTTTTTTCCAAATCCTCTGTCTTGATGACGATGGAGGCATCGCCTGTGCCGGTGGCAAGAGCATAGGTATATTCGATATTGATATTCTCTTTGCATATTTCCGCCAACACATTCTGCAAAGCGCCCACCTGATGGGTCAGCTTTACCGCCAACACGGGAGTAAGCATGGTAGAGAATCCGTTGGTTCTAAGCGCACTCTTCCCCTTTTCTGCATCAGATACAATCATACGAAGCAAACCAAATTCACTGCTGTCTGCCAGGGACAAGGAAATAATATTGATGTCTTCCTGCTTCAAAATATCCAAAACCTTTCCCAAGCGTCCTTCTTCATTTTCTATAAAAACCGATAATTGATTGATAAACATATCCGACTCCTTCCTGCCATCTTAAACAAGTTTACGCTTGTCGATCACGTGTACGGCTTTGCCCATACTGCGCTCTATGGATCGGGGCTCTACTAATTTTACCTTGACTGCCAAACCAATTGCATGCTGAATCACCGTAGCAATCTTTTTGGACAATTTTTCCAGTTCACTGATTCTGTCGGAGAAGAATTTCTCGTCCACTTCCACCTGCACTTCCAAGCTATCCAAATTGTTCACTCTATCCACAATTAGCATGTAGTGAGGCGCAGTTTCTCCCATCTCCAAAAGGGCAGCTTCAATCTGTGAGGGGAATACATTGACACCACGGATGATGAGCATATCATCGCTTCGTCCTTTGAATCTGCTGATACGCGCCAAGGTTCTGCCACACTCGCATTTCTCGTATGTAATACTGGTCAAATCGCGAGTACGATAGCGAAGCAAAGGAAGTCCCTCTTTGGTAAGGGTGGTGAATACCAACTCTCCCACCTCACCTTCCGGCAAGGGTTGCAAGGTCTCAGGATCAATAATCTCCGGCAGGAAGTGGTCTTCATATACATGAAGGCCCTTGTGATAAATACAGTCACATGCCACACCGGGTCCCATCACTTCTGACAGTCCATAGATATCAAATGCATTGATATTCAACTTTTGCTCTACCTGCTTGCGCATCTGTTCTGTCCAAGGCTCTGCACCGCAGATGGCAGCCTTCAATTTAATCTTATCCAAATCACCATCCGCTTCCAGGGTCTCCGCAATGTGCAGGAGGTAGGAGGGGGTGCAGGCAATGGCAGTGGCACCAAAGTCCTTCATCATGGTGGTCAGTTTCTTCGTGTTGCCGGTAGACATGGGCACTACCGTTGCGCCCAGGTTTTCCGCTCCGTAATGAGCGCCCAAACCGCCAGTGAACAATCCATATCCGTAGGCAATCTGGATTACATCCTCACGACCCAGTCCAGCCTGTGCAAAGGCTCTGGTGACACATTCGGACCAGATTTCAATATCTCTTCTGGTATAGCCTACCACTGTGGCTTTACCGGTAGTTCCACTGGAAGCATGGACACGGACAATCTCAGACTGAGGTACCGCAAATAATCCAAAGGGATAGGTGTCTCTTAAATCAGACTTGGTGGTAAAAGGAAGCTTATGCAAATCCTCAATGCCCTTGATATCACCGGGTTCTAATCCGATGTCCTGCATCTTCTTGCGATAGTGCTCCACATTGTGGTATATCCTATCTACGGTTTTTACCAGCCTTTTGCTCTGCAGGGCATTCATTTCCTCACGGCTCATGCACTCTTTTGCTTCATTCCAAATCACGTCTATACCTCCTCGTATCCCAACAGGAATGCCTTTTTATTGATTTCCACCGTCTTAGGGGGAACTGTCTTTTCAATCACATCCAACCAGGCCTCCTTGGGGAAGTCCATATGTCTGGCAGCCACACCTAAAACGATAATGTTGAACACTTTGGAATTACCCATCTCTAAAGCTGCCTTCTGGGCATCCACTTTAAGTACTTTGTATTCCTTTTCCAAATCCTCAATAATATTTTCAGGATACTGTGCTACGCCGGTCACTACGGTAATGGGATCAATTCTCTGCTCGTTGACAATCAAGACGCCATCTTTTTTCAAAAAATGGGCATAGCGGAGAGCCTCTAACATTTCAAAGGCAATCAGAACATCGGCTTGTCCCTCTTCTACAATGGGCTCTGCCACGCTCTCGCCGTATCGCACGAAGGTCACCACACTACCGCCACGCTGTGCCATACCATGCACCTCAGACAATTTCACATCATAACCGGCAGCAAGGGTAATACCGCCCAAGATTCTGCTGGTCAACAGGGTTCCCTGTCCGCCAACACCTACTATCATAATATTCTTCGTATTGTTCATTATTTTTCCCTCACTTCAATTGCACCGAATTTACACAACTGCTGACACAATCCGCAGCCATTACACATGGTCGCATCAATAGAAATGGTTCCGTCCGCATTTTTCGTCAAAGCAGGACATCCGGGACGCAAGCACATGCCACATTTCTTGCATTTTTCCGAAATTGTGACACATTCTTTTGCAACTTTTGTTGCTTTTTCTGTTTTTAACAGAACGCAGGGTGCCTTGGTAATGATAACGGAAACTTCATCCTTTGCCACTTCCTCTTTGATTACTTTTTCCAACAGGGCAGTGTCGAAGGCATCCACCTCAATCACATTTTTAATCCCCATCGCCTTGCAAAGATGGTAAATGTTAATGGCGGGAACAGTCTCTCCCATCAGGGTCTTTCCGGTAGCAGCATGGTCCTGATGTCCGGTCATACCAGTGGTGGAGTTATCCAAAATCATTACGGTACCGGTACCCTGGTTATAAACCATGTTCATCAGGGAATTGACGCCGGTGTGCATGAAGGTGGAATCACCAATCACCGCCACCCAGTTCTTAATGTAATCTTTTCCTTTGGCTTTTTCCATACCATGGAGGGTAGAAATACTTGCACCCATACATACCGTGGTATCCACCACGCTGAGAGGAGCCACAGCACCAAGAGTATAACAGCCGATGTCTCCTGCTGCGTGAATTTTTAATTTATTCAACACACTATATACGCTTCTGTGGGGGCAGCCGGGACAGAGAATGGGAGGTCTTGCCGGTACCTTTGCCGCATCCTTTAAGTCCGCATCCTGATGCAATACTGCCTTGCGGATCATATTGGCGCTGTACTCACCCTGCACTGTAAAGATTTCTTTTCCGATACAATTGATGCCCCAAGATTTGATCTGTTCCTCAAACACAGGCTCCAATTCTTCAAAGATATAAAGCACTTCTACCTTCTCTGCAAATTCCTCAATCAACTTGCGGGGCAGAGGATGTACCATACCCAGTTTCAACACACTGGCCTCCGGGCAAGCTTCCTTCACATACTGATATGCAATACCGCTGGTGATAAAACCAATCTTGGAATCATTCAATTCCATACGATTGATGGGCATATCATAACCGTCGACAGCCATATCTTTCAGGCGCTGTTCCACATACAGATGACGCTGTTTTGCGTTGCCGGGCATCATAACGAACTTGCCCACATTTCTCTCATATACTTTGTCTTCTATCTTTTGTCTTTCCTCCAGTGTTACAGGGCCCTGGGAGTGGGAAAGACGGGTGGTTGTGCGAAGAATGACAGGTGTGTCATATTTTTCAGACAACTCAAAAGCATACTTCATAAAGTCTTTCGCTTCCTGAGAATCAGAAGGCTCCAATACCGGTACCATAGCAGCTCTTGCCACACATCTGGTGTCCTGCTCATTCTGGGAAGAATACAAGCCCGGATCATCTGCTGCCACCAACACCAATCCACCGTTCACGCCGGCGTAGGAGATGGTGTAGAGAGGGTCAGATGCCACGTTCACACCCACATGCTTCATGGATGCCATAGAACGCACTCCGCTGATGGAAGCACCAATGGCTACTTCCATAGCCACCTTCTCATTTGGGGACCACTCTGCATAAATTTCAGGGTATTTTACAATATTTTCGCTGATTTCGGTACTGGGAGTGCCGGGGTATGCCGCAGACACTTTCACACCGGCTTCATATGCACCTCTGGCAATGGCTTCATTGCCTAACATAATCTTCTTTTCGCTCATTTTCTTTCCTTCCTTATCCGTTGGTTTGATCTGCTATCAATCCCAGGGAACCATACATTTCACGAAGCTTGGGCTTCTCGATTTTTCCGGTAGGATTTCTGGGGATATCTGCAAAAATAACTTCGTGAGGTCGTTTATAACGGGGCAATGCCAAACAGAATTGATCCACTTCCTCTTTGGTCATGGTCATACCTTCTTTGACCTCAATGATTGCAGCCGCAATCTCTCCTAATCTCTTATTCTTCAAGCCGATAACTGCAACATCATGCACTTTGTTGTTGGTACGGATAAAATCTTCAATCTGTACCGGGTAGAGATTTTCACCGCCGCTGATAATAACATCTTTTTTACGGTCTACCAGGTAGATAAATCCATCTTCATCCTCTCTTGCCATATCTCCGGTAAATAACCAGCCCTCTGAAAGCACTTCCGCAGTTGCTTTTTCATCTCTGTAGTAGCAGGTCATTACACCGGGGCCCTTCACAGCCAACTCGCCTACCTGGCCGTGTTCCACTTGATTGCGCTGTTCATCTACAATTTTGACTTCCCAACCATATCCGGGTTTACCGATGGCACCCACTTTGTGAATGTTTTCCACACCCAAGTGCACACAACCGGGGCCAATAGACTCAGACAGGCCATAATTGGTATCATACGCGTGGTTGGGGAAGATTTCCTTCCATCTCTTAATCAAACTCTGTGGTACCGGCTGGGCACCGATGTGCATCAGTCTCCACTGATCCAATTCATAGTCTTCCAAATTTACTCTACCGCTCTCAATGGCTTCCAGAATATCCTGTGCCCAAGGTACCAGGAGCCATACAATGGTACATTTTTCCTTGGATGCCACATCCAAAATAAATTCCGGTTTCGTACCCTTAAGGAGCACTGCCTTACTTCCTGACAACAGACTTCCGAACCAATGCATCTTAGCACCTGTATGGTACAAAGGCGGGATGCACAAAAAGACATCGTCCTTGGTCTGTCCGTGATGGTTTTGCTCCACCTTACAGGAGTGGGTTAGGCTTCTATGTTTATGCAAAATTGCTTTCGGGAATCCGGTGGTACCTGAGGAGAAGTAAATCGCAGCATCATCGTCCTCGCTCAATACAATGCGTGGAGAAAGGCTGGAGCAGTTCGCAGACAAAGAGTTGTAGTCATCTGCGAATCCGGGACATCCCTCTCCTACATAAATTAAAAGTCTTCCTTTGCTGATTCTGTCTGCAATCTCTTCCACACGTCCGATGAAGGAATTGCCAAATACCAGCACATCTACCTGTGCCAGATTGACGCAATATTCAATCTCATCTGCAGAATATCTAAAGTTCAAAGGAACTGCCAGTGCACCGGTTTTCAGGATACCAAAATAAATGGGCAACCATTCCAAACCATTCATCATCAGGATTGCCACCTTATCCCCTTTTTTGATTCCTCTTTGAATCAGCAGGTTGGCAAACCGATTGGCCTTTTCGTTGAATACGCTCCATGTGATTTCCCTGCGATAACTGGTTTGGGGACTGGCTTCAATCAGCTCGTACTCCTTCCAGGTCACGCGTCGGTTTTCTGTGATCTCCGGATTAATTTCTACCAGACAAATATCGTTGGGGTATTCTCTGGCATTTCTCTCTAAAAACTCTGTAATAGGCATAACTGTCAATCCTTTTTCTAATACTTTATATGATTTTCGCTCTTTAACGCTTTAACGCTTTTAATGGCTAAATTGATTATAGTCAATAGAAATAAAAAAGTCAAGAAAATAGTAGGGGTTTTACAGAAAAAAGCACCAACGTTTCCGTCGGTGCTTTTCTGTATAAAAATTATTCATTTACACTGTAATTAGGAGCTTCCTTGGTAATATGAATATCATGAGGATGACTTTCCTTCAAGGATGCAGCAGAAATCTTAACGAATCTTCCGGTCTCCTTCAATTCCTCAATGGTATTCGCTCCACAGTATCCCATACCGGAACGCAAACCACCCAGCAACTGGAATACGGTATCCTCTACGTCGCCCTTGTAAGCCACGCGGCCCTCTACACCTTCAGGTACAAGTTTCTTTGCATTTTCCTGGAAGTAACGATCCTTGCTTCCGTTCTCCATAGCTGCGATGGAACCCATACCACGATATACTTTGTATTTTCTTCCCTGGAATAATTCGAAGTCGCCAGGGCTTTCTTCACATCCTGCAAACATGCTACCCATCATACATGCGTTACCACCGGCAGCAATTGCCTTGGTCACATCACCGGAGTACTTGATACCACCGTCTGCGATAATGGGCACACCATATTCTTTTGCCACGCTGTAGCAATCCATAATGGCGGTAATCTGAGGAACACCGATACCTGCAACCACACGGGTGGTACAGATGGAACCGGGTCCGATACCTACCTTCACCGCATCCGCACCTGCTTCAATCAGGTCTCTGGTCGCCTGCGCCGTTGCCACGTTACCTGCGATAACCTGCAAATCAGGATATTTTTCTTTGATCATCTTCAAGCAGTTGAGAACGTTCTGGGAATGACCATGGGCACTATCCAACACTACTACGTCAACCTTCGCAGCCACCAAAGCAGCCACACGGTCCAGTACATTTGCCGTAATACCTACGCCGGCACCACAGAGCAAACGTCCCTGTGCATCCTTCGCAGCCAAAGGATATTTGATTGCTTTCTCAATATCCTTGATGGTGATAAGGCCCTTCAGATTAAAATCCTTGTCCACGATAGGAAGTTTTTCTTTTCTGGCATTTGCCAAAATCTGCTTTGCTTCCTCCAAAGTAATGCCTTCAGGTGCAGTAATCAGCCCTTCGCTGGTCATGGACTCTTTGATTTTCTTGGAAAAATCTGTTTCGAATTTCAAGTCACGGTTGGTAATGATACCCACCAGTTTGCGTCCCTCTGTAATGGGCACACCGGAAATACGGAATTTTGCCATCAGAGCATCTGCATCTGCCAATGTATGTTCAGGGGATAGTGAAAATGGATCTGAGATAACTCCGTTCTCTGAACGTTTTACTTTGTCCACCTCTTCTGCCTGCGCTTCAATGGACATGTTTTTGTGAATGATACCGATACCACCCTGTCTCGCCATAGCAATGGCCATACGGTGCTCCGTAACAGTATCCATTCCCGCACTCATCAAAGGAATGTTCAACTTAATCTTCTTTGTCAGCCAGGTGGTCAAGTCTACCTGGTTCGGCACTACCTGCGAAAACGCAGGTACCAATAACACATCGTCAAATGTAATACCTTCGCCGATAATCTGTCCCATTTTCTATCCTCCTATGTGTTTGATTTCTATGGATTTTATCAAAATTTGACTTTAATGTCAACGGAATTCCACTGGAAAAATCAATCTGTAAATACTTTTCTGGGCGCCATGTATTTCATAGCCTGAATCAGTTCCTCAGAGGGGCTCAAAATAATTTTTTGATTGCCTTCGTAATACATCACATAACGTCTGTCCGGCTTTTCCTCCTTACCGATACTGTAATCCTTTTCTGTGACCTGTCTGTTCTTATATTCATCCAGCCGGTAACTGCGGTATGGAGCCATAATTTCTATTTTGTTCAAACTATAATTGGCTACTTTTTTACGGCTCTTTCTATTGAGGATTTTATCTACGGTCAACTCCCGGTCTACGTATAAATATTCATACTCTATATGCACCAGAGGACTTACCGTAAAGGCACTCAATCCGCACACCAATGCCAAAGTTATCATCCAGGGCCCCAGCGCAAGACTAAAAAGCGCAGAAACCACAGTAGCTGTAATCAGCAATGTTTTAATCAATTTAAATTTTAAGGAGCTTTGCGCCTTTACCAGACACTCCACATAGGTATCATTTATCATATTTATTTCCTTTTCTTATATCACAATCGACTTTTCGTGTTCTTCTATCATACGCCTTTCGGTAAAAAGTTGCAAGCGTTTACAATGCTTATTTACGGAAAGCTTTTCGGTATTCCCGAGGCGTAACTCCGCTGTTCTTTTTAAAGAATCGGGCAAAGTAGGATGTATCTTCTATTCCCACCTGCCGTGCTATCTGCTCCGTTGACTGCTCCGTGGAAATCAGGAGTTCCATCGCCTTATATAGCCTTAAACGTGCAAGATACGCCATGGGCGGTACGCCAAAAGCCTTTTTGAACCGCCGTATAAAATAGTTGGGTTGCATAAACACTAAACCTGCCAATTCCTCTGTTGAAATTGTTTTATTGAGATTGTCCAACATATAATCCTTAATCGGTGCAAAGAACCGTTCTTCGCTTTGGTCTGTATTCTGCCTCTCTCTCACATAAAGGCATATAATGTTGATGAGATTCGCACACCAACCCAAATTATGAACCGGATTTTTAAACATCTCTTTATGATATGACTTCTCAAAATAGCCGCTCATTTCTTCCTTTTGCGGAACATCCACCACATAATTCGACTCCGTGAGCCCCAATTGGGCCATAAGATTCTCCCCGTCGCTCTCTGCCGTAAATCCCATTTCATACATACAGAAATTGTCACTGACATGCGTATAGGCCCGCATTTTATCCTTCGGCAGGAATGCCAGTTGACCGGGGCGCAATACAAAGTACTGAGAGTTTATATTGAGAAAGCATTCCCCTTCCAGCAACCAAAAAAACGTGTCGGCCCTTCCGATGTGGCCCACACAGTCGCCCTTCCATGTGATGGGCGGAATATACAGGTCTACATTCCTGGGATGAACCATCAGTTGGGACTGCCTTAGTTCTTGACGCATCACATATTCATCCATTTGCCTTTCCATGTGTTCGTCTTTGTATTTTTGCATATTTTCCCTTTCTTGTTAAGAATTATCCGAATAAGTGAAGAATAATCCTATTTTTAAATATTATAGCGCTTTTTCGTTTGTTTGTCTACTCTATTTTTTTTAAAATTGTCCTAAATGTGTCAGTTTGTTGGCTTTACACAAAAATATCGAGAAATTATAATTACCTTGTACGCATAGTGGGTAATGACGAGCCGCCTTTACCCACGGCATTTTCAGGAGGGAAAAGATGAAAAAATATGTACAAGTCGGTACCGGACATCGCGGTACAAATGCTTTCGCCGTTCCTTTGGTCAAAGAATACAAGGATTGCGGAAAGCTTTGTGGTGTGTACGATATCAACCCTAAAAGGGCAGCTTTGGTAAGTGAGTTTTCAGGCGAATCCATCCCCGTATATGATGACTTTGACAAGATGCTGGAAGAAGTTAAGCCGGATGTGGTAATTGTCACCACCAAGGACTGTGAACATGATTACTACATGATCAAAGCCATGGAGGCAGGATGTGATGTCATTGTGGAAAAACCTATGACAACGACCTTTGACAAAACCCTAGCAATTATTGACGCAAAGAAGCGCACCGGTAGAGATGTGAAGGTAACCTTCAATCTCCGTTTCCATCCTTTTTATAAGAGATGCAAAGAAATTATTTCCAGCGGTGTGATTGGTGATGTTTTAAGTGTCCATTTTGAATGGATGCTAGATACCGAGCATGGTGCAAGCTATTTTAGAAGATGGCACAGAGAAATTAAGAATTCCGGATCTCTAATGGTTCATAAATCCACACATCATTTTGACCTTGTAAACTGGTTTTTGGAAGACGAACCCGTAGAAGTCAATGCCTTTGGCACAACACGCTTCTATGGTCCCACCAGGGAAGAACGCGCCGAGAGATGTTCTGACTGTCCTCACACAAAAACATGCGAGTTTTACGAAGATCTTAAGAGTGAAACATTTTATCAAAAAATGTACTTCGATTGCGAAGATCAGGATGGCTACTATCGAGACAAATGCGTCTTCTCAGACGAGATAGATATTCAGGATAGCGTTTCAGTAAATGTAAAGTATCGCAAGGGAGCTGTGATGAGTTATTCTTTGACAGCCCACTCTCCTTTTGAAGGCTGTAAAATGTGCATCAACGGAACCGATGGACGAATGGAAATCACCAGTATCCATTTGGCTACCCAAGGATATGATGTGGCAACCAGCGATAATGTAAAAATCTTTAATCGAAAAGGCGAGCAGATTGTGTATAACATGCCGAAAGGCCAGGTAATCGGACACGGTGGTGCGGACAACAAAATCCGTGATATGCTCTTTAGGGGTATGGACAGCGATCCCCTGAATCAGAAGGCCGGTATACGGGAAGGTATTATGTCAATCAGTATAGGCATGGCAGCAAACCTTTCCATGAAAGAAAACCGTCGGGTGGCGCTCAGCGAGTTTTATGGCGACGACTGCGGAGTATAGCCATGATAACCAAAATAACAAATGCCAAACTAATAACAAACGAGATAGTAAGCAATAAAAATCTTTATATCGAAGATGATACCATTGCGTCGGTTACAGAGGAAAATCTTCCCTATGATGTGTGTATAGATGGGGCAGGGTTATACGTTTCGCCGGGATTTATAGACATACATACGCATGGTGCGGGTGGCTATGATTTTGCAGACGGCTCCGTAGAGGATGTTTTGAAAGCAGCTTCAACTCACGCTAAATACGGAACCACTACTATTTTCCCCACATGCACCTCATCCTCTACAGAAGACATTTGTTGCTTTATCCGAAATGTAAAAGATGCGATGCTACAAAATGCACCGGGACGGCCGTTTATCGCCGGTTCTCATCTGGAAGGGCCCTATTTTTCCTTCAGTATGAGCGGCGCGCAGAACCCGGATTATATCAAACGTCCAATACCCGAGGAATATGAAACCTTTATTGCTATTGGTGAGGGAACGGTAAAAAGAATCAGTTTTGCACCGGAGTTACCCGGAACAGATGCCCTCATGGATGCACTAAACGCAAACAATATCGTGGCTGCATTCGGACACACAGAGGGCATTTACGAAGAACTGAAACCGGCAATTGATAAAGGATGTCATTTGGCTACTCATCTATACTCCGGTATGAACACCGTCACACGCCGTAATTTATATCGCAAACTCGGTGCTGTTGAGACTACCTTTTTGGAGGATACAATTACCGCGGAAGTAATTGCAGATGGGGAACATTTACCACCGGAACTCTTGCGCATGATATACAAAATCAAAGGCCCCGACAAGATATGTTTGATAACAGATTCCATGCGTGGTGCAGCCACGAGTGATGGACCATCCGTACTTGGTCCCAAACATGATGGCATGTCCTGCACGATTAAAAACGGCGTTGCCTGGTTGGATGATATGTCAGCCTTTGCCGGAAGTGTTGCCACTGCAGACAGGCTGGTTCGGGTGATGTATAAATCTGGCATTCCGTTGAATGATTGTATCAAAATGATGTGCGAAACACCGGCAAAAACCATGCATTTGACAGACAGGGGTCAAATAGCCCCCGGGTACAAGGCTGACTTGGTCTTTTTTGACGAAGACATTCACGTGCATCGGGTAATTGTACAAGGTATGGAAATAAACTAATAAACAAATACTACATAAAGAAAACAAGGAGGAAAAACATGGAACTCAGAATTTTCAAAGACAGCAAGGAACTGGGCAAGAACGCTGCAAAGCATGTTGCAGAACGCTTACGGGAATGTATTGCTACACAGGGATACGCAAGAATCGTACTTTCCACCGGTGCATCTCAGTTTGACACTATCGAGGCGCTCACCCAAGAGCCCGACATCAAATGGGAATGTGTGGAAATGTTCCACCTGGATGAATACGTCGATTTGCCGGAAACCCACAATGCAAGCTTCCGTAAATATTTAAAGGAACGTTTCGTAGACAAAGTGGCTCCCTTGAAGGCTGTTCACTTTGTGGATGGCACAAAAGAATGTATTGCTACATTGACGGAGGAAATCAGAAGACTCCCCATCGATATCGGCTTGATAGGCATTGGAGAGAACGGACATATTGCCTTCAACGATCCACCTGCCGATTTCGACACAAAAGAAGCATACATTATCGTGAATCTGGACGAGCGTTGCAAGCAGCAACAAATGGGTGAAGGATGGTTTGCCACCATTGATGATGTGCCCAAGCAGGCCGTTTCGATGACCACCTATCAGATTATGCAATGTAAACATATTGTATCCTGCGTTCCCTACGCAGTAAAGGCAGAAGCAATTGCAAATACTCTTCATGCCACTAAAGTAACTAATATGATACCTGCCACTCTCTTAAAAACACACCCCAGTTTCGTTCTCTATTTAGACGAAGATAGTGCATCAAAGGCATCTTTTATTTAGTTTTTTTAACAGAAGGAAACTCCTATTCCGGGATTCCCGGTTTAGGAGTTTTTTATTTGACAATCTCTTTTTTCAACCTTATACTCATACTTATACTCGATGTTATCGTATATATTTGCAAGGAGACCCATCATGGCAAAAATGGATGAATTCAAAGAAGAACGGGCAGCCATCAAGGACAAGCCCTTCAAAGAACGTCTGGCTTATTTCATAGAATATTACGGCGCAAGAACCATTCTCATAGCAGTTTGTGTCATTGCACTATTTTCCATTATCATCAAAAACATAACAGCAAAGGACATCGTGCTCTATGCGGCTATGTATAATACCATGGATTTGAGAAAAGACGGTGCCTACGCGGAAAGTTTCAAAGAATACGCGGGGTTGGATACCAAGCGCCAGGATGTCATCCTGGACGAAACAATGTATATTGATCTGGTGCACTGGGACGAATATACCAACTCCTCCATCGAGAAAACCATGCTCTTCGTGACCTCCCAGGAATTGGATGTTGTGATGGCCCAGGAATTTGTAACTGAATACTTTGCATACTTTGATTTTTTTATGGATGTACGAGATTATTTGACACCGGAGCAATTGGAACAATACAAAGACTCCTTCTATTACATTGACAGAAAAGTGATGGAGGAGCAACAGGAGCCCGAAGATTCCCTATATCTGCAGTATGAACCCGACTATCCCGACCCTCGCAAACCGGAATTGATGACAGACCCTGTTCCCGTAGGTATTTATATGGGAGATACCAACCAATTGGCAATTCGTTCCAGTTACTATATTGACGGCGAGAACCCCGTATTCTGCGTGCTGGTAAACAGCAAGAACGCTACGTGGGCCAATCGGTTTTTCGAATTCGTTATGCAGAAATAAATATTGTAAAAAAGAAATAGACGAGGCATTACATTGCCTCGTCTATTTCACCTTCAAACACAACCACTGCAGGTCCTGTCATATACACCAAATTACTTTCCTGATCCCATTCAATCTCCAATTCTCCACCCAGCACCTTCACTGTGACTTTCGGATTGGTCAACCCGTTCAGGACACATGCCACTGCTGTCGCACAACAGCCGGTACCGCAGGCCAATGTCTCTCCGGTGCCACGCTCCCACACTCGCATAAAGCAGGTATCCCGATCCAATACCTCCACAAACTCCGTGTTGGTGCGATTGGGAAACCTCTCATGGTTTTCAAACTTAGGTCCAATGGCAGCAATATCCATGTCTGCCACACGGTCCTTAAACACCACTGCATGGGGATTACCCATGGATACGCAGGTCATTCTATATCCCTCTCCTTCAATGAGAATGGGGGCATCAATGGCCTTTTCACGGGAAGTAGTGACCGGCACCTTTGATGCCTCAAGAATGGGTTGTCCCATGTTGACACGTACCTTACTTACCTTGCCATCTTCTACCGTCAGGTCCAAATATTTTATCTGACCTCCACTGATGACAGTGATGCTTGTCTTATCTGTGAGCCCTTTGTCATAGACATATTTTCCCACACAACGGATACCATTGCCGCACATTTCCGAACGGCTTCCGTCCGCATTATACATCTCCATTTCGAAATCTGCCTCTGAGGACGGATTGATAAATATTACTCCGTCGGAGCCGATGCCAAAATGACGGTCACTTAATTTACGCGCCAGCTCTGGTTTTTTCTCTTGGGAAATTTTTTCTACAAACCCATTGATATATACATAGTCGTTTCCACAACCCTGCATTTTCGTGAATTTCATATTGCCTCTTTTCTGCACTCAGTTATCTGCACATAATAATGAAATATATTTTCTTCTATTTTACCACAAGTCCCTGGGGTTGCAACGAATTTTCTTTGCATATTTATATTAAGTTTCACATAAGCATTAGTAAAAGAAACTCTATGTGACACTATCGTGCACGGAACATGACGAGGCAAAATGAGCGCAAAAACCAAAATCATCGTATTACATAAAAAAGAAGTTCTCTATACGGCAATCTTCGCAATTCTCGGAATTGTACTATTTATCTTGGTGGTTTCTATGTTTTTTTCGGGAAACGATAATCACACCACTCCCCAGCAGCCACCTGTAAGCACCCCCGGCACTTCTCCCGGTGCGTCCTTCCTGCCCCAGAGTTCTTCCGCTCCGATGACAAGATATCAGCCCGGAGTTTACACTTCCGAGATCCGTTTGGGCAATCAGTCTGTGGATTTGGAAGTGACCGTCAACCAATACGCCGTCACCTCCATTCAGATGCTGAATTTGGACGATGCAGTGACCACCATGTATCCCCTTTTAGAGCCCACTTTTGATGATATCCAATCCCAGGTCTGTACCATGCAGACCACAGAGGGCATCTCCTACACACCGGAAAGAAAATACACCTCTTTGGTATTGTTGGAAGCCATCAACGGCATATTAGAAAAGGCCCGTTATCAATAATAGCAGTCCAACAAGCAGAAATTCCTGTGAAATAAAAACATCTTCCTGCCAGTCTAACCCCCGCAGGAAGATGTTTTCTTTCGTTTTTTACTTCGTTTTACTTTCTTGCTTTGTTTTACTTTTTCTGCTGCCGATAAATCTCTTGCAATTCTTCCACAGAGAATTTGTAGTGGGTATTGCAAAACTGGCAATTTACCTCAATTTCTTCTCCGTCGTCAATCATACTTTTCAGCTCTTTTCGCCCTAAGCTGAACAACACTTTCTCAATTCTGCCTCTGTTACAGTCACACTGCCATTTGATGGGTGTGACCTCGGAAAACTCCGGTTCCATACCTTCCAAGAGCACTTCCAACATCTGCTCCGGGGTGTTCCCCTCATCCAACAGGGCGGTCACGGAAGTAATCTTGGAGAGATTCTCTTCCAGTTTATCAATCAAAGCATCCTCTGCAAAAGGCATCAACTGCAAAATAAAACCGCCAGCCTGTTTCACCGTGTTATTTTTCTCCATCAGCACGCCCAATCCTACTGAAGAAGGAGTCTGCTCCGAGGTTGCAAAATAATAGGTCAAATCCTCCGCAATTTCTCCGGTCTGCAGCTGGGTTTGTCCCACATAGGGCTCTTTCAATCCCATGTCCTTGATAATACGCAGCATACCATTTCCCAACGCACCGGAAACATCCAGCTTGCCCACTGCATTGGCGGGCAAAATCACATCCGGAACAAGGGGGTAACCTTTGACTTTACCCTGCGCATCTGCTGTCACCGTGATACTGCCCACCGGGCCATCCCCTTTGATCTGTAAAGTCAAAAGATCCTTTTCACCTTTCAGCATGGCACCCATCATAGCACCTGCACTCAAAAGTCTTCCCAATGCCGCCGTAATCACAGGGCTTGTGTTATGTGCCTGTCTGGCCGCTTCCACCGTTTCTTTTGTCACACAGGCAAACGCGCGAATCTGCGCATTGGCTGCGGTTGCTCTCACAATATAATCTGTCATAATTTTTATATTTCCTTTTTATTTTCCGGACTCCCTTGCCACGATGCAAATTCGTTCACTGGTGGGCGTAGGAGCAAGTCCTGTATCCACATCCATCACCTGGAGCAGTGTCAGTCCGGCGTTTTCTACCAGTCTTTCCATCTCCTCCAGAGTGTATCCCCTCTGATAATGGGTCTCTGTGAAACGCCGGAAGGTTTCCTCTTCTTCCCGCACAAACACAGTCAAATCGTATTCATTAATATGGGTTTCTTCATCGTAATAATTTTCCCAAATAAATGCGGAATCCTCACGGTTTTCGGCGATGGTGCTATTTCCGATCACCTGCGCATATTTGTATTCCGTATTAAAATCAAAAATAAAGATACCTTGAGGATAAAGATAATTATTGACCAAGGAAAACACCTGCTCTAATTCATCCTCCTCCAAGATATAGTTCACTGAATCGCAAACACTGTAGATACAGCCCACAGTGCTATACAATTCCAACTCTCTCATATCCTGGCAAAGATATAGAATGTCAGTGCCGTGCTGGGTCTGCTTCTCCATAGCAATATTTAACATGGACGCGGAAAGATCCACGCCCATGCAATCATAACCTTTATGATACATTATCTCCGTCAACGTACCCGTGCCACAGCCCAAATCCAATACAAGGTTTCTCTCTGATTCCAACGCATCTGTGCTGTCTTTCTTTTTGTCCGTAACACCATATTTCTGAATCAATTCATCCAGACGTTCAGCCCACTCTTCATAGGGCACGTTGTCCATAAATTCATCATATACTTCGGAAAAATCTCCGTATGCTTCCATCTGTATTCCTCACCTATTACAACACTTTGGACAGGAATTCCTGTAATCTGGGGCTCCGGGGATTGGAGAAAAACTCTTCGGGTGTATTTTCTTCCACGATATTTCCCTCGTCCATAAAGAGCACCTTGGTACCCACTTCTTTGGCAAAGCCCATTTCATGAGTCACCACCACCATGGTCATGCCTGCGTCTGCCAGTTCCTTCATAACTTCCAGAACTTCTCCAACCATCTCAGGATCCAATGCAGAAGTGGGCTCATCAAACAGCATTACCTTAGGATTCATGGCCAAGGAGCGCACGATGGCAATTCTCTGCTTCTGTCCACCGCTTAAGGAACTGGGATAGGCATCTGCCTTGTCCACCAGACCAACTCTTTCCAAAAGTTGCATGGCTTTCTCTTTGGCTTCCGCTTCTGTCATGATTTTCAACTTCACGGGAGCCAATGTAATGTTTTCCAATATGGTAAGATTGTTAAACAGATTAAAATGCTGGAATACCATTCCCATATGGCGACGCACCTGATTGATATCTGTCTTAGGATCGGTAATCACTTCGCCATCAAATACAATTTCTCCTGCCGTTGGAGTTTCCAGAAGGTTCAGACAACGTAAGAATGTACTTTTACCGGAACCGGAAGGTCCTACAATTACAATCTTTTCACCCGGATTGATATGGTAGTTTACGCCCTTGAGCACTTCCAAATCGTCAAATTTTTTATATAGATTCTTAACGTCTATCACTCTTGCGCAACCTCCTCTCCAAAATTCCCAACAGTTTGGTCAGTATCTTAACCAAAATAAAGTAAAGCACAGCCGCACCTATTAAGGATGTAAATGCGTCATAGGTTTTGCTTCGAATCTGATTTGCCACACGGGTCAAATCGCTCAAGCCCACATAACCTACGATGGCGGTTTCCTTAATCAGCACGATAAACTCGTTCACCAAAGGAGGCAACACATTCTTAAACGCCTGTGGTAATACAATATAAATCATTGTCTGTGCGCCGGAAAGACCCAGGCTGCGTCCCGCCTCTGTCTGTCCCTTATCCACCGCCAAAATACCCGCTCGGATAATTTCCGCCACATATGCACCGGAGTTGATACCAAAGGATATGGCCGCAACCAAAACCGCGTTTCGGCTGAAATAAAACACACCGTAATACATAATCAACAGCTGCAATACCGCAGGTGTTCCACGAATAATATCAATATAGATATTTGCAATGTGTGACAATATGGTGGGCTTTCCATTCTTCTTTGTGGAAAGCTTCATAATCGCCACAATGGTACCGATAACAATACCGATAATCACAGCAAACAATGACACCTGCAAGGTAACACCCAAGCCTTCGAAATATAATTTCCAGCGGCTCTCGGTAATAAATGCTGCTGTGATTTTTTTAGCCAATTCAGTTTCAGATAATTTAGCATACCATTCCATCTTTCTACCTCATCTGTTTCCATTCAGTAAAAAAGAGGATAATGGCGAGGCCATTATCCTCTGTACAGTTCTTATTTAGTCGATAAAGTACTCAGCAATCAATGCGTCGTAGGTACCATCAGCCTTTACCTCAGCCAAAGCTGCGTTGAGTTTCTCTGCCCACTCAGATCCCTTAGGCATTGCAATACCATAAAGCTCTGCTTCGAAATTAAACTGGTCACCGGGCAATGCTACAACCTTACCTTCATTCTGGCCTGCAAATACAATTGCGGGATCCTTGTCAATGATAACTGCATCCAAACGTCCTGCAACCAGGTCATTTACAGCATCAACGAAAGTATCATAGGTCTTTACCTCAGCACCTTCGATTTCCTCTGCAAAGTAGTTACCGGTGGTTCCCAACTGAGAACCAAGTACCTTGTTCTTCAAATCATCGCTGGTAGCGATATCAGAACCTTCTGCAACCATAACATACTGAACTGCCTCAAAGTAAGGTTCAGAGAAGTCAACGGTCTGAAGACGCTCTTCGGTGATGGTCATACCGGACATACCCAAATCAATCTTGGTTCCAATTGCTGCAACGATTGCGCCGAACTCCATATTCTGCCATTCGATTTCAACACCCATCTTCTCAGCCATAGCTTCCAACAGGTCAACTTCGAATCCAGCCACTTCGCCGTCATCTCCGAGATACTCGAAGGGAGGGAATTCTGCGTTGGTACCAACTACCAATGTTGCTACATCTGCTACATCACTTGCCTCTGCGCTTGCTGCATCACTTGCTTCTGCGCTCACTGCGTCACTTGCTACACTTGCAGGTGTTTCTGTGCCACATGCGGTAAGCATAGCCATGCACATAACAACTGCCATTACTGCTGCCAATAATTTTTTCATTTTTGTTTCCTCCTTATTGTCACCTTATTTTCGGTGAATTCTTTTTGATTTTTTGCCTTTTTATTTGGCTCTTTCACTTCGTGTGACCACTATAACACTCTTTCTATACAAAAGTCAACCCCTAAATTGCATATTTATGCATAAAAATCAAAAAACTTGCAGTAATATACGGTATAAAAGCAACCGAAACCTTTAAATTTCCCGATTTTGCGATATTTTTTCTTATTAGTTGAATAATGAATAAAATTACATATGCAACTATCATATGCAATAAAAATTCAAAAATATGCATACCTAAGCCAAATTCCGCGACGGCACAGACAGAAAATGCATAACAATCCGCCCTACCGTACATTTTAGCAAAAAGGAAGAATTGCAACAGTAAAAATAGTACCAATCCGCATAGCCCTTCATAAAAATCTCTGTCCCGGAACTTTTCTATCCACAAGCGCAACACCATACATCCTGCTGCACCGCCACTGATCCACCAAAGGAAATTATATACCTTATAATATAGCATATCCGTCACGCATGCAGTCATAAGGCACCCCAGGATTACAGACACGCAAAGCCAGTGCCTTCCGGTTTGCGCTGCACAATTTCCACAGAGGACGCAACACCAGAATAGCAACCACCAGCGGCTTCTTGCAATTTTCATCTTACTGTCCCATTTTTCTATGATTTGAAAGTTTAGAAACACCACAAGGGCAACAACTATCACGCTATAGATCCAACTTTTTTCCATCTCATTCATCACCTTAGCCTTGTCCGCAACTCGCTCAAAATAGTGCCCTTTACCTTCAGTGTGTTGACTACAGCATCCGTCCCCTCCGGGTAGGTAGCAAAGATTTGAATCTCATAAGTCCCGTCCGCAATATCGTACAAGGGAATCATAAACTCTATCTGTTCTACCCGCTCTTGCTCCTGACCCTCATACACTTTATGCATACTGTATTCCTGTAGCGGACCCGGAAATTCTATGGTCAAGGTTTTAGGATACCCCCAAGCCCGTACAGTCAGCGTGCCACTCTCCCCTCTTTGAAATAGAGGCGCATGGGGAGAAAGGATTCTTTGCGTTACAGCCTCCAGCCCCTTGGATACACTTGCTTCCGGTGGGGGTTGCTCCCAACCGGCGTATAAAGTCACATTTTCCGAGGGAAAATAACACCCCTCTATGGTATGGACTTTGTCTTGCAATTCCTCATCCAAATACCATCCCGTGAAAGTATCACTCCCACGTATCGGCGTGGGAAGATATATCCCCTCAAAATCGTACTTGATACAAATGGTATCCAGACATCCATCCGGTCCGGAAAAGATATAATTGTCTCCTTCCAAGGTTCCACAAAATGGGTTCCCGGGTTCCCATCCCGAAAAATATCCCCGGGCATACGCAGGTGCTATGGGCTCTCCACCATTGGTTTCAAATGTCACCTTGCCCCCGGAAGGGGCCTCCACCTGTGCCTGTTCCAAAGACAGCACCGTACCTTGCACACGCAGAAACCGCTGCAGCCCTTCCTGCCCCTGATACCTACCGGCCCCGGGGTCTATAATCAAAGTTCCACTGCCGATTTTCATCCATTGGGCATAAAGGGGCACTGTCCCCCATACGCCATCCTCATAACAGTCATAACTACATAGATTCTGTATCTCCTCCCCGTCCCGATACCACACACCACTGCCATCCGGTGCCGTATTCCATCCCTGGAAGGTATAGCCCGGCACAGAGTACTTCAGAGGTGATAACGCAGTCTGGGGAGTTACTTTTTCTCCATTATAATAAGTAGCATTATCATATATATGGAAGCTGTCCGCCATCTCCCCCATGATGTATTCTTCTGTATTTACGTGATATGTAATGCGATATTGGTTCTTAGATATGCCTTTACATGCGTGGGGCTCTATCAAACGGGCCTGCTCCAAATTATTACAGTAGGGGCATAAATAATAGTAGTCCGTTCCGGTTTCCAGATAATCAATACTTTTCACTGCCTCATCGCACATATACATGAGCAAATTGATGATTTTCTCTTCACAATCCACACAATAGGCAATCCATCCCTGGCAATATGGCCTACCGCAGGAATCCCTGTTATAAACGATCCCGTGGAAGTCCTCTCCTTCCTTCGGATAACTGTCATGTACACAAAAGGAAAATTTATGTTCCACGATCCATCTTCCCACAGGAATTGACCCGGTTCTTTCATATATATAATAATGTTCTCCCTCCTGTAATAGACGCAGGGCACTTTCGTTCTCTGTTTCAATCACGTATCCCTTGTCGTAGTATTGCTTGTGGGTTTCTCCCTTGCAGGTCGTCCACGCGCCCCCATCCTCGGTCAACTCCACATAAGGGCTGTCAAAAATGGTCCCCGCCTCCGCCTGCATGGGGCAAGTCATCCATCCGACCCACAAAGCTGCGCCTGCCAATACCACCCATTTAATCACATACCTTAACCGCTCTGATGCTCCCCTTTGCCAACTCCTCATAAAACTTCTCCACCTGATTCTTCTCTAAATAAAGATTGATTCGAAGTGCCGGCGTGGTGGTGTCCCAGGCATCCACTGATTCACCGGAACCACTAAAAGCACTTTCCACAATCACATTTTCCCATTTGATGTCGGCCTCTCCTTCCGATGACACGACCACAATATGCACCTTGTCCCCCGACCGCAAAATACCTCCTGCCACCTGAAACAAATCTTCCACTCTGGCTCCCACCACAATTGGTGTTTTCAATTCCTTAGGCACGGTTTTTCCTTCCACAAACATCTTTGCATCCAAAACCGTCCCTTTGGAAATATCATATACCGGTGCTTGCCCGTACAAATCCTCTATGTTATCCGCTACTCCCTCCGGCACCATCCCGGCATCCACCTTGCGGACACCAAAATACTTTTCATAATTATCTTCCGTCAGCACATATCCGGCAGGAATCTCCCGCTCCGCCACATATACTGCCCTCTTCTCATATCTCTCCAACGCATTCTTCTCTATTTGTAACATGATGATAAAAACAGAGAGTGCCGCCACCAATGCTGCAATGCCCACTCCCAGTTTCCATCTGTTCTCCCTATTGGTCTTACCTTCTGTGGGTCTGTTTTTCTTCACAATACTGCCTCCTCTCCATGTCTTGCCATGAAACATCTGTCTTTCCCATTCGCCTTCTTCCTACTTTCTTTCATCTGTCTACTTTACAGATTCGTTTACCACTTCAACCAACTTTCCTTTTCGTGCGTTCACATACACCCCCGGAAAACATTTTACCTTGGTCTGCACTTCACTATAAATGGAGGTATACTCCACCATCTGCCAATTAGGAGCCCAGAAGCCCCCCTTGGGAAAGTCTGTCACCCAAACATTTCCGTATCGGTCAAAATAATGCTCTACCAGTTTATTTGATTCTACGTTATAAACAGCAAACTGTCGTATCTCCACCTTGTCCCCCAAAACGCTGCCCTGTGCCGGATAAAAGTTTTCGTCGAGGTTTAAGTTCTTGCGTAATAACTTTTGAAAAATTCTGTAACTTTCCTGTGGAGATTCCACCAAGATCTGATGACTCTTTCCATATTCCCGAAGGTCCACCATGGCGGCCCCTAAATTAGAAGCCGCCAAGGCATCCTCCAGATAAAGGGATGCTGCCTGCATTCTCTGTATCTGTATGGAAGCATACAGTAGCACCGCGAAAAATAAGGCAAAGTACAAACCCACAATAAAACTTATTCTGCCGGATTCCTTCCGTAGCTTGCCCTCTCCTACAACCTTAATTTTTTGCTGTAGAAAACCTTTTTTCCGTAACCCTGCGCCCATCTTCCAACACTCCCTGAATACTTAAAACAATTTCATCCCCGTAGCACCTCTGACTGGTGGATGTTCCAGCGATGGAAATTTGCTCCAACCCCATTTCTTCCAGTTCCACCATCAGGTTCTGCCGGTCCTGGGATCCCAAATACCCCATTGTTTCCATAATCAACAGATATTTTCTTGCAATCTGCCCCAAAGTTTCCTTCTGTTGAATTACCTTCACACTCCCCAAATAAGAGAACAAAAGCACGGTCAACGCCAATAGACACAAGCAGACCACAGGAAACTCCGCAGCAACACCCCTCTCCTTTTTCATCACACGCCTGTGCCTGTGAGAATCTCATTGGCCTCGGTGGTCAGGTTTGAAACAACACCTGTGATAAAGGTTTCCAGGCTCTCCTTCATGGTAACGCACAGAAGCAATGCGATGATACAAAGGCCTACCGTCACCAAGATACCGTCGATTCCGTCCTCTGTTTTCATACCTTTTCGGCGCAATGCATCTGCTCCCATCTTGCACTTGATTACAAATCCATCCATTTTGTTCATCATATTTTCTCTCATAACTTATCTTTTCCTTTCATTTCAATATTTTTATTTGCGATATCCTTTTGGGACATCTCTAGCCATTATTCAGTTTTATAAAATTCGTTTACAATCCCACTGCCACATCCAGCATTTGAACGATACATATGTAGAGTGTCAGTCCCAGCACCACGGTGAGAATTCCCAGCTGATAGAAAGTGAGGCTACGATCCAGGGAAGCCTTCTTGGACATCAGTACCTGTTGTTCCATATCCTTCACCTGTTCCCCTAGGTCCCGCAATAGTTCCACCGCCTGGCCTGACTCCAGTGCCTGACAGATGGTGACACACAGGGCATTGATATGACTGTTTTCAAACTTTGCCTGAAAACTACCGAGTGCGTCATATACGTCCGCCCGTATGGCAATATCTCCCGCCAAATCCAAAAGCGCTGCCTTTAGTCGTTTATGGGCCACGCTTCCGTAACACTCAGCCAAGGCATCCATCACATACACACCCGCCTTGATTTGGAGTTCCATGGTGTGGTACATCAGTTTAATCTCCGGAAGCATCCTTGCATTGTCCTTTTTATTCAGATACAAGAGAAGCACATCCGGTAGAAAATAAAACGCCAGTCCGCAAAATATTCTCAAGGTGATATCCAAGTTTCCCACCACCAGAATACCTGTCAAACACAGCAGCATTCTGACCAGACAGTAAGAAACCGGGTGAATATGCCTACCATAGTGAAACCCTGCGCCATAACGGCTCAACCTACTCTGCGTGCGCAGATACCATTGCTTCCCTCCGGCGCTGTTTACAAGCAGGCCCTCTATTTCGCGATACGCAGCCAGCATTTTGTGTTTTCCGCCTTCTTTTGCCAGCAACAGAAACACCAGCAGGAAAACAAGAATCGTACAGGCAATACGTGTCATTTGCATGCATAGAGCAATGTTTATGTCCATTCTTCCCCTCCTAATTGTGAATCTGATTGATTTGACGGTAAAACAGCAGGGCAATGACCACCATGGCAATCATTCCGATTTTTCCGGGGAGGGTACCAAACAGCATAGAAGAAACTGACATTTCTACCATACCGCTGACTCCCCAAAGTACAAGGAAGGACATTCCCAATAAAATTCCCATACTGACAAGTGCTTCCCGCAACATCCCCGTACGTTCTCCGGCGTTTTTGAGATACTCTCTCAGAGTACGTTTGCTTCCCACTGTCAACACAGAAAAATCGGCGCAATACCTCAAGTTCACTTCCATATTTGTGACCAACTCCTTAAATTGCGGATGCTCTATTTTGTCCCGCATGGCCAAAAGCGCCGCTCTGGTGTCCCCTGTGGTCTGCGCCTCATAGTAACAACTTTCCAACACCTGTGACAACGGTTTCCCCACATATCTGGCAATCTGCAACAGCACTCCTGTAAGCTCTCCTGAAGTGATGCTGTAATTTCCCAGAAAATCGATGAGTTGGGGCAATTCCTGACCCACGACAGTTCTATTCTTTGATCTTTTTCTTTGCAAAATCACCCGTTCTGCAAGTACAAACACCAGAAGCACCAACAACACATCTTCCATATCAAACAAGAAACCACCCATCACAATTACCGCCGCATATACTGACAAATGCATGGCAATCCAAAGTTCTGCCGTAAGATGCGGATACTTTAGTTTTATGCCACTGTAATAGAGATACTTCTCAGTTTTGGACCAAAAATTATCCTCCGCTCCCAAAAGGCGGCGTTTGCGTTCTTCCAGATTTCTACGCCTGGACGCAGCACCCAATTCCCATAAGCTTCTCTCATAAAAGGCTTGCGCAAACAGCGTTATTCTTCCTTCTAAAAACAGGAGCCAAAATCCCACTGCCAGCAGAAATAAAATCAAATATTTCATTCCGTGTTCCTCTCATAGATTTTTTCATACCGCAAGCTTTTACGCTCTCCGTCCCAGCCGTTGCAGGCATACACCTCTGCCACCTTGTAATGCTTCATGAATACCAGTGTTTGGAAGCATTCCATAAATTTCATCAGTTCATCCCTGGAATACCGGCTTCCCTGCATGGCATAATCCACCAGTTTTTCCGGTGCCTTGTGGGCGCCGGGTGCATGAATGGTTGCGGCACACAGCTGTCCGGTATAGGCCGCATTCAAAAGATAAATGGCCTCTCCGCCCTTCACTTCGCCAATAATGAAAAAATCCACATCCATGGTAAGCCCCGCAATGCTGATTTCCTCCAATCCATAGCTGACCTGTTGTTCAGCATTTCCGGGCAGGGAATGCAAAAACATCATATCCGGATGAAAGTAAGTGGTAAGTTCATCCGCCTGCTGGGCAACCAACACCGCCACATCATCCGGTAAGGTTTCCTTTAACGCATTTAACAATGTGGTCTTGCCCGATGAGTTTCCACCACAAATCAGGGTAGAGCCACTGCGAAAGCGGGTCACCAAAAGTTCCGCTGTCGTACGGTCTAACATTCCGGCTGCAATTAAATCCTTCATTTGCGGAAATCTCTTGGGAATTTTCCGAATACAAAGATATGGCTCGTGGTAGGAATTTACCAGCGGCATGGACAGAGTAAATCGCAAGATAAACTCCGGATGAGAGTCGTCATCGGTAAATCGTCCGATGGCATTTAGATTTGATATGTTGACTTGATTTCTTGTGGCCACATAGTCCACAAATTGTCGATACTCCTCCGGGGAAGCAAAAGCCACATCGGAGGACATTCGTCTTCCCTCCCGTTTGACTCTGATATTATCGTAGGAGATCACGCGGATATCCGACACAGATGGATCATCTATCAGAGTGGACAGGATGGAATATCCAAAAATATATTGTTCAAATTGTGCAAGCAGGGCCTGCGCGTCCTCCCCATTCATTTGATAGTACGTAAGGATATGGTTTCCGGCCTCCTCCAAAAAGGTAGCCTTCGTCATCTGTCCCTTTTTCATCTGTACCAGTGACTGCTGCTTGCCACCGGTATAATCGGATACTAAATCCTGCAATAAATTTCGTCCCGCAGCATCTCGTAGCTTAACGATACATACATCCCCCCATTCGCGCCCAAAAACAGCGTGCACAAACTATTTTTCAGACTTGATCATTGTTTGAAAATTTGGTCGAAACGACCGGGTAATACAGAATAGAATTAAAAGAATTTTAGTACAATAGATGTGATGACACACCTCACTTAGCTGTCGACATGTGACTAAGTACTTGCTAATTTACACCCCGACCTGACAAAAGTCAATACCCAAATTTAAATTTTTGAAACAAAAAACTTATTCTTTTCCTGCGCCAAATATTGACTGGTTTTTGCAAAAATAGTATGCTATTATCATAATATAAGAAATACACGGAAAGGAGGAAATGATATGGCTTTGGATACAGAACAATTTAATGCAGACCAAAAAGATATGATTTTGGAAATCATCCAAAACACCACATCCGATGAAGAAATCCGCGATGCACTGAGCGACTTCCACGCAGGTGATATTGCAGACGCCATCGAAGAACTTGATATGGAGACACGTATCCGACTCTATGACATCTTAGGTCTGGAACAAACCTCCGAAATCATTTCCTACCTGGACAATATATCCACCTATTTGGAGGAGTTGCCCCTGGAGCAGGCGGCAGAAATTCTCGGTAGCATGGACGCAGAGGATGCGGTGGCCGCATTGGAGGACATCGAGTCCGAAAATACCCAGGAAGAATTGCTCTCCCTGATGGATGAAGAATCCGCCGAGGATGTCCGCCTCATTCAGTCCTTTGAAGAAGATGAAATCGGATATCTGATGACCACCAATTATGTGGCTATCTCAGAAGATTTTACCGTCAAAAAAGCCATGCGTGCCCTGGTAGAGCAGGCCAAGGAAAATGATAATATCGGTACCATCTATGTGGTAGATAAAGATGGCAAATACGATGGTGCCATTGACTTGAAGGATTTGATTATTGCAAGAGATTTCACACCCCTAGACGACATCATCAGCCGGGAGTATCCCAGCATAGGCAGCAAAGAAAAAATTTCCGAGTCTATCGAGCGATTGAAGGACTATGCGGAAGACTCCATTCCCGTTTTGAATGATGAAAATGAAATCATCGGCGTCATCACTTCCGAAAATCTGGTGGACGCAGTAGACGACGAGATGAGCGACGACTACGCAAAACTGGCAGGTTTGTCCTCCGAAGAAGATTTGGATGAACCTCTATTGGAAAGTATCAAAAAGAGACTTCCCTGGCTACTGTTGTTGCTGGGTCTTGGTTTGGTGGTTTCCAGTGTGGTGGGCATTTTTGAAAAGATTGTGGCAGAATTGTCCATTGTCATCTGTTTCCAATCCCTGATTTTAGGTATGGCCGGGAATACCGGTACCCAGTCTCTGGCTGTGACCATCCGTGTGCTGATGGACGAAGGAGTGGCAGGTAGAGAAAAACTGAAACTGATTTCCAAAGAAATCCGTATCGGTGCTGCCAATGGATTCCTAGTGGGATTGATTTCCTTTGGTTTTGTAGGCGGATATCTGCTCCTAACCAAGAATCTTCCCATGGAACAGGTTCTGTTGGTTGCCGGCTGTGTGGCATTGTCTCTCTTAGTGGCAATGGTCATTTCCGGATTTGTGGGAACCATTATTCCCATCTTCTTCCACAAAATTAAAATTGACCCGGCAGTGGCCTCCGGCCCTTTGATTACCACCATCAATGACTTGGCTGCGGTAATCGCATACTACGGTTTGGTGGGTCTATTGTTGTCCGGCATTCGCATCGGATGATGCTAAATTGCTAAAAGAATTCACGAATATTTGCATAGGCGCCTTGCAAAAAGGGCGCCTATTTTTATTACTTTTTCACCTCTCTGATTTAAGTCTTTTTTCCATAAAAATCCTTTTTATTTTTTGCAACGACACTCTTGTCATTTCCTACATCTTGTGGTAGAATATATTTTGTAACTACGACATCTTGTTTTCTACAAAAGAGGAACCACATGAACATTTCTGACATTCGAAGAAATTCATATCAGTTGTGCGGCTCTCTTGGCCAAAAAGGTTACATGCGCTGGTGGCATTCATTCTCCGGCCTTGAGCCTGCTTCAGGAGAAGTACGCACTTTTTTTGTAGAATTCTTTGTGATTAATCCCAAACTCAGTCGCGATATTCCCATTTACGGTCAGCATCCCTATTACAAAAAGAACGGCATCAAGCCCTCCTATGTGATGATGAATGTGGGCGTATTGCCCGGAGCAAATGGCGAACCCGGCAAACAGCTCCATGCTTTTTATCCCATCTCTGCTCTGAAAACAACAGGCACTCCCCTACTGATGGAGGTAGACGACTGTTTCTACAGTGAAGACCACATTTCAGGATGTGTAGAAGTATCTGCAACAGATGCACAGAAACGTTATCTGATGACAGATGCAGGTGTGATGGTTTGGGATCTGGAAGTACATAAATCCGTTTCCTGCCACACAGGACTCTGCAGCAGTCTTGTAGCACAATTTTGCAATGTACTGGATAGTTACTGGCACGGAGAAGGCATTCGCAGTTTCTTCCGTGGCACAGTGTTATTGGATGGTGTGAAATATATTGTTTCTCCGGAGCTCAGTTACGGCTATGCAGATAAGCATTGGGGCAAGAACTTCAACAATCCCTGGTTCCAGTTTGCAGGCTCTAAGCTTCACAGCCAGCGTACCGGCAAAGAACTTCGCCACTCTGTATTGGCTATCAACGGTTGTATTCCCAGGTTTTTCAAATTCCCCCTGCGTCGCAGGCTGATGTTGCAGTTAACTTATACCGGTGAAGATTTTTCTTTCATGAACTGCAGATGGGAAACCAAAGAAACCAACAAGCGCTACATTTGGCACATTGTTGCAAAAAACAAAACTTCCATCGTGAAAATCTCCGCAAGTTGCTTAAAATCAGAAATGATGAATATGAACTACGAAAATCCCGATGGGCGCAAGAGCAAACTTCCCCTTTGGATCGGAAGTGCCGGCACAGGAACCATCAAAATCTATCGCCGCACTCCTCAGGGAAAAGAGTTGTTGGACACCCTGTCCATCAGCAATGCACTGTGCGAGTATCGGGCAGAATAATCATTTGAAATCCATAGACCTGACATACACAAAAAGAGTTCGCAATGCGAACTCTTTTTGAATCACATATTCTTTTCTTTCTAAAAGCCATCTATAGCAATCTAATCCTTATTCACTATACATGGGAGTAGACAAATACCTGTCTCCCGAATCAGGAAGTACCACCACGATGGTCTTTCCCACATTCTCCGGTTTCTTAGCAATGAGTGTTGCTGCATGCAACGCAGCCCCTGCACTGATGCCGGTGAACACACCTTCTTTTTTCGCAAGTAATCGTCCCGCCGCATAAGCTTCTTCCGTGGTCACTTGCAGGACCTCATCATATACATCCGTATCCAAGGCTCCCGGCACAAATCCGGCCCCAATGCCCTGCAACCCGTGGGGTCCCGGGTTTCCTCCTGACAGTACAGGAGAATCTGCAGGTTCTACCGCCACGATTTCTATCTTGGGATTTTGTTCCTTCAAATACCTGCCAATGCCGGTGATGGTTCCACCGGTACCCACCCCTGCCACTAAAATATCAACCTTGCCTTCCGTATCCTGCCAGATCTCAGGACCTGTGGTCGCATAATGGGCTGCGGGATTGGCGGGATTATCAAACTGTCCTAAAATCACAGCGCCTTCTATCTCGTTGCGCAATTCCTCCGCCTTGTCTATGGCCCCCTGCATACCCTTAGCGCCTTCCGTCAAAACGAGTTCTGCACCGTAAACTG